>JABXKT010000035.1 GCA_013619155.1 Desulfobacteraceae bacterium
GACCCAGGGCTTTCATGCGAAAGTTCGGAGTCTGCCGTATCTGTTTCAGGAACCTTGCATCGCACGGCAAGTTACCCGGTGTTACTAAGTCGAGCTGGTAAGCTTTAAGCTTATCCCTCGAAACTGGTATAAACCTTTACAGTACTATTCAACGGAGTAAATCATGACGATGAGTGATCCTATTGCGGATTTGTTAACACGCATCCGCAATGCCGGCAAAGCCAAGTTCCCCAAAGTCGATATCCCCGGATCAAAAATCAAGGTGGAAATCGCACGGGTTCTTCAGGAACAGGGCTTCATCAAGAACTACAAGTTTGTCGAAGACGGAAAGCAGGGCATGCTGAGGCTGTACCTCAAATATGATAATGTAGGTACCCACGCCATTTTCGGAATCACCAGAGTGAGCAAGCCCAGCCGACGTATGTATGCCAAGTATAATGACCTGAAGCCGGTCCTTAACGGACTTGGCGTGGCCGTGGTCTCTACCTCCAAGGGTGTGATGACCGACAAGCAGGCTAAGTCGCAAAAACTTGGCGGAGAAATTCTCTGCAATATTTGGTAGCAAGGGAGCGACATTATGTCTCGAATTGGAAAAAAGCCCATTGTGCTGCCTGAATCCGTCAAGGCGGCTTATGCGGATAGAAAACTTGTAGTTGAAGGCCCCAAAGGCAAGCTGGAACAGGATATCCATCCTGTGGTGGACCTGAAAATTGAGGACAACGTCATATCCGTTGAAATCATCGATAACGTTCGTGATGCGGGCGCATATCATGGGATGGTCCGAGCCATTGCCGCCAATATGGTGATTGGCGTCAGTACGGGATTTGAAAAGGCCCTTGAGGTCAATGGTATCGGCTATAAGGTGGAAGTTAAAGGTCAGACGATTATTCTAAACGTCGGATACTCACACGCCGTCAGCTATGAACTTCCCAAAAGCATCACTGCTTCTGTTGCGAAGAACATTCTCAAGATTGTTGGCGTTGACAAGCAGTTGGTCGGTCAGGTTGCCGCCAACATCCGCGACGTTCGACCTCCCGAGCCTTTCAAGGGCAAGGGGATCAAATATGTCGACGAGCACATCCAGAGAAAAGCTGGAAAGACAGGAAAATAATAAGCCTGACTTTGCTTCGCCAGCTATGGTGTGGACGGGACCCGCTTTTTCGGGTCCCGCCAAGGTTCAGCTTATCATATACAGGATAAAGATATGGCTACTATAAGTTCTCGTAAAGAGAAGCGACTCAAAAAAAAGATCAGGATCCGTAAGAAGATTGTCGGAACTCAGGAACGTCCTCGTCTCTGTGTGTTTCGCAGCGCCAAGCATATCTATGCGCAGCTCATCGACGATACTGCCGGTGTCACTCTTGCAGCGGCATCCACTGTCGACAAAGGGTATAGCGTAGAAGAGGGCGGCGACAAGTCAGCTAAGGCCAAGGTCGTTGGCAAGCTTGTAGCGGTAAGAGCTATGGAAAAAGGTGTAAAAAGTGTCGTTTTCGATCGAAGCGGCTACATCTACCATGGCCGTGTGAAGTCCCTCGCTGATGGGGCACGAGAAGCAGGACTGGAATTTTAATCTGAAGGAGGCGTCCTTTGTTCAGAAAAGACACAGAAGAAAACGGATTGATCGACAAGGTTGTCTATATCAACCGCGTTGCCAAGGTCGTCAAGGGTGGTCGCAGATTCAGCTTTAGTGCCATTGTTGTCGTCGGAGATGGAAAAGGCAGTATTGGTTACGGTCTCGGTAAAGCGGGCGAGGTTCCCGAAGCCATTCGTAAAGGTGTTGAAAGCGCCAAGAAGACAATGGTGAAGGTCAACCTTGTGAATGGAACGATTCCCTCCGAGGTGATTGGTAAATTTGGTGCCGGGCGTGTGCTTCTTAAGCCTGCCTCAGAAGGTACTGGACTCATTGCTGGTGGTGCGGTTCGCGCCGTACTCGAAGCCGTGGGTGTTACTGATATTCTGACCAAATGCATGGGTTCCAACAACCCCCATAACGTAGTCAAAGCCACCATCGCAGGCCTGAAAGCAAACCAGAGCCGTGCGGAAGTGGCCCGGCGCAGGGGTCTGAGACCTGAAGATCTGTAATCGGGGGAGTTAGCAAATGTCACAAAAGCTGAAAATTACTCTTGTCAGAAGCATGATCGGCCGACCCGAAAAGCACCGTCGTGTGCTCAGGGGCATGGGCCTGACGAAGATGAACAAAACAGTCGAGCTGGAAGACACCCCCTCTATTCGGGGTATGGTCAATAAGGTTGTTCATCTTGTGAAAGTAGAGGAGAACACCAATGAAGCTTAATGAACTGTCACCGGCAGAAGGCTCGGTCAAGGCGCGCAAGCGTATTGGCCGCGGTGTAGGCTCCGGTTGGGGTAAGACCTCTGGTCGTGGTACCAAGGGTTTTAAAAGCCGTTCAGGCGGCAGCGTCCGTCCTGGTTTCGAAGGTGGACAGATGCCCATCTATCGACGTCTTCCCAAGCGTGGCTTCACCAATATTTTCAAAAAAGCGTTCGCCATCCTGAATGTTCAGGACCTCGCCCGTTTCGAAGAGGGTCAGGTTGTTGATGAAGCGGCTCTCGTAGGGGCCGGCCTTGTGAAAGGTCGCCGCGATGGCATCAAGATTCTCGGAAATGGTGAGGTCACCATGAAACTCACCATCAAAGAGTGTCAGGTGTCTAAAAGTGCTCGAGAGAAAATTGAAGCAGCAGGTGGAACAGTAGAGGCCTAAGACCATATGACGACCAGTGGATTCCAGAACCTATTCAAATTACCGGAACTGAAGAAGCGGATCGTAACAACCCTGATGCTTTTGCTTGTCTATCGCATTGGGGTTCACGTTCCCACACCCGGAATCAATGCCGATGCCCTCGCCGATATTTTTTCAAAATACGGCGGCGGTATCGTTGGCATGTTTAACATGTTTTCCGGGGGGGCATTGGAGAGACTCTCCGTTTTTGCCCTGGGCATTATGCCCTACATCAGTGCATCTATCATTCTGCAGTTGATGACCGTGGTGGTTCCTCACCTTGAACAGCTGAAGAAAGAAGGGGAGCAGGGACAGAAGAAAATCACCCAGTACACACGGTACGGTACGGTGCTTCTCAGCGTGATCCAAGGCTTCGGTATCAGTGTGGGTTTGGAAGCCATGCACGTCGTAACGAATCCCGGTTGGGGCTTTCGTATCATGACCGTCATCACCTTGACGGCCGGTACGGCATTTATCATGTGGCTGGGTGAGCAGATTACAGAGCGTGGCATCGGTAACGGGATCTCCCTGATCATTTTTGCAGGGATTATCGCCCGTATGCCCTCAGCGGTCATCAGTACCTTCAGACTCCTCTCCTCTGGTGAGATGGGGCTCTTCAGCGTGCTGCTGCTCATCGCCATGATGGTCTCTGTGGTGTGGTTTATTATCTATATGGAGACGGCCCAGCGCCGCATTCCCGTAGAGTATGCCAAACGCGTCGTGGGCCGTAAGGTCTATGGCGGTCAGAGTTCTCATCTGCCCTTGAAGATCAACACCTCTGGTGTGATCCCGCCCATCTTCGCCTCTTCCATTATCGTGTTCCCGACGACCATCGCGTCGTTTTTTCCCGATATTCCAGTGATGCAGACGATCAGTAGTATGATGGCACCGGGTAGTCCACTCTACTCGTTGATTTTTGTGGGATTCATTGTCTTCTTCTGTTTCTTTTATACCGCCATCCAGTTCAACCCCACGGATGTCGCGGAGAACATGAAGAAGAATGGTGGATACATTCCGGGAATTAGGCCGGGTAAGCGTACAGCCGACTACATCGATAAGGTGCTCACCCGCATCACGGTCGTAGGAGCCATCTACGTCTCCGCCATCTGCGTGCTTCCCACCCTCCTGATTACCAAAGTGCACGTCCCTTTCTATTTCGGTGGAACGGCCCTGCTTATTGTAGTGGGTGTCGCCATTGACACTGTTGCCCAGATGGAATCGCATCTCGTCATGAGAAATTATAGCGGCTTTCTGGGGGATGGCAAAACGATGAAGGGTCGTCGTTAAGTTCACGAACTGTTTGTACGTATATGGATGTATAGCCCCTTTCCCATCTCCCCTCACCGGGTGGGTGGGAGAAAAGGGTTGTCATCCATTTGCGAGTGTAGTATCAGATCATGCTGGTTTTTTTTGTTTTGGGGCCACCTCTCCGTGAAACTTAGCCAGCTTGAGTTGCAATGATAAGATACTCGATATTTGGAGATCATTCGTAAGGTAAACTCTGCAATCTGGTCGAAAGCGGTGTGAGCCGTTTTAACCCATTGGACCAGACACATTCGATTATCGTGGGAGGAGAGTTATGGCAAAGGAAGAACCCATCAAGGTGCAGGGGACTGTGCTTGAAACTTTGCCCAATGCAATGTTTAAGGTGGAACTGGAAAACAAGCATCAGATCTTGGCTCACATCTCTGGTAAGATGCGTATGCATTTTATCAAAATTCTGCCCGGAGATAAGGTGACAGTCGAACTGTCACCCTACGACTTGACCAGAGGAAGAATCACCTACCGATCCAAGTAGCTATCCTTACGATATTTGAAGGATGAAACGAGGGAGTATAGCCCAGATGAAAGTTAGAGCTTCAGTAAAAAAAATATGTCCTAAGTGCAAGGTTGTCCGTCGTCACGGCGTTGTACGGGTTATCTGCGAAAACAAACGTCATAAGCAGAGACAGGGATAGAGGAGGATAAATTTTGGCAAGGATTGCAGGGGTAGATTTACCCAGAAAAAAAAGAATTGATATCGCGTTGACCTACATCTATGGTGTTGGCCTCTCGACAGCGAAAGAGATCCTCGGAAAGAACGATATTGATCCGAGTACAAATACTCAGGATTTGACAGAATCTGATGTCAACCTTATCCGAAAAACCATTGGCAGCGATTGTCGTGTAGAGGGAGAACTCCGCACGGAAGTGTCAATGAACATCAAGCGATTGATGGATTTAGGTTGTTATCGTGGACTTCGTCATCGTAAATCCCTCCCTGTCAACGGACAGAGAACGAAAACCAACGCACGGACCCGAAAAGGCCCCAAACGAGCTGCTATTAAGAAGAAGAAGTAGTAACTTGCAGCTTGGGACACTTGGTCACGATTAAAGGAGGCTTTTAAGCGTCATGGCGAAGACACGCGCAAAACAAAAGAAAAAAGTCAGAAAGAATATATCCAGTGGAGTGGTTCATATCCAGTCCACGTTTAACAATACCATTGTATCTATTACCGATACCAACGGCAACGTTATCTCCTGGTCCAGCGCCGGCATGCACGGCTTCAAAGGGTCCCGTAAGAGCACCCCTTTTGCTGCACAGCTTGCAGCAGAAGATGCGGCCAAGAAGGCTCAGGAACACGGCATGAAAACCGTGGAAGTTGAAGTGAAAGGACCCGGCGCAGGTCGCGAGTCCGCCCTTCGTGCACTTCAGGCAGCAGGGTTCGTGATTACCAAGATCAGGGACGTCACCCCTGTGGCGCATAACGGTTGTCGCCCCCCGAAGAAGAGAAGAGTTTAAAAAAGATTATTTCGACTGATACAATATAAGAAGTATCAAAGGAGGAGGATTTGGCTAGATACAGGGGTTCCGTCTGCCGTCTCTGCAGACGTGAAAATATGAAACTTTTCCTTAAGGGCGATCGATGCTACTCTGACAAGTGTAGCTTTGACCGTCGCAGCTACGCACCTGGACAGCATGGTCAGCGTCGCTCAAAATTTTCCGATTACGGTATTCAGCTTAGGGAAAAGCAGAAAGTAAGACGTATTTACGGTGTTTCTGAAAAGCAGTTCCGCATCATCTTCAAGAAGGCGGATCAGAAAAAAGGGATTACCGGTACCAACCTGCTGCAAGCCCTCGAATGCAGACTTGATAACGTCGTTTACCGACTTGGTTTTGTCAACTCTCGTACCCAGGGGCGTCATTTTGTTCGTCATGGCCATTTCCTCGTGAATAGCTGTAAAGTGGATATCCCCTCTTACATCGTGAAGAAAGATGATGTAATTGAGATCCGCGAGAAGAGCAAGAAGGTTCAGTTTGTTCAGGATGCTGTGGACGCCGTTGTTCGTCGTGGTGTGCCCCAGTGGCTGGAACTGGACAAAGAGAACATGAAAGCCAGAGTTGTAAATCTTCCTGCACGTGAAGATATCACCCTGCCGATTCAAGAACAGCTGATCGTAGAACTGTACTCCAAGTAGTGGAGCATATTACGGGACGTAAATTGTTGCTCTTGGCACAATTCTGGAGATCAATATGACATCAAACGAAATGATTTACATGAACTGGCATGAGATGATCAGTCCGGACAAGGTGCTTCTGTCCGGCAGTTCAACTTACGGCAAGTTTGTATGTGAACCTCTCGAACGGGGATACGGCACAACCATCGGAAATGCCCTCCGGAGGATCATTCTTTCATCCCTCTACGGTGCTGGCGTCGTGTCCGTCAAAATTGAGGGGGTTCTACATGAATTCTCCCCAATTCCAGGGGTTCTTGAGGATGTCTCTGAGCTGATTCTCAATATTAAAGAGCTGAAGCTGAAGGTGGATGACACCGAAATGCGTGTACTGGAGTTGAGGGCCGAAGGCCCCGGCAAGGTATGTGCTGGCGACCTCATCAGTCCTGACGGAAGGGTGGAGATTCTGAATCCGGATCTTCATATTGCGACTCTGAATGACGGTGGTAAGCTTAGCGTAGATCTCACTGTTGAAGTGGGACGTGGGTATGCTTTGGCCAGGGACAATAAAGACGCAGATGCACCCGTTGGCACCATTGCCATCGATACTGTCTTTTCTCCCATCAAAAAGGTCAACTACACGGTGTCAAACTCTCGTGTGGGGCAGAAAACGGACTACGATAAGCTGACCCTTGAAGTGTGGACGGACGGAAGTCTGATTCCAGAGGATTCTGTGGCGTATGCTGCAAAAATTCTTAAAGAGCAGATGAGTCCTTTCATCAACTTTGATGAAGATATTGAGCCTGAACACGATAGCGTCAGTGAAGAGGGCGGGGACAGAGATTTCAATGAAAACCTCTATAGAAATGTAGATGAGCTTGAGCTCTCGGTCCGAAGTGCCAACTGCCTTAAAAATGCCGATATCATCAAGATATATCAGCTCGTTCAGAAAACAGAAGCCGAAATGCTTAAAACCAAGAACTTCGGTCGAAAATCTCTGAATGAGATCAAAGAGGTCTTGACTGAGATGGGGCTTTCCCTCGGAATGAAACTTGATGGTTTCAGCCCGAAAGAGGAAGACGGATCTGAAGGGGAGTAAGAGTACATGAGACATAGAAAAGCAGGCGTTAAGCTGAATAGAACATCTGCCCATCGTAAGGCGATGTTTCGCAATATGGTGACCTCTCTATTTAAACACGAGAGGATCAAAACCACCGACGTCAAGGCCAAAGAGCTGCGTCGTTGGGCGGATAAAATGATTACCCTGGCAAAGCGTGGAGATCTCCATGCCCGTCGTCAGGCGATGGCTGTTATTATCGAAAAAGATGTGGTGCATAAGCTTTTTGAAGAGGCTCCTGCACGCTTCGCAGATAAAAACGGCGGATACACCCGCGTGACCAAGATCGGCTTTCGAGCCGGTGATGCGGCGTCTATGGCCATGGTTGAGTTCACCTCACCCAAGCCTGAAGCCTCTGCAGTAACCGACGCGTAATGCCGGGTGGAGTTTTGACGACTCTACCGGTCTGCATGAACAGTTAGTAACAGCCAAGGAGCATTCGCTCAGGAGGTGGCTGTGACCTGTTGCACATAAAAGCCCACGGCATTTTGCCGCGGGCTTTTTTTGTTTTTGCAGCAGGGTGAGGTAGTCGGGGCTCGCCTCCCTCGTGAGGGAGGCGATACCGGCACTGGCAAGCTGGTAAATGGTGTGGCCGTTCACATGGAGCGGCGTTGTTTCCATTTTATTTTGGATCCGCCATATCATGGATTCTGCCTGGCTAAGGGTCGTCTCCGGTAGTACCAGGACGAACTCATCTCCGGCAAACCGACAGAGTATATCGCTCTCCCGGGTGTGGTGGGAGAGGGTCTGGGCGACCTCCATGAGGACTTTATCACCGGTGTCGTGACCATACTGGTCATTAATTTTTTTGAATTTATCGAGATCGAGGAAGGCGATGGCGAGTTCTCGTTGGTAGCGTTTGGCCCGATTAAATTCATGCTCCAGGGCGTGTTCCATGGCACGGCGATTGAGCAGTTCCGTGAGGGGGTCATTAAATGCCAGGAGCCGCAAGCGTTCATGGGCTGTGACATTGGAGAGGCACAGGGAGAATTTTAGGGCGAGTTGTGCGATCAGGACGGGGTCTAAATCGGGTGTGAAACGTTCTGCATCAATATCCCCCTGATTCAAGCTCCCGATGACCTCACCGTCAAGGGTGATGGGAGCAATGGACATGGAGCGAATCATCCACCCATTTTTTTTTGGTATGAGGCTGTGGTAGGCATGGAGGTCTTCATTAATCAGGGTGGGGGTGGTGCCGGTCCCTAAGAGTCCGCGAAATTGAGATCGTGCCGTGAGGTGCACTTGTTTGGGCAGGAGCGTCGAAGAGCCAAAGGCTTTGAGTAAAAGACGAGATGCCTCACTCTCCTCTATGAGAGTGATCCAGACACAGGGAAGATTGAACTGTTTTGATATTTCAGACAAAAGTGCCTCAAATAAATCCTTGAAATTGAGGACGGTGAGTATTTTTGTCTCAACTTCATGGAATTTTCGAGCGGTTATTTCATTTTCTCTGATACGGTAGAGCAGCTGTTTGAAAGTTAGCATAGGTATAGTGTGAACGAAGGATTATTGAAAATAATAATGTTAAAAAATAATAATGAAAGACCTTCAAAAGAAGTAGTGTTATTCCGATAATAAAGTCAAGAGAATAGACATGAATGTTTTAAAGTGAGGTGGAGGGGGTATGGCCAAGAGCGATAGCCGATTTTCTGGTATTGCCGAAAAATACAGGGATAAGCCCCTGGAAGGCATGGAAGAAAAGGAAATTCTTGAAGATATCTGCCATCTCTTGGATGTGGTGGAGGCGCGCGATAAAGAGATCGGGTGGGCCAAGAGGCGGATCAAGGAGCTGGAGCGGGGCCGGAAAGGGGAGAGCAAGGTGGGGCGTACCCATACGGCCATGTGGGCCATTCGGGGTTTTACCGTCGAGAACCGTCTCTACGTAAAAATGGCCGGTGAGTTTGATTATAAGAGTGCCAAGCAATTTTCAAATCATCTTGTCACCGTGTTGGACTCCCTGCGCAGCGGGTGCTCTGTCATCGTCGATGCCCAGTCAATTCAGGATAGTGGGGATCAGAAAAATGCATTTTATATTCGAAAGGTGGCCTGTACCTTTGTCCAGATGAATGTGGCCCATCTTATCCGTATTGCCCATGGTTTACCCAAAAAGGTCAAATCGATGGTGGATGGTATTTTTGATGATCTGGGACTGACGATTATCGATGTGTCTGATTTAAATGAGGCCTCGCTTCTATTGAAGAAAAAGAAGCATCATTTACGGGCATGATTGATGGGTGATTGGCTTAAGAGGGGAATCTCTTTTCAGGCGCTTGTGTGGAGATCCATCGACGTAGATAATTTCGACAAATCATTTTCTTTACTCTTTTCAAGAGGTAAGAGGATTCCTTCCTGTGGGCGGCTTCCTTGAAATACCTCCTTAATTATTAATATGGGAGGGGGATTTTGTCATGCCCTGGATCCCTATTTGTTTTTCTTGTAATTCGAAGCATAAGATATTACAAACGTAAGGTGTATAAGCCGATGGAACTTTTGGTTTCCTCATGAAACTGGCTGCTTTATCGGTATATGGATATACAATGAGTGAGTGGGGTGTGACGCCAATGGACCCAACCTGTGTCCTTTGACGCCGGCCCAGTGGCGAAAAGCACAAGCAAAAAGGTAGGCAATAAGATGTCAAGACGAGTTGTTGTCATCGGCGGCGTAGCCTTGGGAACCAAGGCTGCCTGCAGAGTGAAGCGCATCGATCCCACAACCCATGTGACCCTCATCGACAAAGATGATTATATCTCTTACGGAGGGTGTGGCATTCCCTACTATGTATCCGGCGATGTCGCAGATCATACGGCTCTTCAGAGCACCGCCTATCATATGGTTCGGAACGCAGAGTTTTTTAAAACCATCAAAGGGTTTGAAGAGCTGGTGACCGGAACCCTGGTCACCCGTATCGACCGTGAGGCCAAGGTCGTTTGGGCCACGGGAAAGGATGGGGCCGAGAAGAGCTACCCCTACGATAAGTTGGTGATCGGTGCCGGCAGTCGGACTCGGGATCTTAAGATTCCCGGTCAGGAGCTCAAAGGTATCCACGCCGTGGGGAACTTAGAAGACGCCATGGCGATCAAAGAGCAGATCGTGGCTGGGAAAGTGCAAAAGGCCGTCATCGTTGGGGCTGGGTTTATCGGTCTTGAGATGGCAGAGGCCATGGCCGATATGTGGGGCATCGAAACCTCGGTGGTTGAGATCGGGGATCAGATCATGCCTGGCTTCGTGGGTAAGCAGATGGCCCATATGGCCCAATGCTCCATGGAGGCCAATGATGTCAACTTCTACCTGGGAGAGGGCGTCACCGCCTTTGAAGGGTCAGACGGGGCCATCCAGCGTGTGATTACAAATAAGCGCACCCTGGAAGCCGATATTGTCATCATGGCCGTGGGGATTCAGCCGAATGGCGAGTTGGCCCGGGATGCTGGCCTCGAGGTAGGGCCCACCGGAGGTATTGTGGTCAATGAGAAGCTCGAGACTTCCGACCCTGATATCTATTCTGGGGGGGATTGCATCGAACTGCACCACGCCATCAGCGGGAAGGTGGGGATCTGGCCCTTGGGCTCCCTTGCCAACCGCCAGGGGCGGGTTATCGGTACCAATATGGCTGGGGGCTCTGCCACCACCGAGGCACCGGTGGGTAGCTTTGTCGTCAAACTCTTCGAAAAATCCCTGGCGGGTGCCGGGTTGACCCTCAAGGCGGCCGAAGCAGCCGGTTTTGACGCGGTGAGCGTCTCCATGTGCCAGCTGGATCGTGCCCACTTCTACCCGGAAAAGGAGCTGATGTTCCTGGAATTGGTGGTGGAGAAGGGGACCCGTCGTGTCCTGGGTATTCAGGGCTTTGCCGGCAGTGGCGATGCCATGGTCGGGCGTATCAACGCCGTGGCCGCTACCTTGAAGTATAAAGCCTCTATTTTGGATATCAGCAACTTGGAGTTGGCCTACTCTCCACCTTTCAGCTCCGCCATGGATATCGTCAACTCCCTGGCCAACGTTGCGGACAACGTCCTGGATGGGCTCCTCGCATCCATCACCCTGGATACCTTCGAGGGCTTGTGGGAAGAGGGAGACTGCGTCTTCATCGATTGTCGGGAACGCCCCGACTCCACTCCCTTTTGTGAGAAGTTTCCCGGTAAGTGGCACAGTATCCCCCAGGGGGAGATCAAGAAGCGTCTGGACGAAGTGCCCAAAGATACCTTGGTGGTTCTCGTCTGTAATACCGGTGTGCGCTCCTTTGAAGCTCAGGTCAACCTACGAGAAATGGGTATCACCAATGTCGTGAGCGTCCAGGGCGGCATGGCCACCTTGAAAACCTGGGGATCCAAAGTGACCCAGTAGCCGCATATTTTTTATCTATTGTTCATACTAAAAGGCCCGCATCGATAATATCGATGCGGGCCTTTTTTTTGGGGGCGCATGGCTCTTGGCCCAAGAGTCTACAGGGACGGTCAGGGTAGAACCGCAAGAGTCGGAATCATGCCTCTCTTGGCTTGTCCCATTCGGGGTGGCGCCTCCTGTACGGTATGTGATTAAATGGACGGTATGAAAAATCAATATCGATTTGGAATGATGGCTGCATTGCAGGTAGTCGGGCTCTGGCTGGCGATTAGTGGGAGTGTGGGATACCTGCTGGGATGTCTTCCCAAGGTTTGGGGGCGGTATCCCGGTACCGGACCGGTGGTTCTGGCCCTGCACCTCTTTTTTCTGACCCTCATCACCGACAAGGCGGGGCGTGCCGTTTCCACACCCACGGTATCGGTGTTTGAGCGGTGGGCGTGCCTGGCCCTGGGGGTGGCCCTTGTGGGGGGCAGTTTTCTTCTGGTGCGTCAAGGCCTCCCCGGGCGCATGATCTGGGAGATCCTCACCACCTGCGGTCAAATTCTCATCGTGGGGGTGGCGGCGACGTATCTACCACGATTCCTTATTCATCCCAACGAGCTCGTCCCCCTCATCGGGGTCATGGTGTGTGCCGATGCGTTTAGTTTTCTGGCGGGACCCACCCATTTTATCGCCACAGATGTGGCGGACTACTACCTCTCCGGAGGTGATGGGATCTACCCCGTATCGGCAATTTTGCTGATGAAGTTTGCCACCCCCGGCAGCACCGATCTTCTCCCCTTTTTTGGGGTGGCCGACTGGTTTATGGTGGTCTTTCTCTCCGCGGGAGCCCGGAGATTTGGTTTGAACGACCGGGTAATGGGGATTCCCCTGGCGGTTTTAGGGCTCTTTCTGGCCGTCTCTGCGGCTCAGATTTTGGGTCTTTTTCTCCCGGCGCTTCCCGTACTGGCCCTCTTCTTCCTCATCGGCATGGGGTGTCGTTATGGCGCGGCCCTGCGACCTGGGAAGCGAGAGATTCTCCTCACCCTCGTCTCTCCCCTCGTGGCCGGCATCCTTCTCATCCTTCGATAATGGCTCTTTAATAGCGCTCATGATCCGAGGGTTTCGAAAGCAAGCCTCCGGCTGCCAGGGGATGATCCCCTGGACCCCAGGATGCGAATGATCTCACCCCGCTCCTCGGGGTGAGATCATTCGCGAAGATTTTTATAAATTTAACCACGAACTGTTTGTCGAACGTTGCTTTATAAAATCAGGGCAAACGTTTAGCCCCGGCAGGGCTAACCGAGGCAATGCGGAGATGGTTAAAGTGGGTTTAAAAACTGAGCCTCCGGCGGCCAGGGGGACAGGGCCCCTGGACCCCAGGTTTGTGACTCTGACGGGCCAAAGGCCTGTAAAAGTCTGTTTGGCAAGCCCCGTTCATAAAAATTGGCAAAAGGTTGGCTCCCGGCAGGGCCGCCGGAGGCCAAAACTTACCCGTTAGGCGGTGATCTGATTTTTAAGCATAAAAAAAGGCGACCCGTGTGGGTCGCCTTTTTGATTTTACCGGGTCTCTTTTTTTTCTACTGGAGTTCGTGGATCTCCGGATGGGTGGAGAGGGCCCTCAGGAACTGCTCGGTGCGTCGGATCAGTCTCTGGGCAATGATCCGGTTTAGCCGGGAGTGGACGATGTATCCCAGGGTGTGGTTTGCCTCCATGAGGGTGGTGAGTTTTTTTGTGTCGATGGCGATGATTTCACTGGCCTCGGTGCAGACGGCGCTGGAGCTGAAGGTGTATTCGTCGGTGATGGAGGAGTAGCCGAAACACTCTCCCGGAGTGAGGTTTGCCACGGTGACGGTGGTGGTCTCTGAGATATCCTGTTCGATGAGCACGGCGCCGCTCTGGACCATATAGAAGAGACCGGCCGGTTCTCCCTCTTTGAACACCTGCTCTCCCTCCTCGATGGCCTTGGGGGTGGTAACGGTGATTACCAGATCCAGTAGGTGGTCGGGAAGGTCTTTGAAGATGACGGCTTGTTTGAGATCGTCTCGTGAGATCATGAAATCATTCCTTATGGGTGCGGGCGGCTGGGAGGAGCCGCCCGATGGTTGGTCTCGGCTATCCTCTGACGGCGTAGAGGAGGAAGATGGAGAGTACGGCGATAAAGGCCCCCACCCCCGATGGGATGGTCCCTGTTTGAAAGGCCTGTCTCACCCGTTCGGTGAGATCGGTCTGATAGGTCTTACTCTTGTCAGAGAGCTGGGCGAAGGGTGCCATTACCATGGCGGCAATGGACTCTGGGGCTTTTTGAGCGAAACGGTTGATGCTCCCCGTGGCCCCTTTGATCAGCAGCGTATCACAGGCGGTATTGATGCCGTTTAAGACGATGTCGGCCGTGGCGTAGATGGCCTGTCCCAGTCGGTTGTAAAACCAGTCGGTGTCCAGGAAGGTGGCCCGGGTGAGTCTGGGCAGGAGCCCTTTGGCCAGGAGTACCAGAAATGCCAGGGTACCGAAGAACTGGAGCTGGAGTTGGTTGACCACGTGGGGGATGGTGTACGGTGCGTAATCACCGGCAAAGGGGAGCATATTGTAGAGCACCTCGTGATTGGTCCCCACAAAAATACAGCCCAGAGCGGTAAATCCCATGGCGATACGCATGTTCCAGGGGGCCTCGGTGGGTTTTAGCCCTGAATCTTTGTGGAAGAAGGCGAGGAAGGGGACCCGCATGCCCACATAGGCAAAGACCCCCACGGCGGCAAATTGCAGGGCAAACCAGGCCAGGGTGAGGTGTTCATGGGCGGCGGCGGAGATGATCATGGACTTACTCACAAAGCCACAGAATAGGGGGGTGGACATGGAGAGCCCCCCCACAATACAGCAGGTGGCTGTCCAGGGCATGGAGCGGAAGAGTCCGCCCATATCGCTTAGATTCTCTTTGCCGGTCTGCTGAATCACGGCCCCTGCGCTCATGAAGAGCAGGGATTTATAGAGAATATGGCAGACGGCATGGGCCGCCACCCCGTTTAAGGCGAGATCGGTACCGATGCCGATCCCCACGATCATGAAGCCCACCTGGTTGATGAGACTGTAGGCCAAGACGCGTCTGATATTATTTTCAACGACGGCATAGCACAAGGGGATGAGGGCCATGGCCAGACCCAAGGGGATGAGAATATCGGCCCCTGCAAAGGTACGGGCCATGAGGTAAACGGCACTTTTGGTGGTAAAGGAGCTTAAGAATACCGCCCCGGTTACCGTGGCCTCTGGGTAGGCGTCTTTGAGCCAGGCGTGCATGGGATAGATGGCGGCGTTGACGGCCACGCCCACAAAGATAAACCAGGAGGCGGGGGAGGCCAGCTCGATGGCCGAAAAGGCGATGGTGCCGGTCTCATGGATCTGAAGGATAATCCCCGCCATGAGGGAGAGTCCCCCCAGGATATGGATCATGATGTAGCGAAAGGCCGCCTTCTGGGATTTTTTGGTCCGCCTCGAGAGGATGAGGAAGGTGGATGCCACCGCCATGAACTCCCAGAAGACATAGAGGGAGAAGAAGTCTCCGGCAAAGGTGACCCCTACGGCACTGCCCGCGTAGATCATGGCCGAGGTATGGGCCATGGCGTCCTTCTCATGCATGGCGTAGATGCTGCCGGCAAAGGCGGCGACGCAGAAGATCATGCCGAAGATGCGGGAGAGGGCGTCCACCCGTCCGAAGATCAGCTGGTAGTCCAGAAAGGGGACCGTCCAGTGGGTGCCATCGGGTACCGCCAGGACGGTGATAAGGGCCAAAAGGGGCAGGGCCATCATCCATAGTGATCGCAGGCGCCCTTTCAAGATGGGTAATATGAGGGCTCCCCCCACCATAATAAGGGCCGGGGGGATATCGATAAAGGGTAGTTGAAGTGTCATGGGGTCAAACGTCTCCTGTAATAATGACCTGTTAGTTTCCGCTTTTCACCAGGAATGAAAGGCCCAGGGAGAGAACGGGAAGGGCTATCCCCGACAGAGCCCCGAAGATGGGGTTGAACTGGGGCCATCCGTCCACGGTAAACGAGGCGTGGGGGTGGATGAGAAGGTCTGCCCCCAGGAGGATGGCCAGAAAAAGCCCGAAGAGTATGATGATGGCTTTTAGGGTCTTCGGCTGATCAAAGAGTGCGTTTCTTGTCGTCATATTGTCACCTTTTCCTTAGGGCATGGGAGCGCCGATGATGGTGGCCACGGTCATCTTTGCCAGCTGTAAGAAGGGCTGGGGGTAGAAGAAGAAGATGACGGAACAGGTGGCCGTTATGCACAGGGGCACCAGGCACCAGGTGGGCACTTCGTCCACTTTTTTCTCAAACATCGCCTCTTCATCGGTGCAGAAGAAGGCCTTGTAGCTGATGGGCAGAAAGTAGGCGGCGTTTAAGAGGGAGCTGGCCAGGAGAACAAAGAGAAAGAATATCTGCCCCGATTCGATGGTGCCGATGACCAGGTGCCACTTGCTGATGAAACCGCCCAAGGGGGGGAGGCCGATCACGGAGAGGGAGCCCAGGAGAAAGGCCGTCATGGTAAAGGGCATGCGTCGTCCGATGCCCACCATCTCGCTGATATTTTTGATACCCGATGCGGCAAAGATCGCCCCGGCACAGAAGAAGAGGGTGATCTTGCCGAAGGCGTGCATGGCGATGTGCAGCATGCCCCCGGTCATCCCCGACGGGGAGAGCAGGGCGATACCTAAGATGATGTAGGCGAGCTGGCCGATGGTGGAGAAGGCCAATCGCCGTTTCAAGCCATCCTGGGAGAGGGCAATGAAGGAGGAGACGATGATGGTGAAGGAGGCCACGTAACAGACGATGGTCCCCAGGCCCATGGTGGCGAGCATCTTGGTACCGAAGACGCTGGTGATGACCCGGGCCACGCAGAAGACACCGACCTTGACCACTGCCACGGCATGGAGGAGCGCCGATACGGGTGTGGGGGCCACCATGGCCGCCGGAAGCCAGGAGTGGAAGGGCATGAGCCCTGCCTTGGCGAAACCGAAGACAAACATGAGGAGAAGAACGGTGGTGGCCTCTTTGGAGAAGGCGCCGTTCATGAACCCTTGAGGGGCAAATTCAAAGGTACCCGTTTGGGTGTAGATGATGAGCATGGCCGGCAGGACCAGGCCGATGGAGGCACCCAGGATATAGGTGAGGTATTTTCGCCCCGAGCTCCGTGCCTCTTTGTCCTGGTGGTGGGTGACCAGGGGATAGGTGGCAAAGGAGAGCATCTCGTAGAAGAGGTAGAGGGTAAAAAGGTTCCCCGCAAAGGCGACACCTAAGGTGGCCGACAGGGAGAGGGCAAAGCAGGCGTAGTACCGGGTCTGTCCGTGCTCTTTCAAGGAGCGCATGTACCCGATGGAGTACATGGAGGTGACGATCCATAAGCTCGAGGAGACCAGGGCGAAAAGCATGCCGAAGGCATCGACCTTAAAGGCGATGGCGACTCCGGGCAGTACCTCCACGAGGGAGTAGGCGATCTGTCCTCCCTTTAAGACAAAGGGGAGCATGGAGAGGACAATGGCAAATTTTAAGAGGGCTGCAAGAAATGTCCACGCCTCACGCACATTCTCCGATTTGCTGGAGAAGATGATGGGCACCACGAAAAAGGAGACGAGAATCGCAGCAAGGGGTTTGATTGAATAAAGCAGTTCCATATCTATGCAATCCCTGCCGGTATGGCCAGTTGAATGAGTTTCGTGACAATGTCGCCGGAGTAGAGACCCAGGGCGATGAGGGAGATGGCCGCGACAATAAGGGGAACCACCATGGTCAGGGGGGCCTCACTGAAGGTGGGGCCGTGATCGTGATGGCCGTGGCCTGTGGCAAAGGGCTCGAAAAAGGCGATCTCAAAAATGCGGAAGAAGAGCACCGCATTGGTGAGGCTGCTGAAGAGAAGGGCCCCCACAAAGGCCCATTGTCCTGCATTGATGCCGGCGGTGATGAGGTACCACTTGCTGAAAAAACCGCAGGTGGGAGGGATACCGATGACGGCCAGGGCGGCGATCACAAAGCCCATCATGGTGAAGGGCATCTTGCCGAAGAGCCCTTGCAGGTCCTCAAATTTATCGCTGCCCAGCTTCCAGGTGATGGCGCTTACCGCCAGGAAGAGGGTGAGGGTCATGGCCGCATCGTTGATGATATGCAAGGTGGCGCCGGTGACGCCTGCCTCGTTACCCAGCCAGAAGCCGCCCACCATGTAGCCCACTTCGGCCACGATGATGTAGGTAAGCATACGGGAGAGGCGTCGTTGCATGAGGGCCAGTAGAGAGCCAGCGATAATGGCTGCCACGGCCACCCATACGATGGCCTCGGAGAGCATACCCCGTGAGAAGGTGAACTGTGGGGTAAAGACGGTGAGCCCTAAGCGCACCATGGCGTAGATCATCACCTTGGTGGTTAAGGGGGCGATGAGACCCGCCGAGGCAGACGGGGCGTTGCTGTACGCGTTGGGGAGCCAGCCGTGCATGGGGAAGAGGGCCATCTTCACGAAGAGGCCGGCCATGCAGATGATGAGGGCCAGGAAGAGGGTGCTCGACTCGGCCAGTTGGGGAATCATGGAGGCGATGTCAGCCATGTTGAGGGTGCCGGTGGCGATGTAGATATAGCCAATACCGAGAAGGTAGAAAGAGGCACCGATGGTTCCCATGAAGAGGTAGTTGAGGCTCGATAGGGGGGCGCGCTCTTTTCCCAAGCCGATGAGGGCGTAGCCGGTGAGGGAGCCGATCTCCAGGAGAACGTAGAGGTTGAAGGCGTCACCAGTGGACACGATGCCCACCATGCCGGAGAGGAAGAGGAGGTAGAGGGCCAGGTAGGCCCCGATCTTCTCGCTAAAATCTTTTTCGATCCACGTCTTGGCCGCGATGAGGTTCAAGAGGGCAACGGCCAAAATGACCACGAGAATCGGGGCGTTAAGGTAATCGATGACGTAGGTGATGCCGATGGGGGGGCTCCACCCGGCCATCTTGTAGGCAATGGGCCCCGTGGCCATGACTTGGGTGAGGAGTCCCACGGAGATGGCCAGGGCGCCGGAGAGGGCTGCCACAGCCAAGGGAAAGCACCAGCGTCGATTGATCCACCCCATGGCGGAGACGATGAGTGCCGACAGCAGCGGTACGATGATGAGGAGTGCCGGAAAATGATGAGTCATTCTTACTGTCCTGCCTGCGTCCGAATCTGGTGGTTGATGTCATCCTCTTCCAGGGTGCCGTACTGCCGATAGACCTTAATCGCCAGGGCCAGGGCCACACCCATGGTGGCCACTGAGACCACGATGGCCGTGAGCATCAGTGTGTGGGGA
The DNA here is from genome assembly GCA_013619155.1 of Desulfobacteraceae bacterium. Taxonomy (GTDB): domain Bacteria; phylum Desulfobacterota; class Desulfobacteria; order Desulfobacterales; family Desulfolunaceae; genus Desulfoluna. Next base: position 18,919 of record JABXKT010000035.1, read on the forward strand.
AGGGGGTTGATATAGTCCGCCGCGTTGATGGCCCCGTGGCCACCGCCGTGGCCGCCCTCCATGATGATGGGAAGGGTCCCTCCCGTCTTGTACGCGATGGAGACGTAGAAGAGGATGATGGCGGTCTGGAAGATATTCATGCCGATGATCTTTTTCACCAAGTTGTTCTTGGCGATCATGGCATAGAGACCGGTCATCATGAGGATGGTGTAGATCCAGTAGTTGTATTTGGCCGCCATGAGCGGCAATAGGTCGGTCATGGTATCAGAGCCCCTCGTCGTGTTTTCCTGCCGAAGACAGGTTGTAGTAAATCCAGATGATCATGGCCATGACGGCAAAGGCTACGCCGATTTCGACAATGAGAATACCGTGGGAGCGGGCCATGACGGCGTCCACGCCCAGTAAGGGGGCCAGGGCTTTGTAGTTGAGAAAGTTGGCACCCATGAGAAGGCACAAGGCCCCGGTACCGGCGTAGATAAGGACGCCCAGGGAGCCCATAAGGGCCGCCGTTTTTTCAGAAAATCGTCGGATGGCACGCCGTAAGTCGTGGCTGATGGCGTAGAGAATGATGGATGCCGCCAGGAGTACTCCACCTTGAAATCCGCCGCCGGGGCTGTAGTGGCCATGGGCGATGACGTAGAGGGCGAAGATCTGGATAAAGGGGATGACGATGCGGCAGGTGTTTTTGATGATGAGTTGTTGGGGGACGAACTCCGTGTCCAGACGCCTGAACACCTCGGAGTCTTCGGCGGGTAACTTTCCGCCGTCGGCGATTCTTAAGGTGATGCCCGTGGGCATGTGCCGGTAGATGCGTGGCTCCCCTCCGGGGACTTTTTTGCGGCGCAACAGGAAGAAGCAGGCGAGGCCAGCGGCAAAGACCACGGTGGTCTCGAACATGGTGTCATACCCCCTGTAGTCGGCCAGCACACTGGTGACGATGTTGGGCGCGTGGGTATCCGCCTGTCCGTGTTCTAAATAATAGGTGGAGAGATAGGTGTTCGCTGGGGCATTGGCATCTCCGAAGTCGGGGAAGGCCCCGGTCTGGAAGATGATGAGCCCGCCGGTCAGGATGACGGCGATGAGGGCTAATAGTCTCAATCTTTGGTCCTCCGTGTGGTGTGAAAAACGGCGGCGACGCAAAAAATGGTGCTGACGCCCGCTCCCACGGCTGCTTCGGTGAAGGCCACGTCTACGGCGCCCATAATGGCCCAGGCCAGGCACATGAGAAAGCTGTAGGCGCTGAAGACAATGGCGGCGCCGAGGAGATCCTTAATGGCCAGGGCGCCGATACCGCTGATAGTTACGAGGGTCAGGATCGCCAGATCAATGGGGATCATCATCGCTCTTCTCCTTTATCTTTTTGGTCCATGGAGCCAGTCCCGCCCGGATTCCGGCGTCTACAATGGCGTGGGTGGCCGTGGGGCTGGTGATGTAGACAAAAATCACAATGAGAATGATTTTTATGGCGGTTAAGATGTTGGCACCGGTGAGGCCCCCGTGGGAGAGCACATAGAGAGCCAGCCCGCTCATGGAGAGTAAGAGGCCCATGCTGTCGATCATCCCGGCGGGGTGCAGTCGGGAGTAAAAATCGGGGAACCGGATTACGCCCACGGCCCCTGCAAAGAAGAAGAAGATGCCGGCGGTGATGAGGAGGATGCACACGATTGTCATTTCAGGCGCTCCTTATTTCTGGATGAGGGATTCGCCGTGGAGTCCCTTCTTTTTATGAAAGTATCGTGCCGATGCCAGGACTGTCATGAAGTTGAGCAGGGCATAGGCCAGGGAAATATCGACGAACATGTCCACCCGGCCGAAGAGCACACCGATGATGATCAAAAGGACCGTGGTTTTTGTGCCCAAGGCGTTGACCCCGATGATGCGGTCCAAGATGGTGGGGCCCACAATGGCTCGGTAGAGAGAGAGGACTGAAATCAGGCAGATGGCCAGGGCCGCGTAGAGAAAAAAGCTATCCATGGGTCTCTCCAAATACGGTTGCGATGCGGGTCTCCATCTCGCCGGGTAGAGGCTCGGCAGAGGCGTCATCGATGGCGTGGACCACGTAGTCTCCGTAGACGGAGAGGGAGACGGTAATGGTTCCGGGGGTGAGGGTGATGGAGTTTGCGAAGGTCACCAGGCCCATCTCATCTTTCATACGGCTTCGAAATTCGATGAGCTGGGGGTTAATCTTCTCGTGCAGCCGAGGGTGAAAGACGAGCTTCAGGAGGTGGATGTTGGCCAAGACGATCTCTTTAATGAGCCACGGCATGTAGATGATGAAACGAAACCAGAGGCCGGCCATCCCTTTAAAAGAGGTGGCGGTGATCAGGAGATCCGATGAGATGAAAGAGACGATCAGGCAGGAGAGGACACCTAAGGAGAGGTGGAAGACGTCGAGTTTCCCCGACAGGGCCACCCAAGTTGTCATCATGACTGCAAAGGTAACCACAAAGGGAACCAGTCTGGAGCCGTTTCCGGATTCAGACCGTTCGGCTTGCGGTTGGGACGGGGTCTTTTTTCTTATCACAGTTGTTACCTTCCTCATTGTTGACAAAATACGCTGAATCGGTTCCCCGGTGGAGCCTTGGGGGTCTTTTTCAGATGTCAGGGGGAAAACCCGTTAATCTATGTGGGTGACGGATACAAACCGCGAGCGGCTTCCCCGTGTATCCAACCCGGGTGGTGTCCGCACATTTATTACGCATCGGCGTCCTGAGGGGTGGGTGATTTGCCTTTTTTGAAGGGGATGGTAACCCTTTGAAATGCACACCGAGACCGTGGGACTATAAGCCCCATTGGAGCTTAGTCGATCGTAAATAAATTGCTATTTTGCAAAAGATCATATGGGGTGTCAAGGTGTTTTGCCAATTGATGAAAATGTTCAATAAAATTTATCAATTGAGTCTCCCAAAAGAGCTGTAACCTCCTGAAAGATTTAGCTACCATCCTAAATAAGCCGATTTGCATGTATGGGGAACATCTCATTTTATTATCAGATAGTTTTCTTTTTTTCCCTTTGAAGGAAACCTATAAATGGGTTGGGTTCATCGGGTTAGTTTACTTATTTTTATTGTCTTATAAGAGAAGAATTTTATGATCTATCATCCAGAAATGCATGAGGTAAATTTTTAATTCTTTGTGGAGGGAAGAGCAAAAAGCTCTTCCCCGATATATTTATTTGTCTGGGTTTATCCGAGTAAAACGGGCATGCCCATGAGAGGCCATATCACTAGGACAAAAAGGGCGATGACCACCAGGAGGATACCGCTGGCCATGAGGCCGTATATGAAGAATTCTCCGGTGGTAAATTGACCGGAATCGTAGGCGATGGCATTGGGTGCGGCACCCACGAGGAGGAGAAATGGCATCCCTGCCCCGATGAGGGAGGTGAATAGGATCACCTCAGGTGACACTCCTAAATACGGGGCGATAACCAGGGCCACGGGTAGGGATATGGCGATGGCCGCCACGTTCATGATGAAGTTTGTCATAACCAGGACGAAAAAAGCAATACTCATAACGAAAACAAACCAATGGGCCTCTTTAAATAGGCTGAGCCAGTTCACGGCCATCCACTGGGCGGCGCCGGTTTCCCACAGGCAGAAGCCGATACTCATGGCCCCGCCGAAGAGGAGGATGATGTTCCAGGGAATGGCCTCCAGGTCTTTGATGTCTAGGATGTTCAGGACAAAGAAGAGGATGGTGGAGACGAGAATGATGGCGGTTTTGTTGACACCTCCAAGAAAGGGGACAAAAGCTCTTAAAGAGAGGCAGAGGATACAGACAAAGATGATGATGGCCGAGGCGGTCTCGGCTCGGCTCATGGTACCCATCTCCTTGAGCATCACGGCCGAACGCTCTTTTATTCCGGTGATGCGGCTCTTCTCCGGCTTGAAAAAGAACATGATAAAGCCCCAGAGGGCAAACGTCATGACCCAGCCGACGGGAAACATGTAGTAGGAGAGGTTAAAGAAGGAGATCTCTCGACCCACGATGTCCTTGAAGAACCCAACGGCTACGGCGCCTCGTGCGGAACCCAATAGCGTTATGATGGAGCCGGCCCCGGCCACGTAGGCCATGCCGATGAAGAGACCCTTGCCAAAGCGGGTGGGCTCATGATCGTCGGAGTATAGGGCGTGAATCGTGAGGAGCAGGGGGTACATGGTTGCGGCGACGGCCGTATGGGCCATGATGTGGGTGAGCGCGACCGTGACCACGAAGCACCCCAGGTAGATCATGCTGGTCCGCTCCCCCACGATGGAGAGCATCTTGTAGGCAATGCGTTTTGTCAGCCCCGTCTTGGTGAACACCATGCCGATGACCAGGGAGGCGAAGATAAAGAGGACCGACGGATCCATGAAATCCTTGAAGGCCTTGTTCGCTGGCCGGATCATAAACATCACCTGCAAGACCCCGATGGTGAGGCTGGTGATGCCGATGGGCAGGACCTCGAAGACCCACCAGATGCCGGCCAGGAGGAAGACGGCAATGGCCCCCTTGGCCTCGGTGGAGAGGGAGAAGCTCTTTCCGTTGGGATCGATGGCATCGGGCCAGGCGGAGCTGAAATAGACGAGGCTGAAGAGTCCCAGCCCCAAGCAGAGAAAGAAAATTCGTTTCCAGTCAATGGGCCGGGTTTCGGCCTGAATGGATTCGCTTATCATAACGATACCTCCGTGCAGCATAGTGTGATCAGTGGTGTGTTCCCTCTTCGGGGATGTCTCTTTTTCCTTGGGTTAAGGGGGGTGATTACCACCCTTTCCGACTGATGATGTTGTTGACCTCTGCCTCTTTAATTTTCGCCTCATGCTCGCTCTTGAGCTTGAAGGCCCCCAAGAGTTTTTCGCTTATCATTTCGATGTCACAGGGCTTCATGAGGAAATCGAGGGCGCCTGCCTTCATGCCGGCGATGGCGCGCTCCACCGTGGCCTCTCCGGTGAGCATGAGGACTTGAATTAAGGGGTGGCTGGCCTTGATATGGGCGAGGGTATCGCAGCCGTCCATGCCTGGCATGAGAACATCCAAAATCACGAGGTCTATATTGGTCTTATCGATGAGGGTGAGGGCCTCCTGGCCGGAGTATGCCACGGCGGTTTTGAAATCACGCAGGCCGAGGCGTTTGGCCAGGGTATCGGCGAACTCTTTCTCGTCATCGACCACGAGGACATGGGGTTTGTAGGGCATGGGGCTCTCCTTTGAATGATGGGGCGCTGCGGTGCCTGTCGTTCTGCGCCATTAGGGTGTCAAGCCATCTCGGTTCTGCGGGATGGCACTTTTTTTTGGGGGCGGTGCCTTATCCGCGGGTCACCATCTCTGTCTCTGGAGCCGTGGCTTTCTGGTCTTGAATCTTCTCATAGGCACTCTTCATGGTCTCGGTGAGGCGATCGATGTCGGCGGGTTTTTGTAAGTAGGCAAAGGCACCCATGGCCAGGCATCGTTTTCTGTCCTCTTCCGATCCGTGACCCGTGAGGATGATCACCTCTACATGGGGGTGCTGGGCCTTTACCTCCTCGAGGACTTGGTAGCCGTCGACTCCGGGCATCTTGAGGTCCAGTACCATGACATCGGTATCCTCCTGGGTGACCATGGATAGGGCCTCTTTGCCCCCATAGGCCACTGAGGTCGTCATCTCACGCATGCGGAGGCGCTCGGAGAGGGTCTGGATGAACTCCTTCTCATCATCGACCAGGAGCACCTTTGGGGGAGAGGGCAGGTCAAAGTCATACATCACGTCGGCCTTGTAAAACCCTTTGCCGATACGGGTATCCACGGAGGTGACCCCCGTTACCTTTGCCGCCTCGCTCATCACCTTCTGTGTGAATTTATTCAGCATCAGGACATTTTTATTGATGGTGACGGTTACGTGCCCGTTTTGGGCTTCGGCGGTTAAGCCGTCTCCGGTCTCGATGAGGGCCGTCTCCACCTGGCAGGCGAGGGTAAAATCATCCATGAGGCGTTGGCTCTTCTCGGGGGCAATCTCGATGTGGGTGAGGCTGTTCGTGATGAGGGCTAAGGCCTTTTCCGTGGAGATTTTATCGGTGGGGATCACCAGGTCGTAGAGGGTGGGATCCCAGGCACTCTTTCCGTGGAGGGTGCTGCACCAGAGGAGGGCCGCCTCGTCTAGACGCTGGATCTTGAGGGTGGCCTCTTTTTCAGAGAGGAGGCGGCCCTTAAGGGCCGTTTCGATGCGTCTCTTCTTATCGGTGATGACGAGGACGCGAAGGACGGGCAGGAGCGTCTCAGGGATCAGATGACCGCTGAGGCCCTGAATGATACAGGCATCGGCCCCCATGAGGGTGGCCAGGGTGAGCTTCATGGCAATGAGGCCCTTCTCCCGCTCTTTGGTGAAGGCGTTGAAGGTCGGGGTCTGCCCCTGGAGAATTTTTACCAGAAGGGCCTCTTTGATATTTTGATGGCTGGAGGTGAGGCTGATGATCTCTTGATCGGTGTAGACCTTCATGCCGGTGGCACGGCTTAGGGTGTCCACAATGGCTCCGGCTTGACTGAAGGCTCCGTTGGTGATGGCGATGGATGGCATGGGCGGGTCCTCACATTGGGGTTGATGGATACGTTCATTTGAATTGATGAATTGCAAGGCTTGTGCCAAAGGAAATGAAGACCGTATAAAATGAGGGAGGTGATTTTTTCAAAGGTGAGGGCGTGGAGATATGCAACGAAATGAAACGTTTAGAGACAGACAAAATGAGACATTATGAAACGCGATGGATGGGCACGATGGGGGCGTTGAGCAGGGCGTATCAGATGGAGGGCCCCGACCCCTCACGATAGGGGCCATGGGTGTCTGCGGGAAAAAGGGGGTGGTATGAACCAGGGTGTTAGCTGGCCGGTATGGTGAGGATGAGGTCGTGGTGGGCGCAGGAGAGATGGGTATTTAATGATTCGGAGAGGGTGACGAGGGGTTGAGGCACCGCCACAGCGTGGTGGCCGTGGAAGGTGATGAGAAGGGCCTTATCCCGGTACCTTGAGGTGATGGGGGTCTCTTCGGCCTGGGTGGGGTGGGTGGTGAGCTCTACAAGGCGGTAGAGGAGTAGGCGTAAGCTCATGGGATCACAGGTGATGGTGTGATCAGGCACAGGGTTCTCGAGGCGGGCGTGAAACCGTCTCTGGGTGAGTGAGACCATCTCCTCTAAGGCGGCACCCGTATCGCAGGGCACGGGTTCCTCATGCGTTAAGAGACCATCTGTGGCATGGGCGAGACGATTGAGGAGGGATAGGAGGGTGCGTCCCCGGGCGACCTGGGCCTCGATGGCGGTGAGCCCCTTGGTGAGCTGGGATTCGGAGAGGGGCGCCTCTTTTGAGAAACGGAGTAGGTCTGACAAGAGTCCGGCGTGTTCGCCGATGATGGCCAGGACATTCATCAGGTCGTGGGTGGCAGGGGCTGTGACCGCCCCCATAAGGGCGGTGGTCTCTTTTTGTGTGGTGGCTGGATTCATGGGTTAACGGCCTCTTTTAGTTTTTCCAGAAGCTCTTCGATGGCCAGAGGCTTCATGAGGTAATCGACGGCACCCAGCTGCATCCCCTCCATCCCTTCCCGTGTGGAGCCGTGGCCCGTAAGGAGGATGACGGGAAGGCCCGGGGTGATCTCTCGGATATGTCTTAAGGTCTCTAAGCCGCTCATGCCGGGCATGAGAAGATCGAGGATGACGACATCCCAGGTGGTCTCACGGATCATGGCCAGGCCGCTCTCTCCATCTGCGGCGGTGGCAGTGGAGAAGCCACGCATGTCAAGGCGTTCGGCCAGGGTGGTGACAAACTCTTGCTCATCATCGATGAGCAGTATGTGGGTGGTCATGGTTCGGGACTCCCTTGGGTATCGGTGGGCGGGTTTTGGGGAAGGGTGACGGTGAATTGGGTCCCCTCGCCGGGTTGGGTGGCGAGGGTGATACTCCCCCCCAGTTTGTGGATGATGCCATAGGAGATGGAGAGGCCCAGTCCGGTTCCATTCTCTTTTTTGGTGGAAAAGAAGGGGTCAAAGATTCGCTTGGAGACCTCTTCGCTCATACCACATCCGTTGTCTTTCACCGTCACAAGGAGCCCTTCTTCAGGGCCGGGGGCGGATGTTAGCGAGACGACGCCCCCATCTTCGACGGCGGCAAAGGCATTGGTCAATAGGTTCAGAAAGACCTGCTGAAGCTGGCCCCGGTCCGAGGAGATGGTGGGGAGGTTTGGGTCGAGACTGAGCCGGACCTCTATCTGACGGTAGAGGGCTTCGCGCTCTAAAAAACCGAAGGTCTCTTTTAATATATGGTTGATATGGAGAGGCTCCATGACCGTGTCGAGTTTCCGGGCGAAGCCCAGGAGGCGGTGGGTGATGGTCTTGCATCGGGAGACCGAGGTGATGATATGGGCGGTGAGTTGGGAGAAGCGCTCCTTCTGGGAAAAATCCTCTCCGGCGGCCACCAGGTCCTCCATGAGGCCCGCCTTTTCGTTGATGATGGCCAGGGGATTGTTGATCTCGTGGGCAACGCCTGCGGCCAGGCGACCGATGGAGGAGAGCTTCTGGGTGTGCTGGAGTTCGGTGAGGGCGATTTCCCGGCGTTCATCGGACTCTTTGATGCGCTTGACCAGGGCCCCGGCCATCTTGATAACCATGAAGATGATGATGAGAAGGCTCACGGCGTAGACGAGAAGGGCATCGGATTTTAAGGCGTACCAGGATCTCATCACCACGGAGCGGGGTGTGGCGATGACGAGGGTGTAGTCTGCATTGCCAAATCCCGAACAGGCGAGGAGGAGCTGGCGCCCCTTGGCGTCTGTCGCCTCGGTAATGAGGGTATTCTGGCTGCCCGTGGGGATGTCGAGGCGGCAGGGCTCTAAGGTCTTTCCATAGTAGGTGGAGTGGGTCTGAAGGATATTGTCCGAATTCACCAGGAAGGCATCGCTCTGGGGGGAGAGCCCTATCGTCCCCAATAATTTATAGAATCGATCGGTGTCGATGGTGGCTCGGATGATCCAGTTGGTCTCCTCGTCGCTATACCTCTGTACCGCCACCACCAGGTGGGGGATCTTCCGATGGCCCATAAAGACGGTGCTGATATAGGAGCCCTTGATCAGGACCTCCTGAAAGGAGCGCTGGCTGGTGTAGCTCTTCCCTTTAAGGTTGTAAGGCCCGGCATAGTTGACCATATCGCCATCGGCATTGATGATGGCCAGGTCCACAAATCCCCCCAACTCGGTTTTCAGTACCCGGAGCAGACGGTTCAGGGTGTGGTCGTCCAGGAGGTCTTCATATTCGTAGGCGTTGGCGATAAAACGTACGGTGGAGAGGCGCTCCTCGAAGAAGAGCTCAAAGGAGTGTTTGGCTTTTCCGGCCGAGCTGGCCAGGGGTGTGATGAGCTCGCCGCGAAGGTGGCGACCGTATTGGAAATGGTTGAGCACACCCATGACGGTCAAGGGGAGGATGGTCACCACCAGCATGGTGATGATGATGTTGCGCGTGAGGCTTTGGTAGTGTCCGGGGGCATCGGCGCCTCCGCTAAAGAGTGTGTCGATCTGATTGACAAGATTACGAACAGTCCACATGGCATCCCTCCACGGTGCGGTGGCAGAGGATCGCACCGGATGTGAGTTCCCCTTTGAGATGATGGAGAAGGGCCTTCTCCCATGGCCCGGCCACGGCATCGATGACGGTGATTTTTTTCCAGGAGAGGAACTGAAAGTACTCCTCCTCGATGGCACCGCAGATAACGCAGGTGATACTCTCCGTGAGAATGAGGTGGCAGAGCTTTTCGGCAGAGGCCTGGGGAAGGACCACTGTCTTGGTCTCCATCTCCCCCCCGGTGAGGCAGGTGACGATGTGGACTTCGACGGCTAAGTCAAAGCGGGGGGCCACGTCATCGCTGGCGATAGGGATAAGGAACTTTGTTAACATAACAAAAACTGTATCATAAAGTTTTAAATTGTTTCAAGTACTTAAAAAATTTCCCCTCACGAGGCATCAATTCCATAGTGTTTGATTTTACGCCAGAGGGTGCTTCGACCCCAGCCGAGTCGTCTGGCCGCCAGTTGCCGTTTTCCCCGGGACTCCTCTAAGGCTTTTAAGATCATCTCCCGTTCGGTGGTGGCCCAGGTCTGATGGGGGGGGAGCGGGGGCTCTGCTCCCATGGGGCGTACCGGTCCCATGGCCTCTGGACAGGTGTTGGGCACAGATTCCAGGAGGTAGGCGGGAAGATTCTCCACCCCAATGATAGGGTCTGTGGCCATGCTGGCCGAGAACTCCACGATGTTTCGAAGTTCGCGGACATTGCCGGTGAATCGGTAGTGGGTGAGTCGGGTGAGGGCCTCCCGTGAGAAGCCGCGGATGCCTTTGCCCAGTTTGGTGCGGTAGATCGCGAGAAAATGGTCGAGGAGAATACGAATATCGCCTCTGCGCTCACGCAAAGGGGGGAGGTGGACCCGGGCCACGTTGAGGCGAAAGAGCAGGTCCTGGCGAAAGGTCCCACTCGCCACCATCTGCTCTAAGTTGCGGTGGGTGGCGGCGATGATGCGCACGTTGGCGTGAAAAGGGCGGGTATCTCCCAAGGGGTAGATCACCTGGTCGTCTAAAAAGGTGAGAAGTTTTACCTGCAAGGCCAGGGGGAGGTCTCCCACCTCGGTGAGGAAGAGGGTGCCATTGTGGGCCATGCGGAAACGGCCGGGCTTGCTCGCCACGGCCCCGGTAAAGGCCCCCTTGGCGTGGCCGAAGAGTTCGCTCTCCAGGAGAGTCTCCGGCAAGGCCCCGCAGTTAACCTTAATGAAGGGGCCCCCCGTGCGATGGGAGGTCTGATGGATGGCCTCGGCCACCACATCTTTGCCCGTGCCCGTCTCGCCGGTGATGAGGATGGAGACATCGCTCTGGGCGAGGAGGGGCAGGGTCTGAAAAATTTTCTCCATCTCCTGGCTGCGACCGATGATCCCTTCGAAGCTGAAGGCCTGGTTTTTCTTGTTGTCCAGCTCCCGCACGGCCCGTAAGTCCTCGATGGTCTCCACATACCCTGTGAGATCTCCATGGGTGTCGGTCAAAGGGGAGAGGGTGAGCTTTATGGGCAGGCGGAAGCGGTCTCGGGTAATCATATCACTCTCGCAAGGTACCGGAGAGTCCAGGGTCTTTCCCCGTGCGGGGCAGTTTTCCACACAGATTCGGCCCCGTACGATATGGCGGCAGGGCACCCCCAGGGCGTCGCGTCGAGAGAATCCGGTTAGGGCTTCGAAGGCACGATTGAGCCAGACAATGTGGAGGTCTCTGTCTAGAACCGCCGTGGCCAGAGGAATTTCATCCAGGAGCTGATTGAAGGAGAGCTCGCTGGAGAGAAGGTGGGTGATGGCCGGTGAGGGGATGGGCATGGAGTTCTCCTTCAAAGAGTATGGGGGGAGGAGTCAGTGTATCTATCCATTGCCTAGCCGGGAGGTGGTGTCAAGGGGGGATATCTTTTTTGAAGGCACGGGGCGTCATGAGGGAGGGGACCATGTTTTTTTAATAACTTACCCGAAGAAAAGATGTCAGGAAATTTTACACAGTGTAAGCTTTGGACAGCTATGGGGAGGGGCTGGCCCAGGATTCCTAGTTATTTTGAAATACGGTCGCTGGCATGACTCTTGCGCTGTTGGGAGGGGATGGAGTCTTTGTCCCGTCGATCTGGCAGGGGCTCTTTGGGCGTGCCGTGCGGGATGTCTGTATGGAAGTCCTTTGAGTAACGGTGAGATCGATGAGGGATGGAGAGTGGATATGACAGCCATCGTGATTTCCGAAGGGATAGGAGGGACGTCGTTGGTGCGGGCCCTCGAACGGGGGACCGGGTGTGCCTCCATGGATGATGCGGGGCTTATCGCGGATGTGACGGCGGGGCATATGGGCCGTTCTCGTCTCTTGTCGTGGGCTCTTTTTGGCGCCCACCCCTGGGGGGGGCGTGTGATGATGGGCCGTAAATATGGCACGGCTCGGGTGCGAAAAGCCCTGATCTCTGCCCTGGGCCGGGGCGTACGTATTTTTTACGGAGATCTGGGGCACCTGCTGGAGTCCTTTCCCGTGGCGGTGTTTCGCGTGCATATATCCGGCAACAGCAGACGGCGGCGTCAGAGGCGGCGATTGTTTGGCATGGATGCCGAAAATCATCGTCTCTACGATCTCTACCTTCCCGGAGGCGCAGATTCCGAGGCGATAGCCGCCCGGGCGATATTGGAACGCAGTGCCCTGGCCTTGGGGGATATCGGCCGTCCCCTGCCCACGGATCGTCTGGGGCTTGCCGTCGATATCGCCGATGCCGAGCTGGATCTCATCCACCGGGGTGTGGATGTCGATTTTTGGGACCCGTACGGTGAATTGACGGTCTGGAATCATTCACGTTTGGACAATGGGGCCCTGGCGGCCTTGATACAGCGGCTTTATGCCTTTGGGACCCTCTCCTGCCGTCGGGGTACGCCCCCGCCTCTCTTTGCGAGCCGGGTCTCCTATACGGTGCGCATGCGCATCGAAGGCGAGGCCCGTTTTAGTGAGACGATGGCTTCGGTGGCGAGCCGGAACGGGGCTCTCTCCGAGGTAATCTTAAGGGGTGGCTTGGATTGGGGAGGCCGACTTGTGGTGGAGCTTCCCGAAGCCCTTTCCGATCCAGAGGAGGTGATGTGGCGATTGATGGCCCTTTATCCGGGGCGGACCTTGGTTGTACCGGCGCCCCGGTACGCATGGTTGGTGTCGCGCATGGGGCTTTTTTAGTGGGCATGAATAAATCGTGAGGATACGGGAGGAAATGATGTCGGGTCTTTTGAGTCTTCGATCCAAGACGAGTTTTATTGTGGCGCTTATGGTGGCGTTGACCCTGGCCTGTGGCGGGGTGATGGTGTGGTATACCCATCGGGTGGATATTTTGATTGAGACCATGGTTAACGAGACGGTGAATGCCTACCAGGCCGCCGAGTCACTGGAGACGGCCCTGGTGAATCAGAAAGGGTTTATGTCCTATTATATCATGGATCATAACCCGGAGTGGTTGCAGCGTCTGGGAGAGTACCGGCACCTTTTTCAGGTAAAGCTGGAGCGGGCTATGACCCTTTCCCGGTCGGTGGGAGAGCGGGAGGCCCTGAAAGAAATTTCAGGGGAGTATGATCTCTACGTGGCGGCCAAGGACAGGGCCCTCTCCCTCTATATCGAGGGGGCGGTGGCGGAAGGGGAAAAGGCCCATGTGATGGTTCGGGACCAGTTTTTTCATATTCTCACCCAGTGCGAGGTGTACAAGAAGGCCCATGAAGAGGCCATCTTCTCGATCCGCGAAGCGGTGCATGCCCGGGCTCGGACCTTACGTTGGATTACCGTCCTGGCCCTTTTTTGTGTCAGCACCCTGGGAGCGGCCCTCACCCTTCTTCTGGGGCGTCAGGTCTTAACGCCCCTGCGGCATCTGGCCCGTGAGGAGGTGGGGGACCCCATTATTTCGGAACCCAATGAGGTGCAGGCGGTGACTCACCGCATCGAAAATCTTATTCGAACCGCCGGTGAGGCGCGTACAGAGCTTGAGAAGAATCGCGAGACCCTTTTTATGGCCGAGAAGATGGCCCTGGTGGGTAAATTGGCGGCGGGTATGGCCCACAGCATTCGGAACCCCCTCACCTCGGTGAAGATGCGGCTCTTCTCTCTGAACCGATCCCTGCCCCTCTCATCGGAGCAGGAGGAGGATTTCCATGTCATTACCCGGGAGATCGGTCAGGTGGATACCATCGTGCAGAATTTTCTCGAATTCTCCAGGCCTCCTCGGTTGGCCATGCAGCAGGAGAGCCCCTCTATCGTTATCGACCGGGTACTCCAGCTCCTCTCCCATCGCCTGCGTTCCTATGGGGTGATGGTCTCTTTAAGTCGGACGGCGCCCTTGCCGGCTCTTACCTGCGATCCAGAGCAACTGAAGGAAGCCTTTGTCAATTTTATGGAGAATGCCTGCAATGCCATGGTGGGGGGAGGCGCCATCACCATTAGCGAGCGTGTGATGGAGGATGCCGATGGCGCGGGCCTTGTGGAGATTCGTTTTGCCGATACCGGCCCTGGTATTCCGGTCGATCTCTTGGAGCAGGTGTTTCACCCCTTTTTTACCACCCGAGAGGAGGGCACGGGGCTGGGGCTCTCCATTTCACAGCGTATTATTGAGAATCATGGTGGATGGATCGACGTGGATTCCACGCCGGGAAAGGGAGCTCTCTTTACCGTCTATCTGCCCATGGACAGTGATGGTGGCGAAGGGGTGGGGGGAGTTTCCGTATATAAGGAGAGACAATGGTTACCATCTTGATTGTGGACGATGACGACTCCCTGCGGGCGTCTTTTGAAAAGCTTCTGATCGCCGAAGGGTACCGGGTCCATTGTGCTGCCAATGGTTTGGAGGGGATCGATTTGGCCGAGCGCTTGAATCCTGACCTGGCCATTATTGATATGAAGATGCCCGGTATGGGAGGGCTGGAGCTCTTTGGGCGTCTTAAGGAGATACAGAGCCTCATGCCGGTTATTGTGATGACGGCCTATGGCACCACGGAGACTGCCATCGAGGCGACGAAAATGGGGGCCTTCGATTATGTCCTGAAGCCCTTTGATATTCCGGCCCTTCTGCGGGAGATTGCCCAGGCCGCCGAGGCGGGCCGTTTCATGAAATCCACCGTCACCTTAGGGGGCACCGGGGCGGGGGCGATTC
>JABXKT010000200.1 GCA_013619155.1 Desulfobacteraceae bacterium
CCTCCTTTCCGCATGCCATCCAACCCCATTCCGATAACCATCATGCCGAGGATGGAAAACACCACCTTAAATTGACCGGCATATACAGTAATGGATTCTGGCAGGTCAATCCCAGAAAGGTTTAACACAAGCGCAGCTACAAACGCATAAAGCGTCGGTAGCCTGCAAACCTTTTTAAAACTCTCCAAAGCCGTAAATGTTCCTTTGGCAGTAATATAAAAACCGGTTGTAGCCTCATAAAAAAAAGAGGCCGGCAAATCATCGCCCCCTCGTATCCCGCATCATCCATAGAATCCCCTTCTGTTCTACCGGGAAAGCCCATGATTCCTGCCTCTCAAGCATCCCTTCCCAGGGCAAAGAAAGGACCCAAGCGCATCACCGAGATGCCCCTTGTTCCCCCCTTACCCGCCGGTGCCGATACGGAAATGAGCCCCGCCCCCCTGCCCATCGCTATTTTTCGGGGAGAGAGTCAGGAGACGTCACACCTCACCTCGGCAAACCGGGACGCCTCCCGCACGGCATGGCGCTATTTTATCGAAAACTATCAAGCCAACACCGGTCTCGTAAACTCGGTCCATAACTACCCCTACGCCACCCTATGGGACATGGGCAGCAACCTCGCCGCGTATGTCTGTGCCCTTCAGCTCAAACTCATCCCCCCCACCGAAGGGGAGGCAAAGATCACCCGCCTCCTTGAGACCCTTCAGGAGGTGGAACTCTACAATGAGGAGCTACCCAACAGAGAGTACAATACAAAGACAGGGGAGATGATCGATCTGAACAGCCGACCCAGCAGCCGTGGCAGTGGATGGTCTGCCTTAGACATTGGCCGCCTACTTATCTGGTTAAAAATTACCGCGTCCTGGTATCCCGACTTTGCCCCCTTAGTGGAAAAGGTGATGGGCCGCTGGACCTTTGACCGCTTAGTGCAATACCGGGAACTCAATGGCGTCGCCCATGATGGGCGAAAAGAGTGGCTCAGACAGGAAGGGCGCCTGGGCTATGAACAATACGCCGCCATGGGGCTCAAAGTCTTCGGCTTTGATGTCCGCAATGCCCTGGATTACAAGGAGACAGCCGAGACCTCTATTCTAGAGCGCACGATCCTCTACGACACCCGCAACAAAGCCTATCTCACCAGTGATCCGTTCCTGATGGCAAAGATGGAGGTGGGCATCATCAACGAGACCTTCACCACCCTCACCGACAATGTCTACGATATCCAGCGGCGCCGGTGGCTCAAGAGCCAAGCGCTCACCGCAGTGAACGAAGACTCTATCAACAAAGAACCTTGGTTCGTCTACAACACCCTCTTTTATGAAGGGTCCCCGTGGGTCTGCGTCACCCACGAGGGCACACCGGCACCGACGCTCTCCACCCTATCCACTAAGGCGGCCCTGGGCTGGAGTGCCCTCTTTGACGACGCCTACGCCAGGGCCCTTCGCCAGGCCGTCATTGGCTTAAGCCACCCACGGCATGGATTCTATGCAGGGATCTTCGAAAATGGCGAGATCAACACCTCGAAAAACATCAACACAAACGCCATGATCCTTGAGACCATGCTCTACATAAAACGAAAGGGAGACCCCTTTCTCTACATAAACAATTGATTATTATGTCTTTTTTTAAAAAATAACCCCATAGAGAACACCCCGCCATGGGGCGTCATAGATTATAACCTTGGTGACCATTCAAAAAAGGAGTGACACCGTGCACCATATGGTAAACCTGAACCTGAACTACGATGACCCCATCAAAATCGCAGAAAACATCTATTGGGTGGGCTTCTACGATAAACTCAGCGGGCTTCACTGCAACCCCTACCTCATCGTGGACGGCGATGAGGCGGTGATCTTAGACGGGGGCAGCCGCCCCGATTTCCCCACGGTCATGACAAAGATCCTCAAAACGGGCACGAACCCATCGGCCATTCGGGCCCTCATCTATCACCACTACGACCCAGACCTATGCGGCAGCGTCTCCGACTATGAAGATATCATCGAAGGCACGAATCTGAAGATCATGTCAACGGCAGAGAACAACCACTTTATCCACCATTACGGCCCTTCTACGAAGCTTACAGACATCGCCGACACGAACAACCGCTTCACCTTTTCATCGGGGCGGACCTTACAATTTATCCGAACCCCTTACGCTCACAGCGCGGGAAGCTTTATCACCTACGATGAGCAGAGTGATGTGGCCTTTACCAGCGATCTCTTCGGAAGCTACAGCAAACAATGGGATCTTTTTATTGCCTTAGAAGAGGTGTGCAGGAGCTGTGATTACGATGATCTGTGTCCCAATGAAAAACCCTACTGCGCCATCAGCGACATCCTCGCCTTCCATAAGATGGTCATGCCCTCCAACAAGGCCCTCCACCACGCCATCAAAATCATCTTACAGGTCTCGGCTGGCATGATCGCTCCCCAGCACGGCAGTGTAATCCCCAGTCAGGCCGATTTTAAAGCCATCGGAGCCCGCCTGCTCGACCTCAACGGAGTGGGTATAGACGCCATCGTCCCATAGATGAAGGAGAGACCCCATGGATATCGAAGAGCTGGGCATGCCGGAACTCAAAGGCTTTAAACTCAAACGAGACATGGCCTATAATGTCTATAAGGCCGCCGTACGCTATCGTACCGAAAAAAAAGACCACGATCTGAACAATCGAGTCCTTAAGACCATCATCGCCCATTTCTCCCACTCCCAGCGAGAGCTCGCCGCTCTCAACAAGAAACTCCTCCAGTCCCATAAGGCCCTGGAGGAGGACCTTCAGGCGGCCGCCGGCATCCAGGCCAGTCTCCTGCCCCAGACCCTTCCCGATGTGGATCAACTAAAATTTTCCTGGAAATTCTTCCCCTGCCAGAGCATCGGCGGGGATATCTTCAACGTCTTTCGCCTGGATGAAGATCACATGGGACTCTACATCTTGGATGTCAGTGGCCATGGCGTACCCTCGGCCCTGGTCACCGTCTCTGTCTCCCAGCGGCTCAACCCCCAGAGCGGTATGCTGGTCAAGAAAAAGATCGACGACCCACCCCGGTACCACATCTCCTCTCCATCGGAGGTGTTCCAGGTCCTGGATGAGGAGTACCCTATGGAGCGATTCGACAAGTACTTTACCGCGGTCTACCTCATCATCAACTTCAAAACAGGCCGCCTCACCTACAGCAACGCCGCCCACCCTCCACCCATCATGCTTCATGCGGATAGACCCTGCACCTTCCTCACCGAAGGGGGCACCATCGTGGGCATGGGAGGGGTGCTCCCCTTCGATGAAGAGACCATCACAGTATGCCCTGGAGACAAGCTGATCCTCTACACCGATGGGGTCACCGAATCGAGAAACAGTCAGGGCGAATTTTATGGAGAACCACGTCTTTATGAGGTATTGGAGACCCACAAATCACTGCCCATAGAGGCGCTGCTCACCAAGGCCCATGAGGCCATGACGGCCTTTGGAAATCAGGCGCCCTTAGAAGATGATATCACCATGTTAGGCGTCGAATTTGTCTAAGCGCTCTCCGGGCCGATGGGGGGCCACCCTCCTCCTCTTATTCATCGTCGGCCCCTGGCCACTCTGCCAGGCAGAGAGCATCGAAGAGATCTACCGGGCGACCCTCACCTCCTTTGCCACCCCCCTTCGCGACCTAATGAAAAAAGAGCACTCAAACGAATGGCACAACCTCTTCTCCGGACTCAGCGGCAGCCTCGCCCTCAATTACCCCCTCCAGGAGACCATGCGGGAAACCCGTGGCTTGGATGGTTCACAGATCCAGGAGGGATTCCACAAATCCACCCTCTCGGCCAGCTTCAAATACAACCCCATCAGCTACTGGTTTGCCGCAGTCACCTTTAATCGCTACCTGGACCTAGCCAGAGGCGATCTGGGATGCATGGAGTGCCGCTCCCCATGGGACCCCGATTTTTCTTACAGCTTCGGATACGACGACTGGCATCCCTACACCGTAAGCCTCACCTACGCCAATTTCGGAGGGAACCGTCTCAATCCAGACAAAAAAAAAGGGGAGACGGTCACCGACTTTCAAGGTGGTACCTACTCCCTTGGCTGGAAATTTCCCGTCCCTCGTGCCATCGAAGAACTCGTCATCATTCACCCCACCGGGGGGCTGGCAGGGGGCATCAACGTCAACCTCACTCCCAAATTCTCAGATCTTGCCACCCTCTCAGAAAAATCATGGAAACAGACCCTCTCCCTCTCTTTAAAATACACCATTCACACCTGGTGGTACGCCAACGCCACCGTCACCTACTATCCACACCCCGAGCAACAGCAACCATGGGACCCGGATTACACGTATGGCTTCGGCTACTTCGACTGGCATCCGGGTACCCTCTCCCTTCAATACAACAACTACTCTGGAAACCGGTACCCCTGGAAAACGCCCTCCCCGGATACCGGTGCCTTCAAAAACGGGAGCCTCTCCCTCATCTGGTCCTGGATATGGTGACCCCCACCCCTCATCCATAACTACACTCCCCTTTACGCCGTCTCCGACTCCCCGCCAAGCCGATCCGCCGTTCCCGAGGCCACCGTGCGCTCTCGAAGCACGATGAAGTAAGCGAGAAGGGCCACCTTCTTCTCCCACTCCATCTCCTCATCCAGGACGGAGAGTACCAAATCTGCCATCTCGGCGGCGTTCTGGGAGACTCCCGAGGCGATACGGATCTTGGACACCCCATCCGACAAGCCCTTCAACATCTCCTGATACATCTCATGGGAGAGCTGGGTTTTAAACTCAGGCACCACGGCATAGGGAATCACATTGGAGGATAAAATTCCCGCCAGGCAAAAGACCTGTTCATCCTTCGCCTCCCTCCCCTCCAGGAGTCGTTGAACCTCACCGGCCGCCTTATCCGGTGCCATGCGATGGACAATGATACCGTTAAGGGTGGTATCGATCATCCGACCCACCGTGCCCGTCAGCTCTGTGATCCGCCCCTGGGATAAGCCCTCCCCGTGGATGGATGCATCCATCCGAAACTCGGGGAGCCGATACCGGGTCATCAAATCTTGCAGGGCCGCCTGCTGATCCTCTCGTTCCAAGGCGGACCAAAAATCCACGAAGGCATCGGCATGCTGCACAAAACTTTCGGCCCGTCCACCCACAAGCGTATCCAAGGTCTTCTGCGTGTCATGGTTCATCGTTTTCTCCAATTCATCCCCATAAGGGGATAGGGTAAGGGGAGTGGTAAATCCGGGGCAGGGCCTCTCCATCGATACAAAAAGGTAAAATCTCTCGTGTGCCAGCAAGGCAACATGGACTCCCCAAAAAGACACTTCTCAAGGAAAGGCATGGCCGGCGGCACCCAATGGACAAGGCGCTACCTCGCGATCTCGCGATCTCTTCATCCATAGATAATATAAAAAGGGTTGATTTTACATACGGTGAATAGAGGGGAAAGCACACCGCGTAAGAGACAATAGAATTGTGAAATTATAGCCTTTCCCCCGGCCAGTTGCAAGGCAACCCACC
>JABXKT010000201.1 GCA_013619155.1 Desulfobacteraceae bacterium
GGGAGACATAGCCGGCCGCGCGCCTAAACCACGAGCATCAACCACCAGTCCGGTATAAATCGCTGGTGCGGGTGTCGGGATCGTGGGTTGCGGTGTGGCCATCGGGATCTCCACGGGGGGGCCCAACGCTCTGGCCGCCATGCTGCCCTTACTACCGGCCGATATCGGGGTCCCGATTCTCATCGTACAGCACATGCCACCGGTCTTCACCCGCTCCCTGGCCGGAAGCCTCAACAATAAATGCGCCATCGAGGTCAAAGAGGCGGAAGATGGTGATTTGCTGAAACCGGGCCTTGCCCTCATCGCACCGGGGGGAAAACAGATGCGTGTGGAGGCCCATAAAGATGGGGTGCACCGCCTGGTTCGCATCACCGACGACCCCCCTGAAAACAGCTGCAAACCCTCGGCCGATTATCTCTTTCGCTCCGTGGCCAGCCACTATGTCGGACGGGCCACAGGTGTGATCATGACCGGCATGGGGCAGGATGGATTTAAAGGGTTGCAGAAAATGCATGAGACCGGCGCCGTGATCCTGGCCCAGGACGAGGCAAGCTGTACGGTCTACGGTATGCCCAAGGCTCCGGCGGAAGCGGGTATTGCCGATAAGGTGGTCCCCCTCTCCGATATGGCCCGGGCCCTGACCCGGACACTAAGGTAAGATATCAAAGGGCCCTACCGGCCTTTCGCATGGGATAAAAGCCGGCGCCTCGCCGGTAAAAAAGAGACAGGGCGATCCGGCATCGCCCCTCCAATCCATCGTCATGGGAATCCCCAATCACCAGACGTGCCATGGGTATCGTTTTTTTTAAGAGCCCCATGAAAAAAACGATGCCTTTTATAAAAAAAACGAACCCGTCGTCCGGTTCCGTGCCCCACGGCGTACAGGATAGAAGGCCTTCTGTCAGGCTCTCATATGAATCCAAAGGTTCTTAAAACGGCAACCACAAGCAGGTCCGATGAACAGACTGAAGGTCACAGAGAGCGAATTTCAGGCGCTTTCAAAATATATCTACGACATATCGGGGATCAGCCTCCTAGCCGGTAAGGAGTATCTCATCGAAACACGGCTGGGGCAGATCGCATGCGAGAACGGATGCCGCTCTTTCCAGGAGCTCCTCACCCGTTCCCGCAGTGAGGCGTCCCATACCCTAGAACGGGCGATCATCGATGCCATCTCCACCAACGAAACCTATTTTTTTCGTGATAACACACCCTTCGACCTTCTTAAACACCGCATTCTGCCCGATCTTATCGACAATAAAATCAAAAAAGGGGGACGGATCTCCTTACGTATGTGGAGTAGCGCCAGCTCCACTGGCCAAGAGATTTACAGCGCGGCCATCATCCTCAAGGAGCTGGGTCTTCACAGGAGCGACTATGAGCTCCAGCTCATAGCCACAGATATCTCCGATGCCGCCATCGCCAGGGCCAGTTACGGACTCTACAGCCAATTTGAAGTAACCCGGGGCCTCTCTCCGGCACGTCTCAATCGATACTTCACCCCCCATGGAGATGGCTACCGCATCAACGATGAGATCCGAAGCATGGTCTCCTTTCGTAAGCAGAATCTGCTCGTGCCCTTGACGGGACTCGGCAAATTCGACCTCATCCTCTGCCGCAACGTCGCCATCTACTTCACTCGTGAAGACCGGATGCGGCTCTTTACGAATCTATCACGCCAGCTCAACCCCCAAGGCTGCCTCCTCATCGGAGCCACCGAGTCTCTCTCCCAGGAGGAGTCTCCTTTTGAGCCAAAACGTTATCTGAACTCCACCTTTTACCAATTGCAGGACCCCACCCCCGAGGCGTCCTCCCTCTCTCTCTTTAAAGGTCGCCATGGATAGACAAGAGCATCAGTACATGGACGAGTTAAATCACTGCATCGATGTAAACGATGCCGTCAAGGGGTGTGCCCTCATGCCCTTTTTCACCACCATCTCAGAATCCATGAAACATATCACGCTGAAAAAACTCTTTCTCAGCTGCGAGGCACCGGGGCTGCCTATATTAAAATTTCTCACCCACGACCTGAAGAAAAAGGGCAACCACATAGAGGTGGAGTGGATCATCGGCCAACTCCTCGCCGGCACCACCTTCGGTCCCATGGATGAGAACCGCCTCGCCTTCTGGGCATACGCCATGGTCGAACTGGACCTGCCCCAGGCCATCCCCCACCTCATGGATCTTACGAGCAGCCACCGCTCTTCCATCATCCTCATTGCCTCCTGCAAGGCCATCATGGTGCTGGCGAAAGAGACGGGCCCCTCACGGATTCGGGAGGTATGCGAAAAAGAGTGCTCTCAAGGCTTGCATATTGCCGAGATACTCCCCCTCACGGGCCCCTCGGGGTTCTACGCCGTGGCCGAGCTTCTGGGGTCCCCAAACCACCGGCTGCGCACCCTGGCCATCGACATCTTTGCCGCCGCTGGCAACAAAGGGGTGGCGGCACTAACCCCACTGCTCCACCTGGCCGATGTCAACATCAGCATCCATGCCATCAATGCCCTGGGCCGCTGTGGTGCCTCCGAGGCCCTGCCCCCCTTGTTGAACTGTCTCGCCTCACTGCCCAAAGACCCCAATATACGTTACGCCGTATACGAAGCGGCCGGACGACTCCCCTCCCCCACATGGGCCCTTTACCTGGCCCAGGGACTGGCCGACGACTCCGAGGCGGCGCGTATGGCGGCGGCCCGGGCCGTGGACCGGAACATCTCCACCCGTCTCATCTGGGGCATCGCCAATATCATCTCCTTTAGAGACGCCACGGCCGCCAAAGTGGTGGGGGCCCTCATCGATTCAAGGTCGGATAACACCTTGCGCTTCCTCCTTACCATCGACGGATTTGAAGCCCTCGCCGAGACTCACCTCATCAACAATGCCCACCCGGACGTCCGGACCCACTGCCTGGCCTTTTTAGAGAAAAAAAAGTTCACGACCCTTGCCGCACGGGTGAAGAGAGCACAACCCCATCTCGATAAGAATCGCCCCGTGATCGCCTGTGTAGACGACTCCCGAATGATGCTCATGCTCTATATGAAACACCTCGACGCCTTAGGCTTTGAGGTGGTCACCTTCGAAAATCCTGATATCGCCCTGCAGAAAATCCCACGCCTGGCCCCCCGTATGGTCATCACCGACCTCAATATGCCCGAGATGGATGGATTCACCCTTGCCGCCCAACTCAAGCGCCAGACAGCCCATCTCCCCATCCTCATGGTCACCACCCAGAGCGATGCCCTGCCTCCGGCCGGTGACGGCATCAGCCCCGTGGATGCCATATTAATGAAGCCCTTCTCCGATGAAGGCCTCCAGAACATGATCGCCCACCTCCTCGGAGCCGACGCGGCCATTGATTTTTAAAGGGGGCTTACGTAACATGGCATCACGATGAAGGGTCCCCTTCATCGCCTAAATAAAAAATAAACGCATAAGAGGCAAGGCCAGCTAAAAAAATGAGCCGACGATTTGTGATCACTTCCATGGCCGTAATCCTCATCGGAACGGCTGCCGGGCTCATGGCCGGCCTTTTTTTCGGAACCACCCGGGATCTTCCCCAGATCGAGGCCCTGAAATCATTCAAGCCCTCATCGGTGAGCCGCGTCTATTCAGAAGACCGGGTGCTTCTGGCCGAATTTTACTCGGAAAAAAGGGATCCAGTCCCCCTATCAATCGTCCCCACCTCTCTTCAAGAGGCCATCATCACCACCGAAGATCGAAACTTTTACACCCACACCGGCGTGGATCTAAAAGGGATCTTCCGGGCCATCGTCAAAGATATTATCGCCCGAGATTTTATCGAAGGGGCCAGTACCATCACCCAGCAGCTGGCCAAGACCCTTTTTCTGACCCGGGAAAAGAGCCTGGATAGAAAACTCAAAGAGGCGTTTCTGGCCTTTCAACTGGAGCGGCGGTACACCAAACAAGAGATCCTCGAACTCTACCTCAACCAGATATACTTTGGGAGCGGAGCGTATGGTGTGGAGTCGGCCTCACGCATCTACTTCGGCAAAGGGGTATCTGAACTCAGCCTGGCCGAGGCGGCCCTCATCGCAGGGCTGCCCAAATCACCATCGCGATACTCCCCCCTGGTGAACCCTGAAAAAGCCATCGCACGCCGAGATCTCATCTTAAAACTCCTCTACACCCACCACCGTATCACCCAACGCTCATACGAGGCGGCGATCCAGGAACCCCTGGCCCTGGTGGGGAAAAAGGGGCGCATCCATGAGGCACCCTACTTCATCGATTATATCAAAAAAGAGTTGCAGGGGCTGGTGGGACTGGACCGGCTCTATCAAGACGGCCTCACCATCTACTCCACCTTAAATTTGGCCCTTCACCGCGCGGGTGAAACCGCCATGGCCACACACATGGTCGAATTAGAGACACGCATGAAGGGCCATGGCATCAAATCCCCCTCCCCCCAATGCGCCTTCCTTGTTATAGAGTCCCATACCGGGGCCATTCGTGCCATGGCCGGAGGCCGCGATTATCGCAAAAGCTCATTCAACCGGGCCACCCAGGCCAAGAGACAACCGGGTTCCTCCTTCAAACCCTTTATCTACGGGCTGGCCGTCGAGAAGGGAATGGCCCAGAATCGACTCATCTTAGACTCACCGATCTCCTTCTCCATGGGCCGGGGGAAAAAAAACTGGCAGCCCCAGAACTTCTCAAGAAAATACAGCGGTGAGGTGACCTTACGCAAAGCCCTGGCCTTTTCGAAAAACATTCCGGCGATCCGTCTTGCCGACACCCTCGGAGTGACCAATATTGCCAATTTTGCCCATCGCCTGGGAATCACCTCTCCCTTAAAAACCAACCTCTCCTTGGCCCTGGGGACCTCAGAGACCTCTCTTTTAGAACTTACCCGGGCCTACTCGGTCTTCCCCAATCGCGGTATTCGATCCACACCCATGGGTATTACCCGTATCGAGAACCGATCGGGACGCATCATTTGGGAGGGGCGCCCCACCCAAACCGTGGCCATGAAACGCATTGACGCCGCCATCACCACCGACATGCTCGTCGCCGTCATCACCGAAGGTACCGGTAAAAGAGCCCGACATCTTAAAAAAAACCTCGGGGGAAAGACCGGTACCACCGATGACTATCGAGATGGCCTCTTTATCGGATTCTCCCCTTACCTCACCGCCGGAGTCTGGGTAGGAAACGACGACGCCACCTCCCTGGGGCGATTCGAGACCGGAGCCCGATGTGCCCTCCCCATCTGGGCAGATATCATGGACGCCGCCGGGAAGAGAGAGCCCCCCATCCCCTTCGACACCCCCCATGGGGTCGCCCGACGCCATATGAACCCCGATACCGGTCGCATTACCACAGATGCCGTGACCGGAAGCATCCCCGCCCTCTTTAAAACACCTTAGAAAATAACCTGATTACCATCCTTTTACAGCCACACGTGCGGTAAGCGAGTTTATCTGAAAACAAAATATAGGCCTCCGGCGGCCAAGGACTGGGCCCCTGGACC
>JABXKT010000202.1 GCA_013619155.1 Desulfobacteraceae bacterium
GAGCCCCCCATGGCTCGCCAATCCCCCCTTCCATAGCATGGGGATTTCCCAGGGGTGGACCCGGTAATACCCCGGATCGTAGAAGAGGCAATGGGCCAATCGTGCCCCCAGAAGCGTCCCAGAGATGAGATAGAGAAGGAGAGCATCGGTATCCAGAGGCACCGGCCAGTCCCCGGCCCGTCGCCCCATATACGTATGACCGGAAAAAAAGGCCAGGGCGAAGAGAAGTCCGTACCACCGCACGGCCAGAGGTCCCCATCGAAAAATTTCGGGATGAAGGTCCCAGAGAAAATAGCCCATGAAGATCCCCCTAAAATGACGGATGTAAAGAGAAACAACCATGCGAAAGCACCTGGGGAAAAAACCTGGCCAAGGCGGCACGCTAGGGCTGCGAATACGAGGTAAGCCGATTATTTTTTAACGCATTTATTTCAAAAGAGAGGCTTTTTCTCGGCATCATGCCGATGGTCTCTTTAAGGCGGGATAGATCATGGAAAAAAAAGGCCGGCTCCCCATATAGGAATACCGGCCATTTTGAGCAAAGGCAAAAAATTCGAGCCCTTGCGTAAAAAAACCCAGGGTTTTTTACGCGCTCTTCTTGACGGCTCGAAGTGCGGCCTCTTTCTTAAGGGGCGTTGCAGGATCACTCCCCTGGGCACGAGGCGTGCCGCCTTTGAGAATAATACCCACCTGATCCCGGTGCTCTGCCAGGTAGAGGGCGAGGTTCTCCAGGATCTCATCGGAGAGGTCCAGCTCCGCGGCCCCCATGAAGCCATGGAGAGTCTCGGCCATATCGAGCATCCGATCGTAGGCATCCGCCTCTTTTTTCGTGGTAAACGTCATTTTTTCGACCCCATCGCGAACCACAACATATTTTACGACGATTGCCATATCTCTCCTCCAGCGTCTCGTTGGTTCAGGTCATGAGGCGAGGAAAAATATCCACCGACCCGTGCCCTCATATCATTATGCCAGATCGTCGGGAATATCGGCGTTGGTGTGCACATCCTGGACATCATCGCAATCGTCCAGAAGATCCATCATCTTCACCATTCTCTCGGCTTCCTTGCCCTTAAGATCACACATGGTCTGGGGAATCTTGGTGATCTCGGCCATGAGGGTGGGAATAGAGGCCGCATCGATGGCCTCCTTAACGTCATTGAAGTCTTCCACGGCGGTGAGTACCTCGAAGGTATCGCCCTCGTCCTTGACATCTTCGGCCCCCGCCTCGATGGCCATCTCCATGAGCGTATCCTCTTCCACGGCATCTTTCGAGACGGCGATGATCCCCTTCTTATCGAACATCCAGGAGACGCATCCGTTGGCGCCGATATTGCCCCCGCATTTGGTGAAGATATGGCGAATCTCAGCAATGGCGCGGTTCTTATTATCGGTGAGGGACTCGACGATCATGGCAGCGCCACCGGGGCCGTACCCTTCGTAGACGATCTCCTCATAGTTGACCCCTTCGAGCTCACCGGTACCGCGCTTGACGGCACGTTCCAGGGTGTCCTTGGGCATATTCTCCGCACGGGATGCCAACATGGCGGAACGCAGGCGTGGGTTGGCGCTAGGGTCTCCCCCGCCCATACGGGCCGCCACGGTGATCTCTTTAATCAGTTTGGTAAAGACCTTGCCACGCTTGGCATCTTCACGTCCCTTCTTGTGCTTAATGTTGGCCCATTTACTATGTCCAGACATAACTCCTCCTATTGTACCTGCTGCCCACCACTGTCACAGTAGGCTTACGCCCCCGCGCCCTCGTGGTTGGCATTTATTCATCAATATATCCATGGCAATAAGGACATACAGGTGCCCTTAACTACCCCTTCATTCCAATCCCGATGATGTAAATTTCCTTACTCTGCTTTCGACAACTCTCGGGCTTGAATATTTTCACCTGCTTAAAATGACCCTTTACAAGGGTCACATATGCGTCGAAATCTCCCCCTTGAAAAATCTTGCAGATAAAATGTCCACCGGGCAGGAGACGTTTGGTGGCAACCATCAGGGCCATCTCACACAACTCCAGGGAGCGCGCCGCGTCCACATCCTTCATCCCAGTAGTGGCCGGCGCCATATCACTCATTACCACGGAAAAACCGGTGGAGAAAGCCGATTCCAGCTCCGGCGTCAGGTGAAGAATATCCCCTACGAGGGCCTGGGCATGGGAGGAGAGCTTAACGGTCACCGGCTTCAAATCAATACCGATCACACGCCCTGCCCCCCCTGTCAATTCTGAGGCATACATAAGCCAGGAGCCCGGTGAACACCCGAGATCCAGCACCTTACCACCTTTTTTTATCAGAGTAAACTTGCGTTGTATTTCCTGAAGTTTATAGACACTTCTAGCCGGGTATTTATCATTCTTGGCCTTGAGCGTGTAGTGATCTTCCCACTGTCCTTTCTTGGGAGGACGTGTGTTTTTTGCCTTCTTTACCGCCATGGTATTCTGACTCCATCTTAGGAAGACACCCCATGATGATATTCATCATCGGATGTCTCTCATTGTTTTTTTTTAAGAGATATTCCAGCCCCAGGCGGTGTCGCCCCGGCAAATCATCAAAACAAGATCTCCATGGCCTGGGACACATGATTGACACCGCTCACCTTGAGGCCCTCTATCTTCTTTAAGCGTTTGGCCCCCGACTCCGGCACGATAATATGAGTAAACCCCATCTTGCGAATCTCGGCGGCACGCCCCTCCAGCTGACTGATGCCCCGCACCTCACCGGTGAGCCCCACCTCTCCCAGTACGACGGTGCCTTCGGGGAGGGGACGGTCGAGGAAACTGGAGGCGGCGGCAACGAGGATGGCCAGATCCACGGCAGGTTCCGTGATGCGAACCCCCCCGGCGACATTCATAAAGATATCGAGGCCGGAAAGGTTCATGCCGATCTTCTTCTCCATGACGGCCACAAGCAGGGCCACACGGTTACCGTCGAGCCCCAAAACCGTACGTCGAGGGGTTCCCAGACTCGACCGGCTCACCAACCCTTGAATCTCCACAAGAATAGGTCGGGTCCCCTCCATGCTGGCCGTCACCACCGACCCCGGAGCGTTCTCGGGCCTCTCGGAGAGGAAGAGGGCCGATGGGTTATGCACCTCGGCCAGGCCGCCTCCACGCATCTCGAAGACACCAATCTCGTTGGTGGATCCGAAGCGGTTCTTCACGGCACGCAGCACACGAAATATGTGGTTGGTGTCCCCTTCGAAATAGAGCACCGTATCCACCATATGCTCCATGACACGCGGCCCTGCGATGGCACCATCCTTGGTCACATGCCCCACCAGAAAAATAGGAATCCCGCTCTTCTTGGCCATCACCATGAGTTTCATGGTGGTCTCCCTCACCTGGCTCACGCTGCCCGGTGCCGAGGAGAGATCGGCGTTGTACATGGTCTGAACCGAATCGATGACCACCGCCGCCGGCTTATGGGCCTCCAGCATGGCAAGAATCGCGTCCATCTGAATCTCCGATGCCACGAACAGCGTCTCGGAGGTGACCCCCAGACGCTGACTCCGCAGGTGAACCTGGGCCTTGGACTCCTCTCCGGAGATATAGAGCACCCGGCGACCATTTTTAGAGAGGCCATCCAAGGCCTGGAGCATGAGGGTCGACTTTCCAATGCCCGGATCCCCCCCGATAAGAACGAGGGACCCCACGACAATCCCCCCGCCCAGTACCCGGTCAAACTCGGCAATACCTGAAGGGATACGCGGCTCCTCCAGGGTTTCCATGGCGAGGATGCTCTCCAACTCCGGCACTCGAGCGCCCCCCCGGGGGGCGGCCGGTTGAAAACGATCCCCCTCCACGGCCACCTCTTCGACAAGGGTATCCCATCCCTCACACTCCGGGCATCGTCCCATCCATTTGGGGGTCTGATACCCGCATGCTTGGCAACTGTAGAGGCTTTTGCTTCTTTTTTTCACGGTGTCAATTCATCCTGGCTTCTGGTACGATGATGGGCCTTATGTCGGCACAGACAAAGGGGTGTCTCCATAGACACCCCAGCGCTTGTACCATTTTTAAAGGCCCGCTTCAAATAGTGGCCCCTTAGGCGCCGACCATGACACACCTGAACCGAGACGGAAAAGGGCGATGATTGACTACCACATCCACACATTGTTGTGCAACCACGCCACAGGGAGCACCCATGGCTACATCGAGGCGGCCATTGACCTTGGCCTCACCGAGATCTGCTTTCTCGAGCATCTCTGCCTGGACCCGGCACACACCGCCCATACCATGCACGTCAAGGAGGTTCCCCTCTTCGTCTACGCCGTAGAGGCCCTGAAACAAAGGTATGAAGACCGCATCATCATCCGCACGGGCCTCGAGGTCGATTTTACCCCCGAGGCCCTCCCCGCCCTGGAGCGCCTTATCGGCACCTTCGATTTTGACCTCATCGGCGCATCGGTCCACTTTGTGGATGGCATCAACATTGCCAGTCGGCGTAGCGCCATCATCTTTGAGGTTGCCAGTCAAGTTTAAAAATACCTCCTCACCGTTCTCCAGTTCTCGCCCAAGGGCCAATTCAAGTGCCTCGATCAGTTGTTGAGTTCTGAACTTTAGAGCGAGGTCCTCGTGCTCATCGCGAGCTCCGTCGGTGCGACTGTAAACCCTCCGTATGTGGTCACGCACCGGAGCTACACCCGCTAGGCGAAGCGATTCACGGTCAATCTGGCGCACATCAAAATCAGCAGAACCAAAGATCACTACGCGTACTTTGCCACGACTTCTATAGTTCAGCGGGTTAGAGTTTCTGTGGGGTCGATAGTCGATCTTTACGGGGATGGGATCAGTTTCTTCGGGGGGATCGGTACCCTCTGAAACAAGCTCCACCTGGATAGCAGAAATGTCCATCTGATCAGGGAAATAAGTGAACATCATTTGGACTTGAAGATTCGCCAGGTTTTCTGCGGTCATATTCAGGTCTGTCCATTCGTAAGTATAATCTGCAAAATCACCATAAAACGTTAAGTACCCTTCAACATCAATCTGATCTCCTTTAACATAAATCACAACATCGCTATAACCAAAACTAGACTTCGCCCGAAACTTGACTTTAATAGCCGTATAGGGTCCCCCCGTCGGATCTCCAAAATCGACCGTCAAACTGTCATACTCGTCCCTAGCTGTAATAAAGCTTGCATCGGGACCCGGATTTGTGTTGTCCCAATCATTTAAGGGGTCAACTTCTGAGGGGAACGGCACCCAGTAACCATTAAAATCACCTCCAGTAGGATTTACTGTCTCAACCTGCTGTGCTGCGGCCGTTACGATGGATAATCCTAGAATAAATACTATCCCGAAAAAAATTGCTCCTAGTTTTTTCATCTGTTCTTCCCCTATGTGCAGGTTTTCTTTTTAATGTCTTATCAAATCATCACATTTGGCTAAAAGGCCAAACAAAAGTTTGGTCGAAAAGCCAATTATCGTAC
>JABXKT010000203.1 GCA_013619155.1 Desulfobacteraceae bacterium
CTCGAAACCACCGGTGGCACCCATGGAGTGGATGAGATAAAAGGCGGTGTGCACCCCGTCCAAGGCCTGTACCAAAGAGTCCCCATCGAAGACATCCCCTTTCACCACCTCGGTGCCCGCCTCCGTGCGATGCTTTAGAAAGGCCGCACGTCGTGCCAGGCACCGCAGGCGATGCCCCTCCCCTTCGAGGACACGCAACAACCGGCCCCCCACATACCCCGTGGCTCCGGTGAGTAAAATCAGTGGACGTTGATCCATGGCATCCTCCTTTAAGATTTCGGGTGGTGAACAGTAGAGAAAAAAAGGAATGACGGTCCCGAAAGGGCCGCCCAGAGAGACAACTACTTGAAACAATCTATAAACAGGCTTTAAATAACAACCATTGGGCCACTAGCCAGCGGTGTATAGGCGGGTCGTTGACACAACGCAGTTTCCTCTTCCGGCAAGAAAAGGGAGGGGCCGCATAAAATTTTCTTTTCGTAAATGTGAGGAAGCGAAGGCATCTTTCCAAGGGAGGTAATCGCCTCCATTATACACAACCCCGCGCCAGCTAAAAGGCGTTTTGTCTCCATAGCTTAGCCATCGCACAAAAAAGAACCGGCCTCCACCAGCATGAAATCCGGTGGAGGCCTCGAGACGGGGTCTAAAAGAACCCAAGGAGCGGCGGCATTTTTTCTCAGTCGATTGAATCATTGCATGCATACTTAAGCGTTTTATTTTTAAATCACCGGCCTCAACATAGTAAAGGGTCTAAAAAAGGTGCGAAAAATACCCCATAGGCCCCCAACGCCTCAATAGTCGTAAATAGTCGCCCATACGCAACCCCCTTGCTGCCCTTCGTCGGCCCCTTTTAAAACCATAAAAACCATGGCATAGTCCATGCAACCAGCCACCCTCTTTTTGCGAGTGATCATGAGCGGATACAAGAAAACACTCTTCAAATGTGCCGGAGCCCTGGGACTCTTCCATATGGGCGCCACCCTCTTCGTGCGAGAGAGCAATCTGAACCTCATGGAAAAGACAGGGGCGATCCTTACGACCGGAGCCCTGGCCATTCCCACACCGGCAATGCGTCCATCCTTAGACTCCTGGGAGGCGGCTCTCGGAGGCGCCCTCTTCTTTACCCTCACCGTGGGGGCCCTCACCCTCTTCGGCGCCCTCATCGCCCCAAGCCTTCATCGCCTCGGCCGTCTCTCCCGGAAGAGGGCCCTGGGCCTACACGGGGCCCTGGGCCTCATTCTCATGGGCCTCATGGGCATCGGCCCGGAGACCCTCCCCCTTCTCATGGGAGGTGCTGGAGTGTTTCTTCTCATGCTACCGCCGCTTCTCATACCGACGTCTCCAGGGCTCCGGGATACATATCGCCTCCCCACCCTTCTCGTGCACCTCCTCGTACCCCTCCTGCTGGGAGCCGGCATCACCGCCACCCACCTGGCCCTCCCCAGCGGCCTCTTCAGCGGATTCCGGGATGCCTTCCTCTTCGACAATCCGATGGGAAATACCGTGCGCCGCTTCTACTACACCTACACCCTCTTTCCAGCCGAGGCGTTCAAGAGACTGGATCAGAAGAGTCAGGTGACGGTGCGTATGCTCGGAACCCCTAAGGCCGCTACACGCCAGTGGCTGGCCCAAAAGAGGCATATCCCCGTCACCTACGGCCCCTTCGATTACACCCTCGATATCCAGGAGAACTCGGTGGTTCTCAATAATGGGGGCACCCCAGTCTCCGCCTCCGCCGCCCTGTTTCGCACCAACCCCACCTCGGTGTTCCGGGATTTTTCCATGCAAAACGACCCCTTCGCCCCCTTACGCACCCTCACCTGGTATGCTCTGTTGACGGCCTTTCCCCTGCTCTGTTACCTCCTCGTCCACACCCTCTTCACCCTCCTTGGGTGCCTCTTCATGCCACGGGCTCCGGCGACCCTTACCGCCACCCTCGCCGTGACTCTCATGGCGGCAGGGCTTCTCATACTCCTCATCAGCGGCCACTCCCTCCCTCGGGAGGCCTTAGGGACCCTCTCCCCGCACGGGGGGACGACAGGGGCCTTGCCGGAGGCCATGCGGAAGGCGGCCCGCCACCCCAGCGCCCTGGTTCGATACCGGGCGGCCCTGGCGGCCCGTCGCCTCGGTGCCTCCGTGGAAAAGCATACCCTCCTCTCCCGTCTGGCCCGGGATTCCGATCCCAATGTGGCCTGTCAGGCCCTGGGATCCATGGGGGCCACCGGCGACCGAAACTATATCGACGAGTTAGAGGAGATGGTTCGCACTCACCCCCAGTGGTATGTGCAGTGGTACGGCTATCGGGCCATGGGGAGACTATAAAAATGAACCGAGACGAAGAGACATCTCTAAAGTTAGGGGCCATGGCCCTCGTCCTGCTCCTGGAGATAGGGGCCCGCCTTATCCCCCTATTCACATCCCCCCTTGTCACCACCCTTCTCCTCCGGCTACTCCAGTCAGGAATCATGATCCTCCTTCTTCGGCCCCTATTCATCGAGACGGAGATGGGATCTTTCACCCTCTGGCCCCTCAAACGAGGCCTTCGACGAGGCGTAATCTGGACCTTAAACGTCGGTGCCGTGGCGGGAATCGGGGCCCTGGCCCTCCTCCTAATCGGCATCCCCCCCTTGCCCCTCATCCACATGCGTCTACCCGAAAAGGCCCTCCCCTTGGCCCTCTTCTTCTTCACCGGAGGGGTGGTGGCCCCCATCGCCGAAGAGCTTTTCTTCCGGGGGATTCTCTACAGCCTCTTGCGTCCCATGGGCGTCTCTTCGGCCATCTTTATCTCCACCCTTCTCTTTGCCTGGGCCCACGCCGCCCAAGGGGGCGTACCCCTAACTCAACTAGCGGGAGGCATTCTCTTTGCCGTCGCCTTTGAGAAAGAGGGCCACATCATCGTCCCCATCCTCATCCATAGCGCAGGGAACACGGCTCTCTTTAGCCTGAGCCTCATATGAGGCATAGTCATGGGCGGCTCTTCGGCAGCGACGCCGTCTATGATTAAAGGGGGCGTGAAAAACCGAGCCTCCGGCGGCCGGGAGATACATCCCCTGGACCCCACGTTTATAAAGAGTGGCAAAAGGTGGGCTCCCGGCAGATCCCACCGAGGCCAAACTCTCGCCGCATTGCCTCGGTTGGCGAGGGTGGCGAAGCCACATGAGGCAAAAACACCTCGAAAGCGGGTGACCGCTGCGCTTTGCCCCTCGTTCCTCGGGACAAATCACAGCGCTATTCTTATGAAATTAAGATGTCTGTTTCTTGCCATAGCCCTAAGCTGGCGGCCCTTATCCCCCCCCTTAAAAAGTGATCGGCCATATTTATCGCCACCCATCCCTTTACCTCTACCCACACCACCCAGGAGAAGATATCCTTTACTCAACGGGGAGGAGGCATTCTCTTTGCCGTCGCCTCTGAGAAAGAGGGCCACATCGTCGCCCCATCCCCATCCATAGTACGGAAAACACAGCACTCTTTACTCTGAGCCCCATATGAGGCATGATAATGCTAAATTCACCATGGAATTTTATGCAAATAACCACATAGATAAGAGACGCACCGCCCCCAAGGTCCCAACGGCAGAAGAGCGCACGAGGCAGAAGACCACGGGTCGATGTCCCTCCATGGGGGCCCAGCCCCCACGATCACCCACAACCCCCATAAAGAGCCCATGCCACTTTTTGAATACAGCGCCCTTACGGACAAAGGAAAGATGGTCACCGGCATCATCGACTGTGACCATGCCCAGGCGGTACGACAAAGACTGCGGGGCGGCCATCTCTACCCCGTCACGGTCAGTGAGGTATCAGACAGCCACCTCACCACCGGACGATTCAACATCGGCCGAATCACCAGCCTCTTTAAACGCATCGACCCCAAGGATCTCACCCTGGCCACTCGCCAGCTGGCCACCCTCGTCAGTGCCGGGTTTACCCTGGTCGCCTCCTTAGACACCCTCATTCAACTGGTGGAGACCCCCCGGCTCAAACAGATCTTCTCCCGGGTGAAGGACAGCATCGAAGAGGGGGGAAGCTTCGCCGAATCCCTCTCCACCTACCCAAGCGTCTTCAGCCCCATCTACGTCAATATGGTCATGGCCGGAGAGGCCTCAGGCACCTTAGATGTCGTCTTAGAACGCCTCGCCGAGATCGGCGAACGCCAACTCGCCCTCACCAACCGCATCCGGGCGGCCCTCACCTACCCCTTGCTGATGACCTCCATCGGGATTCTCATCCTCTACTTTCTCATGACCATCATTGTCCCCAAGATGGCCGGTATTTTTGACGATCTGGGCCAGTCCCTACCCTTACCCACCCGGATACTTCTTCAGACCGGTGAGTTTCTCGGCACCTTCTGGTGGATCTTTCCCCTGACCATCCTCCTTATTGTCACCGGATTTAAACGCTTTAAAAGCACCCCCAAGGGAGCCCTTCTCATCGACACCCTCCTGCTTCGCATCCCCGTCACGGGAAACCTGGCACAGAAGGTGGCCGTCACGCGCTTCACACGAACCTTAGGCTCCCTTCTCTCCAACGGGGTCTCCATGCTCGCCGCCATGGATGTGGCAAAAAACGTGGCCGGCAATCTCGTCCTGGCCGATGCCGCCGCCACAGCAGCCAACGAGGTGGAGAAAGGGGGAGAGCTCGGCGAGGCCATGAGCCAATCCGGCGCCTTTCCCCTCCTGGCCATCCAGATGGTCAAGGTAGGAGAGAAGAGCGGGAAGTTAGAGGAGATGCTGGTGCGGGTGGCCAATGTCTATGAAGGGGAGGTCGAATCCGCCCTGGAGAGCCTCACCTCTATGATCGAACCCATCATCATTCTTATCATGGGGATTACCGTCGGATTTATCGTCCTCTCCATCTGCCTGCCCATCTTTGAGATGAATCAGCTCATCGGATAACGATTAACGGGGCATGCCTACCCATCACACTTAAAAAAGACCACGATTAATACATCATGACTGTAAAAACATCCCAGACCTCAAAAACCACGATCCTCTCCCGAGTCGGTACCCCCGTGGCCATCCTTGCCATCATCTCCGTACTCTTTTTAAGCATCCTCACCGGCATCCCCATGGCCGTTAAATATGGGGCCACCTCCTGGCTCATGGACCACGGCATGGCCGAGGCCCACATCGACAACATCGATATCAACCTCTTCGCGGGACGCCTAGCCTTAGAAGGGATCGAGCTGAGGTCAGAAAACGGAGAGCGATCCTCCTTAAAGCGCTTCGCCCTGGATATTGCCATAACGGAGCTCTTCAAAAAACACATCCGCATCCAGACCCTTCAAGTCGAAGGACTCAAGCTGGTTGTGGATGCAGGCGAGACCCTCACCCTAGGGG
>JABXKT010000036.1 GCA_013619155.1 Desulfobacteraceae bacterium
GGGTTGCGAGATGGTTTGCCCATGGCCGATGGGTTGGGGCCGGTTTTCGTAGGCGTGATCCTGGTTGACGGCGGGCACGAAGCGATGCCGGGCCACCTTGGCCAGGGCCCCCCAGGCGGTGAAGGCCTCTCGGGCTCGGGTAAGATAGATCGTTGCCAGGTGTTCTCTTTTTTCTGCAAGATGGAAGGTGAAGGCACATTCGCAGCCCACCCCTTCGATCTGAGAGAAACCGTTCTCCTGGGCCGATGCGATGGCGTTCTCGTAGAGGGCCATGGCATCGGCGCTTCTCCCCTGAATGCGTGCGATCTCTGCCTGCACCAAGAGTGCCCGACAGTTAAAATTTTCCGGGGCATGAAGGGCCCATCTTCGAAGCTTTTTCAAGGCACGGGTCATGACCCAAAGGGATCGCCCCCTCGCCCATCGTCCCTTTGGGGGGTAGATGGCGGCCAGGCTTAAGGCGTAGAAGAGGTAAAAATCTGGAACGAAGAGGGTTCCGGCAATACCCGGCAGGGCGGGAACCCCGAGGGCCATGATCTCGGCCGCTTCATGGTATCGGCCGCTAAGGTAATAGAGCATTCCCTTGAATGTGGCCATATTGCCGATGGCCGTCTGATCCTTTTCGACACGTTTTTTTTCCATCTGCCTCTCGTGGAAGAGGGGGCCTTTAAAATCCTTGAAGTCGGGATCTGGGGTTGTGAGGTTTACGAGGTACTGGGTTCCGAATTGAAACCCTTGGTGGCTTCGTCCCTGCTTAAAGTGATCCATCTGGCGGGCAAATCCTTCATTCTCCTGGAGATAGTGGGTGAGACTGGTTCCCAGGTGTTCGTGAAGGATGAGAATATGGTTGATGCTGTAAGCCGCTAGGGGAAAATTCCCCGTCTCTTTTGCGCAACGCAAGGCGTGGTCGAGGTAGGGGCGTCCCGTTTGGTAGGGGCGCTTCCAGTGGCAGATCATTCCGCCAAAGAGTAGATGAACCTCACCCTCCTGGATGGGGTCCGGGTATTTTTTGAGAAGGGCCAGGCCGAGCTCCCCGAATTGGAACCCTTTATCGATGGATAGACCGCTACTGCAGAGCATCATACCGTAAAAACTGGCGGCAAAGGCACCATGGGCCGAGACTCCGTGCCTTAGGGTATGGTTGAGGCACTTCAGGGCCATAAAGGGGAGGCTCTTGGGCGATGCGATGTAGCCCACTTCGATGGTTAATTTGTAGAGCTGGGCCACGGCTTTTTGGGTGGGATCGGTGAGCTCCGGGCGGTTTGCAAGGGCCGGTATCTCTTCTCCCCAAAGGCTGGCCTGGGCCTTGATGAACTCATGAATAGTGGCGATCTTGCCGATGCGCTGGGGGAGTTTTTCTCCCATGGCCTTCAGGGCTGAGAGGGCCAGGGCATAGGCCTTCACCACATCGCCAGAACGAATACGGCTTCGTATGGTGATGGTGTGGATCCGTACTATCATATGGGGGGATGGGTGGTGTGCTTCGCGGGCGAGGGAAAGGGCTGTGGCGAGGAGGGCATCGGCCCGTTCTCTCTCTTTCATCTGGTGGGCGGCATCTCCGGCTTCGACGGTGAGATATAGGGTGAGGGGGGCCGGGTCTCTTCCGGACGATTCGGTCAGGAGCGTCAGGCCCATTTCGGCGTAGCCCAGGGCATTCTCGAAGGCTGCCTGGTTTCGGGCTGCCATGGCGGCCTTTAGATTGAGACGGGCCAGGGCGATGCGCTCCGGGTTATCCTTGATCTCGGTGTATCCCCGATTTAGGTGATTGACCGTCTCGAAGAGAGGGGGACCCGAAAGCATCCCCTCATGGATTCTCACAAGAAGGGTTCCGATACGATGGTGATGAGCGCTCTTCTCTACGGCAGAGAGGCGGGTGATGACGGCTTCGTGCACTCTGTCGTGGGAGATGCGGTATCCTGATGAGGCCTTTACCAGTAGCTCGTGGTGGGTTAGAAGGGCAAGGGATGCCTTTGTGGCTTCTTTTGCTCCATCCGTGAGCCGGGCGATAAAGGCGTCGTCAAATTCTATGCCGATGCAGGCGGCGAGTTCGAGGGTGTGTCGATGAGGGGGGGAGAGTTCTTCGATGCGTTGCCCGAGAATTGTCAGGATATCATCGGTGAGGTTCAGCGCCTCTATTCCCTGAAGGTTGACTCGCCAGCCCCCGTGGAAAAAAATGAGCCCGTTTTCATAGAGAGAGGCGAGGAGTCCACGAATGAAAAGGGGGTTGCCCTTGGATTTTTCCTCCATGATCCGGGCCAGCGTGTCGATCTCTGGGTCGGGCCGGTGAAGGGTCTCCACGAGGAGTTGTCGGATCTGGCCGGCGGTGAGGCCGGGGAGTAAGAGGCGAGGTGTGGGCCTTTTTGGGCACGTCAGGGCCTCTAACCAGGGGGCGAGGTGGGGCGCCGAGGACGGGGTGTGGGTTCGGAAGGCACCGATAAAGAGGGTGGCGGCCACCGGCTCCTCCACGAGAAGGGCGGTGATGAGGGCCAGGGTGTCGGCACAG
This sequence comes from Desulfobacteraceae bacterium, assembly GCA_013619155.1. Taxonomy (GTDB): domain Bacteria; phylum Desulfobacterota; class Desulfobacteria; order Desulfobacterales; family Desulfolunaceae; genus Desulfoluna. Next base: position 2,501 of record JABXKT010000036.1, read on the forward strand.
GCCCACTGCAGATCATCGAAGAAGAGAACCAGGGGAGGTGCTGTTTCTGCCAGGGCCCTTAATACGCCTTTGAATGCCGAGGTCAAACGAACTCGGGTCTCCGCCGGAGGGAGGGGCGGTGCTGGTGTTCCCGGGCCGAGGATCGGTGCCATCCCCGGTATGAGTTCCGTGAGGATCCGTGCGTGGGGGGCCACGTGTCGTGACAGGGCCCCTTGCCAGATGCGCAGCGCATCGGGATCCGATGAGAGGATATGCTGGAGGCCCTTCTCCAGGAGACGGGTGAGAAAACCGTAAGGGGCCTCATCCTGGGATGACTCGAATTTGACCGAAAGAAAGAGCCCTTCTTCATCGTGCCACCCCTTAAAATGCTCCATTACCAGTCGGGTTTTTCCCATGCCCGGTTCTCCCTCGATCCATATTTTGGGAGATCCGCCCCTTCGGGCATCGTTACGGGCCGTGCACAGGAGGTCCTGCTCTTTTTCCCGTCCATAGATGGCAGGGCCCGAGGGGAAGGCCTCGGTGTGATCGTAGGCAGCTAAGGGAAATGGGGGGATGGTTCCCAGGGTGTGCAGCTTCTCCCGGCAGTTGGCTAGGTCGGCCAGGAGGCCCTTTGCACTTTGGTATCTGGCGTTCGGTGATTTTTGGAGCAGTTTGACGGTGAGGTCGGCCAGGGGGGCGGGGATCTCTGGGTTGAGGTGGCATGGGTCTGGCACCGGGGTGGCCATGTGGGCGTGAAGGGTTTTAAGGACCGTTTTTTGGGTGAAGGGCGGGGTGCCCGTGAGCATCTCAAAGAGGAGTACTCCCAGGGCGTAAAGATCCATGCGATGGTCGGGTGCATGGTCTCCCCGTCCGGTCTGTTCCGGGGCGATATAGGGTAAATAATCCCTTAATAAGGTTGTTTTTTCTATATCAACAGGGCAGAGACCTTCGGTCTCATCGTCCTCCTGAAGCAGGCCGTCCATCACAAATTGGTGGGAGATCGCAAGGGGCCTTACTCCCGTGGTTCCATGAATAAAGAGGGTGACTGGGGAAAGACCTTTGATCTGGAGGCCTCGATCATGAAGAGGGGCAAGGGCCGTGGCGATTTTTTCGGCGATGGCGACAGCTGCCTCCACGGAGATGGGACCGTGGCGGAGGTGATCCTTTAGGGAGATGGACTCCCCTGATCCGATGATCGTATGGCGCTCTTTTGATGCCCGCATGGCACTACTTACCTTTATATTCGTCCAGATTTATGGGTAGCGATGGTCCTTGGTGTAGCCCGTGTGACCGCTGGATGGGTTTTTTTCTAAGGAGCTGGCACGGCTACTTAGTCAAAAGTATGTCCGATCCGCGTCATTTTTTTATCTGTATCTATATCCCGAGGCCCTTGATTTTTGGCTGACTTTGTTTGTTTTGTCTCTTTTTATCCAGATAATTTTAGTTATCGTAGTAAAAATTAGGCGGGTTGAAAATAGGGAATGGGTCGTGAGGAGGGGATTCTTACTATAGGAGAAAAAAGAGGGGGCCATAAAAAAAAGACCGCCCCGGAGGGCGGTCTACCATAAGGAGATTTATGGTGGGTGACGGTCTTTGGAGCCCCTTAAGGGCCTATGAGCGGGTCTGCAGTCGCGCGTGCATACCCGCTTTATACCTTTATGGGGCGCTTAAAGCCGTCTATCAGAAAAATAGGGGGCAAGTGTCTTGTTTTATAATGCGCTTCCTCTCCTAATACCCATCTGTGAGGCGAATCAGGGTAAAGTGGGTGGAGAAGAGATCGGCCTGGGCCGTGATGCGGTTGAATCGTGCCCGGGAGAGGCTGAAGATGGCATCGAGAACCTCGGTGGAGGTGGCCAGGCCCTGTTCGAAGGCCAGGTCGGTGATCCTCAAGTTTTCGGTGGCGGCGGTGAGGCCTGTTTCGGCCACAGTTAGGTTGTCGACGGCGACGTCTCGATCGAGGATGGCGTTGTCAAAGTCTGTGGTGAGGCTGTTCTCCTCCTCGATGATTTGGTGGCGTAAGCTCTCTTCCCTTAGGCTGGACTGGCTGATAAGCGCCTCTCTCTTCAGGCCGTCAAAAAGATTCATGGAGACGGTGGCCGTGAGGCGAAGATCATCGCCCGTTGTCGTTGCGGAGCCAAAGCTGTAGTCGTCGAGGTAGAGGCTACGATAGGTGGCCGAAAGATCCAGACGGGGCATGTAGGCTCCCTTGGTGGCCTTTTTCTCCATGGCGGCCGAGGCGAGGGCTTTCTTTAGTGAGAGGATGCCGCTGTTGACACTGATGAGCCTTACTTTTGCCTTTGCCGTATCCAATGAGGGGGCCGTCTCTTGAAAGAGGGTGAAGTCAAGATCCGTGGCCTCGCTTAGGGAGAGGGGACGACCCACCTCCAGGGCGAGGATGTTGAGGGCGGCGGTGGTGGCTGCCTGGCTGCGACGCTCCTCCTGGATGGCGTTGTCCATCTCTACCTTGACGTTCAAAAGGTCTCTTTTCTTAAGCACCCCCACATCATATTTTAGCCGCATCTGCCGGTAGCGGTCCCGGTAGAGACGGGCCGAATCTTCGGCCACGGCGAGGTTCTGCCGGCTTCGATAGAGTCCCAGATAGGCGAGGGAGACCCGGTGACTGATCTCTTGCCGGGCGGCCTTAAGGTCCAGACGCCCCGCCGACGCCCCCGATTTGGCGGCTTTTAGCCGGTAGAGATCGGAAAATCCGGAGAAGAGGTTCACCGAGACGCTACCCGTATAGCAGTCGTTCTCCTCCTTTTCACCGGTGAGGGTGTCGTGGTTGTAACGGTTGGCACTGTACTCCACATCCACGCTGGGAAGAAAGGGGCTCCTGGCCTCCGTTACCTTTTTTTCGGCGATGGCGGCCTGGGCCTCGAAGGCTTTCACGGTGTGGCGTGTGGTCAGGGCCTCTTGGCGAAGTTCGGGCAGGGTGAGGGCATTTACGGGCGTTGCGGCCAGGCATAGCGCCGCCAGAATAAGAAGTCGTTTCAAGGGGTATACCTCATTGTCGTTGGTGAAAGGCGGGTTCTATCCTCTAAATGGGTTTTTTATCAAAAACATCTCTGTTTTTGTCACGATTCAGCGTAAGCCTGCCGTCTAGGGTTAAAGTGGGCTTAAAAACGCCAGCCTCCGGCGGCCAGGGACTGGGCCCCTGGACCCCAGGTTAGTGCCCATGACAGGCCTAAAGGTCCGTCATGGGCACTATAAAAAATCTATGTGGCACCCTTTTGTAAAAGGGTGGCCCCCGGCAGGGCCAACCGAGGCTATGCTTTTTGCCCTTCGTTCCTCGATCTTATACCTCTGCCTTGGACCCTTTCTCTTCCCATCCGATGAAGAAGGAGAGGAGGGAGGGGATGACGAAGAGGGTGAAGAGGGTGGACATGGCCATGCCACCCAAGAGCACGCTGCCGATGCCCCGGTAGAGTTCTGATCCGGAGTCGGTGGCCAGTACCAGGGGTAAGAAGCCGCAGATACTGGTGCAGACGCTCATGAAGATGGGGCGGATACGGGTCCGCACCGCATCGGTGATGGCCGTCATCCCCTCCATGTTCTCCAGGCGCACGTTGTTAAGGGACTGGTGAACGATGAGGATGGCGTTGTTGACCACCGTGCCCACGAGGATGATAAATCCCAGCATGGTGAGAACATCCAAGGGCTGGGGGGCCACGAAGAGGTCCACCAGTCTCAGGCCGATAAATCCTCCAGCCGCAGCCAGGGGGACGGAGAAGAGGATGATAAAGGGGTAGAGAAAGTTCTCGAAGAGGGCGGCCATGAGCAGGTAGGTGATGAGGATGGCCAGGGCCAGGTTCCACTTCAAGGCGTTGAAGGTCTCCACCAGTTTATCGGCGTTGCCGCCCAGTTTCACATTCACACCCTGGAGTTGACCCGCCTCCTGCAGGCCATCCACGGCCGCGCGAATAGTCTCCATGGCCTCCTGGAGGGGCACACTCTTCGGCGGGGTGATCTCTAAGCGAATGTTGCGTCGTTTCTCCAGGCGGTCGATCTGGGTCATGCCGTGTTCGTAGGCGATGGAGGCGACATCCCCCACCCGTACCAGCTGGCCGAATCCGTTGACCATGGGGGCCGCAAGGATCGCCTCGGGGGTGTTGAACTCCTGCTTTTTGCCACGGATCACCAGGTCGATGCGGTCCTTGCCATCGGGGCTGAAGTCATCCACCTTCCGGCCGTCCATGAGGACATCCACATAGATGCCCAGCTGCTCTTCGGTGAGACCACTGGCCGCCAGCTTGTTCTTGTCGGGAATGATCCGTCCTTCCGGGTAGGAGAGCTCGAGGGAGGGGACGGGTCGTATCTGGGATTTGGGTACGGCTTGCCCGACGGCTCCCCAGAGGGTATAGCCCGCCTGGACGATGGCGCCCATTTCATCGCCGGAGATGTTCAGATCGATGGTGCGTCCTTTACCCAGGCCAGTTTCGAAGATACCCGGTTGAATGCTGATACCGAACATATCGGGTATGGAGTTGATGATACGGTTCATGGCGGGGATGAGCTCTCCGGCCCGGGTCTCGTCTTTGTCTTGGGCGATGACCCCAAAGAGGCTGATCATGTCGGCGGAGACATAGAAGACGTTTTTGATCTCGGGCAGTTTCTCTGTGTTCTCGGAGCGGTATTTATCCGTCTCCTTGAAGATGTAGTCACCGATCTCACGGCGTTTATCGGCGGAGTATCCTGGGGGGGGGATGAGGATACTCATGATGAAGTTTCGGTTGCCCTGGGGGAGATACTCGGCCTTGGGCATCAAGGCCCAGGCGATGAAGAGGGAGAAGGCGGTGAAGATCACCACACAGCCCACGCGGGTGACGAGGTTCTTCAGGCAGAAGTTGGAGCAGGCCATGATGGCCGTGATGAAGAGGTTGCCTATCTTGCCGATGACACCGCCTTCCTTTTGAACGGGCCCCTTCTTGCGGTAAATGAGGTGCATAAAGGAGGGGATGACGGTGATGGAGACGAGAAGGCTGAGTAGGATGGCCGTGGTGATGGCGATGGCGATGTCCTGAAAGAGCTGGCCCGCCTCCTGCTTCATGAAGATGACGGGAAGGAAGACGGCCACGGTGGTGAGGGTGGAGGCGATGACGGCACCGTAGACCTCACTGGTCCCTTCGTAGACCGCATCGAAGGTCTTCTTGCCCAGCTTGAGGTGGCGGTCGATGTTTTCCAGCACCACGATGGAGTTGTCCACCAGCATTCCCACGGCAAAGGAGATACCGGCAAGGCTCACCACGTTTAAGTTGCGGTTTAGCAGCCACAAGGAGATGAAGGTGCCGATGGCCGATATGGGTATGGCCAGGCTGATGGTGGCGGTGGAACGGACGCTGCGAAGAAAGGTGATGAGCACAAAAACGGCCAGGGCCGCTCCGATTAAGACGTTGTTCTTCATGGTGGCGATGGCACGCAGGATGTAGGGCGCCTCATCATAGGACCAGTTGAAGTAGAGGCCGCGAGGGGCCAGCACATCTTTGTTGAGACGGTTGACCTCTTTGCGGACCCGCTCCACGATCTCAATGACGTTGCCCCCTTTCTGCTTCTTCACCCCGACGACGATGCCCTCGTCTCCGTTCTCCATGACGGAGACGAACTGAGGCTCATAGCCGATGCGGGTGGTGGCGATATCCTTGAGGAGGACCCGGGTGATGCCGTCATCGATGATTACCACGTCTAAGGGGTCGGTCTCTTTCTGGAATTTAGAGGTGGTGCGAATGCGGTAGTTCTTGCGGTCGATGCCGAGGACCCCAGCCGAGACATCTTTGTTGGCGGCGGTGACACGGGCAATCACCTGGTTGATGGTGATGTTTCGCCTCGCCATCTTCTCCGGGTCGAGGACGATCTCCAACTGGTTTTCGGTACCGCCGAAGACCATGAGGGAGGCCACCCCGTCGATGCGCTCGATGTACTGCTTGATCTCATTTTCGAAGAAGGTACGCTGGGCGAGGATGTCTGTACCACTGCCCTTGATGGCCTTCATCTGCATCCAGATGATGGGGCTCGACGAACCCCCGGAGCTGGATATGATGGGGGCGTTGACGTTATCTGGGTAGTCGGAGACCTCGTTGAGTTTGTTGGAGACCCGGAAGAGGGCCGTGTCCACCTCGGTGTCCAGATCGAAGGTGAGGGTCACCGTGGCGTAGTCGTTGTAGCTGGAACTCTCCATCTTCTGGAGTCCCTGAAGGCTCTTGAGTTTGTCCTCCTGCTTCTCCACCACCTCGGTCTCCAGCTCGCTGGGGCTGGCTCCAGACCAGGTGGTTCTGACCTCGATCTGGGGGAGTTCGGTATCGGGTGCCAGCTGTACGGGGAGGCGGGTGAGCCCGATGACCCCGAAAAGAACGATCATAATAACCATTACAGCGGCGGTAACGGGACGTTTTATGGAAAATTGTATGAGATCCATGGGTGCTTTGTTTTCCCTTAACGCGTCATGAAAGAGGCCATCCTGTCCACGACGGGTCAGGGGCCGGGGTGCCTGTCCTGGATGAAAAAAGGGTCGACTCTAGGGGTTGGTGGCGATGATCGTCACGGATTGCCCGGGTCGAAGTCGGTCTTTTCCATCGATGATCACGGCCATACCGGGGGTGATGGGGCCTTTGGCGATGGCGGCATTTCCGTCGATATAGGAGAGTACCGTCACGGGGCGAGGTGCGGCCATCCCCTTTTCGATGATGTAGACCATGGTCTTACCCTGGGCGGTGACCAGGGCATCCCGGGGAACGAGGATGACCTCCTGGATCTCTCCGGCGGGCATGGCGACGGTGGCGCTCATGTTGAGGACTGCCGTCTCCAAGGTGGGCAGCTTGACCTTGACAAAGACATTTTTGGTGGCTGGATCGGCCACGGGGATCAAACCGGTGATGGTGCCTTGGGTGGTGATGCCCAGGGCGGTGATGGTGAGGTTGACGGTTTTCCCCTTCTTCGAGAAGACCAGTAGATTCTCGGGCATGGGGACCTGGATGTAGAGGCCTTCCATGGATCCGATGGCGCAGAGCTCACTTCCCGGTGTCACCCAGTTGCCCTCGTCCACCCTTTTTTTAAGGACCACACCGGTGAAGGGGGCCCGAATGGTGCTCTTCTCTTTTTTCAGCAGGGATAGCTTCAGTCCCTCTTCTAAGGTGGCCTTCTGGATGGCGAAATCTTCCATGGAGAGGCGCATGTTGTCATACTCTTGTTCGCTGGCCGCCTGCTGGTTAAAGAGGGTCTCGTAACGGGCCAGATCTTTTTGGGCCTTGGCCCGGCGGATCTCCATGAGGCTGATCTGTTTTTTCACCGTGTCGATCTCATTTTGAACGAAATCGAGGTTGAGTCGGAAGAGGGGGGCCCCCTTCTTCACCCAATCGCCCTCTGTCACATTTACCACCTGGATCTGGCCGCTTACCTCCGGAGAGAGGGTGGAGATGCGGTCACACTGAAGGGTGCCCACCACATCGAGGGTCTTGGCGATGGTTTTTTGCGTTACCTGGCTCGTGACGACCCGCGCCGGAGGCGCGGCAGGGCCTTGGGCATATGCCAGGGCTGGCAGGGCGAGTAGGGCGATTAGGGTGATCCATTTGACAGCTTTCATGTGTGTATCCTCACGACTCAACGGGGGTTGATTTAAGCGGTGGCCTTTTTTGTGTTGAGCGTCCACCTACGTATCAAAAAAGTATAAAACGCGTCTATTTACAGGGGTAAGACCTCGGCCTGAAGTCCGGCGCTGATGTATTGAATCAGCTCTTCCATCATCATTTTGGGGTCTCGGTCGATGCCTAAGATGGCGATACTCTCCTCCATCATACACTCCCCTTGCATGATGCTGAAGGCGGAGAGGCGGAAGAAGGCGATGCGGCGAAGTAGGGTCATCTTGGGAAGGGTGGGCAGCGCCTGGGCCATGCAGTCGGCCAAGTAGAGGAGTTTTTTTTCGATAAATTTTTTTAGGTTCTGTTTGAAAAAGTCCTCGTTCTCATAGGCGGCGGCAAACTGGTGAAAGACGTTCATCCAGTCCGGGTGGTCCACGGTGAACTCATAGAGGGGTTCTAACTGGCTTCGCAGCAGCTCCTCTAAGATGGGGGGGGTCCCGTCGTATTTTGCCATCACCTCTCGCAAGCGCTGGGTCTGTTTCTTCTCCAAGGGGGTGAGGAACCGGGTCACAATGGCGGAGATGAGATTGTCTTTGGAGCCGAAGTGGTAGTTGATGGCGGCCACATTGACGCCGGCGGCCTCCGTGATTTTTCGCATGGAGGCCTTGTCGGCCCCCACTTCCACGATGAGTTTTTGCGCCGCATCGAGTATTTTGGTTTTTGTTGCCATGGGTTCCTAGGTGGTGGGAAGATTAAATTCAAACACTGTTTGAACAGAAGTTTTAAACGATGTTTGAAACGGGTGCAAGCTTTTTTGGCGCGACCCCGTGGGGCTTCTTTTAAGGGGTGGGGCACTAAAATGTGTAACCAATGGAGAAGTGGAGGCTTCCGGCGCTCTCACCCGGTTTGGGGTCCAGTTTCCAGCCGTAGAGAAAGCCGATGGGGCCGATGGGGGTGATATAGCGTAAGCCGGCTCCGGCCGATGAACGAAATCCTTCGGGGAGGGTGGTATCGGAGAGTTTCAGGAGGGCACCGGTGTCATAGAAGGTGGTGAGCTCCATATGAAGGCCCACGTCGAAGCGCGCCTCTAAACTCCCCAGTATGGAGGTGCGACCACCCACGGGGTCTCCGTCCGCCCCGACTCGTAGCATATTTTCTCCGAATCCACGAATATCCGAGGTGCCGCCGAGGAAGAGGCGTTGATCTTCGGCGATGGTGGTGACGCCCCCATAGGGCGCGACGTGTTGGTATCGTCCCCGGAAGGCCAGGGTGAGGCGGTCTGTGGGGCTATAGTAGCTTCGTAATTCATAGCGATGCTTTAAAAAATCGTCCAGGGGGGTTTCGATGCCCTTGGAGATTTCGAGGGCGGCGGTGGCCATGGCCCCTTTTTTGGGCCGGATAAAGGAGTCTGTGGATCGGTAGAAGATGGACGGGGTGGTCACGATGAGGCTTCGGGGCTCGTATTGCTCCAGCGCATCCAGATCGACGGGGTCGGACTCCTCCTGATAGAGGTCCCTTCTCTCATAGCGGGAGATGAGGGAGGTCTTGATATGAGGGGTGAGATCCCGGGTGAGTCCCAGGGAGGCACCGTAGGTCCGTGTCCCAAAATTCTGATTGAACTCGTGAATATCTTCGGCGAATAGATTGAAGGTAGAGGCGATGCGTGTCTCCAAGAAACGGGGGTCGGTGAGTCCGAGTTCTGCCCTGTAGCCTATTTCGCTCCATTCGCTGGCGACCCAGCCCTCTTTATTGAGACCGAACAGATTGCGATCCCCTAAGCGTGCGTGGGTGTATATCTCTCGACGGGTATCGTAGCCGAGGCCCGCCTCGACATAGTACGGTTTTTTCTCCTCCACCTCCACCATCATTTGAACCCGATTCGTCTTCTCCGCCAGTCCGATCATCGTAAAATTTGCCGAATCCAGGGCGTTTATATTGCGTATATTGCGCTGACTCTCAAGCATCTTGATCAGGGAGAAGGGGGCCCCGGGTTTCTGAGTCAACTCCTTTTTTAGTATCGTCTCTTGGGTTCTGAAATTTCCCGTGTAGAAGGTCTCTCCCATTTTGACGGGGGGGCCTTCATCCAGCTCATAGGTGACGCCGGCCCACTGACACGTCGTATCCTCTGACCCCCCTTTTTCCGCGTGAATGGTTCCAGAAACGGCCACATGGGGGTGACCTTTTTCAGAGATTCGTTCCGATAAGGTGTTTTCATCGCTTTGAACCATATACTCCCGAAAGGGGGCGCCCTCTCGCAAGGCGATAGCGTTTCGTGCCTCCGCGTCTGTCAGGGCGTTTAAGCCTTTAAACTCAATGGATTTTATCCGGGTCTGGGGCCCTTCACTCACCGTCAGGCGGATGTCGGTGAGGGTCCTCTTTCCCTTCGGGTCCGGGCGAAATGTGACCGTGTCGGTGATGGATATGTTGAGGTATCCCTGTTTGAGGTAGAGCGCCTCCATGGCGCTGATATCCTCTTTGAGGATCTTCGGGACGAAGGCGCCCCCGTGGAAGGTCCCTGGAAGACGGGTGAACATCTCTTTTTCTAATGCCTCTAAGGGAAAGACCGTATTGCCCTCGATGTGGATGGCGTCGACGATGGCCCGGGGGCCCTCTATAATGGTGAACTGGATATGGCGTGTGGGGGCCTCTTTTTGTCCGGGTGTCTCTGCCATGCGCACCCGGGTATCCAGGTAACCCGCCTCCCGATAGCGTTTCCGGATGGCCCGAATGCCTCTCTTCAGCTCGATATCATCTCTGTTTCCTCGGCCCTCTAGGTTGAGTGTCCGTTTAAGGGTCCAGTCCCAGAATTCCTTATTTCCCTTAAACCGGGTCGTGTATCGGGGACCTTCCCTTACCTCGAAGCGAAGCACCACATCGTAGGTACCGGGGATAGGGGTGACCGTGGAGCTTACCTCCACCTCGGCGTAGCCCTGGGTGCGGTAAAAATGGATCAGTCGTTTGACATCTTCCCGGCGTTTTTTCTCCACAAAACGGGGAATCTCCCCATAGAAGAGGGAGGACTTCCAGGTATCGGTCCTCAGTTTGAGCCGTGTATCGGAAAATGATCGGTTTCCATGCATCTCCACGCGTTGGATGCGGTTAAAGGACCCCTTGTCGATGGCGATGGCCACCACGACATGGTCATCACCGGGCGCCTGTGTGGCGATGATGACGACCTGGGGATCGGGGTAGCCCTCCTCCTGGAATAGCTGGATGATCAGCGCCTTCTGTCTTGGAAGGCTCGACGGGACAAAGGCATCTCCCGTGAAGATGGTCATGGCGTTGAACACCTCTTTTTCAAGGAGGGGAAAGGCCCCGGAGAGTTTAATATCCTTGATTCGCCGGAATGGGGTGAGGCGAAAGGTGAGGGTAAGCCTTTGGGCGCTCCAGTCGGGATCGGGGACCTCGATGGACTCAAAGAGATCGGAGCGTTTAAGGGCGTCAATGGCTGCCCGGATCGTATCGGCAGAGAAGGGGTCCCCCGCCTGGATGGGGATGAGTCCCCGGGCGATCTCTTCATAGTACCCCCGCCTCGAGTGGACTCCGGAAATCTCCACGGCCAGGGTAGCGACCACGAGGGGGGGGGGCTTTGTCACTTCGGCGGCGCAGAGGCCGGGGGTATTCACCAGAATCATCACTACTATCAAGAGGTTTCGTATTCGCTTCATAGGTGTCCGTGTGTTGTGTGGGGTTTGGGACGTCATCATCTGGCCTGTGGTGGATGTGTTTGGCTGACGCCTCGCTTGGCCCTTTCGGGGGCCAAACTTTTGCCTGATTTGAAAGATCGGGTTTGACAAACAGGTCTTGGTTGCATTTATAAAAATCTCCGCGAATGATCTCACCAACGAAGAACGTTAACGGTCCATAATATTAAGCGAGACGCACCAAGGACAAAGGACCAAGGGGACCGGGTGGTATGACTTAAAAGATTGGGTTTGCCACACAGAGGCTTTAATAGTGACCATGACGGGTCTTTAGCCCGTCATGGTCACAGATCTGGGGTTCAGGGGCCCAGTCCCTGGCCAGGCGTGTCGATTTAATCGTGCAAACGCCTATTTTAGCCGTTTGCACCACAATATATTGCAGTCACTATTTATAAAAATTAGACATACAGCGGATCGTACCCGCCATAATGGCTTAAGGGCCTGCCAAAAAATAGATAGACGAATTTCATAAGAATACCGCTGTGGTTTGCCTCGAGGAACGAGAGGTAAAGCGCAGCGGTAAACCGCTTTCGAGGTGTTTTTGCCTAAGTGGCTTCGTCACCCTCGCCGCCGGAGGCCCTTTTTGGGGTCACTCTAACCTTAGAGCTCATTTTTTTAGTCGGCCATGGGAAAAGTGGGGCCTTTTAACGAAATTCCAACCGGAACATCATCTCGCCACCGAAGTCTCCGGCGGTGTCCTGGAAGGCATTCATCAAGACATTTTCAAAAAATTTATACTCGGTGGTGGCACTCTGGACCGCCTCGCCGTTTTTTGTACCCACCCCGTATTTGAGGGTCATGCGCTTGGAGATCTCCTTGCCCACGGTGATGTTGATATCATCGGCATGATCCTGGTCGGTGCGTTCCGTATATTTGAGTTCGATGGTGTCCAGGCCGGTGGCATTTTTCAGGCTCTCCTGGATACCTTGGGTCATGAAATCGGCAAGGATCTGTTTGGTGGACTGGGAGGTGCCGTTTTCCCGACTGATCAGTTCCCCTGTGGTCTGGCCAAAGGTGAGAAGGGAGAGGATCTCCTTGTCCGCCTCGCTAGGGGTTGAGCTCATCTCAAATTTTAAGTTCTCCATGACGCCGGAGACATTGAGGGTGATTCTCCATTTCCGGACCTGGACCTCACTGGACAGGTCGAAGGTGGGTTCGATCTTGTAGGGGTTGATGAAGTCCACCACACCTTTTGTGATCTCAAACTCCTTGCCCAGGTAGTTGATGAGGCCGGATTCGACCTCGGCACGTCCGCTGATATGGGGGTTCTTTAAGGGGCCGTATATCGTCAAGGTGGGCTTAAGGGCCATGAGGGTGAGGTTGTTGTCGATAATAAAGGGGGCCCGGTGCCGGATGGCGATCTGAAGGTCTGTGTTGTCCAGTATGGAGGCCGTGGCCTCTGTGGGGAGGGGTATATCCCGTCGTTTTTTATGGATGATGTTCTCGATCAGGCCGAATTTGACATCTTTGGTATACGTTCCCTCGAGGATGAGGATATCTCCGGCTATGAGGGTGTGCGTAAGGGGCCCTGTCAGGGTGAGGTTCCCATTGATAAGGGCCTCCATGGTGCCAGGCAGTGAGAGGGGCAGGGTCTGGGCATTTAAGCGGGCGTTCACGGAGACAGGGGATAGATTCTCCAAGATCAGCTGACCCGAGCCATGGAATCGACCGGAGTCCAGGCCACCGGAGAGCGCCTCGATGGTGATGGCCTCGGGGGTGATCTGAATCTGGCCCTGGAGGGTGTGCACCCTCTGGTCGGTCTCCGGCAGGATGAACCCCATATCCTCTATGGCGAGGGTCGCCTTAAAATCGGGTTTTTCCATGGTGCCCTTAAGGGTGGTTGATAGCCTCATCTCGCCCGTGATATCCCCCAGCACCTGGGTGAATAGGTTCATCACCTGCAAGGGGACCTTCCCTTCGGCCTTAAAATTCAAGGGACCGTTGGGCCTTTTCTCGCCGCCGATGGTGAGAAATCCTTTCTCAAAGAGGGTGAGGCGGGTGGTGGGGAGGAAAAGGGTTCCGTGGAGAACGGAGGCTTTAAAATCTACGGCCCGTACGATTTCTGCCTTGCCTTGGGAGATGGAAAATTCCGAGATCTTGGCCGTGGCGTCTACCGTCTCTGGGGATGCGGTGTTCCCTCGGATGGTGAATCGTCCGGAGAGGGTCCCGGCCAGATCTGTACGCCCCCCCATCGTGAAGAAGGGCGCCAAGGGGGCCTTGTTCAGGGTGGCCGCCATGGAGAAGGCCTGGGTGGCCAGGTCGAACTGCCCCTCGAGTTCCCCCATGAGATGGCCGGCGATATGGGCCATGTGATTTTCGAGGGTGAGGGCAAGCTGGCCATCGGGCAGGGGCGTATCGTAAAGGCTTAAGTGGCTGAGAGTCACCTCTCCTGTTGCCTGGGGATTTTTAAAATTACCGCCGATGGAAAGGGCCAGATCCATGGCTCCTTGTATCCCGGAGTCCGTCTCCAGGGCCTCGATCCCTTGAAGGGAGAGCCCCCGGCCGTTCACGTCGACGCGAAATGCCTGGGTCCTGGGCCGGAGCCATCCCGTGGCCCTTATCTCCTCATCCGGTGCCAGGGCCAGGGTCAGGGCATCCACCACCACCTTCGCCTCACCGCTCCTCTCTTCATCCAGGCGGGCGGCAAGGGTGACGCCGTGGATGGTCTGGGCGCCCAAGTCGAGATTGGCCCCTGTGAGGCGAAGGGCGCCCGAGGGGTGGGCGGTGGTTCCCGTCAGCTCTCCGGCAAGGGAGAGTTTTCCCGTCATGGTGGGGAAAAAATCGTCCAGAAAGAGCCCCTTTCCCCCCAGGGTGAGGTCAAGGGCGGGCGTCTCCACCGGTTTTCCCGTGTCGGCATCGAGGAGTTGGGCGGTGCCGGTGAGGGTCATGTGGGATCTTTTGTTGCGAAGGGTTAAGGCATCTAGGGTGAGGTTTCCCTGACTCATGCAGAGTCGGCTCTCCAGGGCTCCCATGGGGTATCCCTGGAAGGTGAGATCCTCTCCGCTGAGGGTGAGGAATGCCTCCGGGAAGCGAAGGGGGCCTTTTAGGGTGAGGGTCCCATCCATTGCTCCGGAAATCTCCGTACCCTTGACGAAATTGTCGGCCGTGATGTGGTGAAATGTGACGGTGAGGTCTGTGGGAAGGGTGGCGGAGATCCCGTTGTCGAGGAGGCCCACCGAGCCCTGGGCTTGGATAGTCGCATCCGTATTTGTCAGCGTGGCCCTTGTCAGGTTTAGCGTCCCCGAGCTCTCTAAGTTGGCATCTAAGCGGAGATCCCCCCAGGGGATACTCCCCATCCCAAGGCTTTGGCAGAGGAGCTGGGCCTTCACCACCGGCGTCTTTATCGAACCATTTACCGTGATCTGGGCCGTGAGATCCCCCATGAGATCGGCTGCCGGGGAGGGCAGTTTCAGGGCGGCCAGATCGGGCAGCGTGAGCGCCACAGTGGCCGCCACTGTATCCGTTTCCCTGGCGTAGCTCCCCTGGGCATCGATGTGGGCATCTCCTGTGGCCATCGTTAGCTTCTGGATGGTTATTTTGTGAGGGTCGCGGGTAGCCTGAAGGGTCAGGGTAAGGTCTCGTGGGGCCATCGTTTCGTTCCAGGCGAGCCCGTGCGCGGAGAGGCGAAGCCGACCCGCCGCCGAGAGGTTCTGGGGAGAGATGCCCACCCCGTGAAGGGTGAGCTGGGAGGCCACCTCTCCCCTGACACCCTGTGGCAGGCCCGGTATGTGGGAGAGGGCGGTGCCGGTTTGGGTTAGCGCCACCGTGTAGGCCAGGGCCTCGAGGTTCCGCTTTGGGGCCATGAGCCCCTCTTTAAAGGCATCTCGGAGATCGACGTCTCCTGTGGCCGTTACCTGGCCCTTGGGGGTGTCGATCTCCAGTGCGTGGAGAACCAGTTGCCTCTCCTTCAGGCTGAACTCCAGGCGGGCACGGTTCACTTGGGCTCCGGCGATATCCCCTCTGCCCAGGCGCAGTGTGGCCTCTCCCGATTCCGTATAGAGGTTGGCCCCGGAAAGGGTGAACTCGATGCCCTCGAGGTGGGTTCCTGGGGCGGCATCCCCGGAGGCGTATGGTTCATACCGGACGCTTCCACGGGTGAGGGTGAGGGTATCCATGACGATATTGAAGGGGGCTCTTCGTGGTGAGGGGGTCGTCGATGGGGGCGCAGATGGGCTTGGCGTGGCTGGGGGAAAGGCCGTGAGGATATTGAGTGTGCCGTTCTCTTCTGCTTTCAGGTGTAACTGGGGCGCTTCGAGAATTACGGCTTCCGCCGCCAGTTCTCCGTGGAGGAGGGCCGTCCAGGTGATATTCACAACTCCCCGGTCCAGGGAGAAGAGGGGCTCTCCTGCGGGGTCTTGGAGCCGAAGGGTTCGCACCTCCACCTCTCCTTTCACGAGGGAGAGGCTCAGCCCATCCCAGGAGAGGGTGCCGGGGATCGCTTTGTTGATCCGTTTTTGAATCATGGCCTGGGCAGGGGCCGAGGTGATCCACAGACGCCCGGCGATGAGCGCTACGGTCACGAGGATGAATAGCGTCCCCGTTAGCAGGCACACCCGTCTGAATATCTGTTGCCCCTTTTCGGTGGTGACCACAATTTTATTCCGATTGAGTTGGGGAATATACCGCGTGTCGCCTCGGCTTGGTGGGGGAGGTCAACGAAAAGGGGCAAAATCAGCCCTTCGGCGGCAGGGTTAGAGAAGTTTTTCGGCCCCTGCATACACCGCTTCCACCTTGAGCGCCGTCGCCGCG
The DNA here is from genome assembly GCA_013619155.1 of Desulfobacteraceae bacterium. Taxonomy (GTDB): domain Bacteria; phylum Desulfobacterota; class Desulfobacteria; order Desulfobacterales; family Desulfolunaceae; genus Desulfoluna. The sequence goes on from JABXKT010000036.1 coordinate 18,501, forward strand.
TGTCCCGGGTGTTTTGCTGGGTTCCATGATTTCATATCTTCAAATACCACGCCTTCGGTATGGTATTCAATGGTCCCTTTGACCTGATACGCCTCACCCTCTCCGGTGATGAAGAGAAGAGAGCCGGGGCTGCCGGCTTCGATGTTTTGAAGGGTCTTGGAGAAGTAGTTGTTGGCCACGACCAGAGTCTCTTCATCGAATTTTGAGACACAGGTGGCGTAGATGGCGTTGGGAACCCCGGCCTTGTCTACGGTGGTTAAGATGATGGGACCTTTATGGGCGTCCCAGGCTTTGCTGACTTTTTCGGGTAAAGCAGGCATATCGTCTCTCTTTTATCTCCCCTGGCGCCTTTTATTATAATGGAGTTAAAGATCAGGCGGGGTCCAGGGTATGGGTGATGCCAATCCGGTCACCATCGGCATGCGCGCATGGAAAAGATACACCAAAATTAAAGATGGGTGCGTGGGCAGTGCCGAAAACGGTGGGTGAAAAGGCCCCATGGGTTGATGGTTTCGCCCGAGGGGGCATGAATTCTACCGGAATAAAACATAGTTTTAATTTTTAAGCAATAAGGGTGTTTCACGCCTCTTCTCTCTTGCCCTGGACCACCCCATCGGCCTGCTGCAGAGGCGATCTCCCCATAAAATGGACCGAGGCCCCTCGGCGGTTTTTAAAATTAGGGGGCTATAGAGTCCTTTGCCCCATAATTCACCGCCCTTTGCTACTATTCAATGGCCCTGCCAGGGGTCAAGTTTTTGCCATGACTTTATAAGGGCTCAGGCAAAAAATAAATGCACACGTTTAAGAAAAATGCCGCTGTGATTTGACCTGCGAAGCGGGTTAAATCACAGCGCTAACCCGCTTTCACGGTGGCTCACCGTGCCGCCGGAGGCCTTTTTTGATCTGAGAAGCGTGACCCATAGCTCTTGTAGAAGATTGATGATCTCGTTGTATCTCAAGGGGACTGGCCTCTGGGGCCGGCTCCTGGCTACTCCTCAAACATCTCCTGAAGGGTGTCGTAGAGTTCGTCTGTCTCCGTGCCGGGGTCTTGAGGGTGGGCGCAGCGATCCCGCTTCCATCGGCCGATGGAGGCGTCTAAGTCCACGGAGCGCCATTTTTTGTGGCCGGTCTCTCTTAAACGGGGGAGGTTCTCTTCGACGGCTTCGGCGAGTTTCTTTAAACTTTGGCACCTGTTTTGATAGTAGGCGTTGGTCCGGCTGGAGAAGTCGAAGCTGACGAGAAGGGCCTTGACGGCGATGGTGGGCACATTTTTGGAGAGCCAGGGGTAATCCTGGGGGCCAATCTCGGAGGGTACGTAATAGGCCTCTAACATATCGGGATGGCTGAGGGGCACGAAGTGGACATCCTCCATGAGCCGTGCGAATTTGGGGTTCTTTTTCAGCTGAGTGAGTTTCTGGAAGAGCGCCACCGGTTTTCCAGAGACGTAGATCATCGCGTCGATTTTTCCTTCGAGTACGGCAATCATCGCATCGAGGGGTGTCATGTCGGTGATTTTGCGTGCCGGTTTGACCTTCATCTTATGGAGCAGGTTGGCCAGGGTCAGCCAGTTTCCGCTCCCCTTGGTGCCGGTGGCAATCGTCTTGCCATCGAGGTCGGAAAACCGTCGAATGTTTTTTCTGGCCAGGATGTGGACCTCTTCGTTGTAGAGGGGGTAGACCATCCTTAAGTTCTTCGCCACCTGGGGTTGATTGATGGTGAGAATGCCCAGGACATCGGATTGGACAATGCCAAATGCGGCATTTTCCCGGCTGTTCATGCGCTTGATGTTGTCTAAGGAACCTTCAGACGCCTTGACCTGAATGGTGAGGCCATGCGTGGCCGCTACCCGTGCGATATCTCTGCCGAACTGGATGTATGTCCCCGTTTTCGATCCCGTGACCATTCCAATATATTCCGATGCCTGGGCCGATGCGGTGATCAGGCAGCAGAGGGTGAGGGCGATGCCCATGAGTCGCTCTTTTTTCATCGGTCTCTCCTTTTTTAATCGATCTCTCGGGATAAGAGATCGTACAGTTCATCATGAAGATCGGCTATGTGGAATATGCCCCTTTTGCGGGTCACGTTCCCAGCTGCGTCGGTGATTTTCATCCAGTAGACCTGTGGGCCCGGTTCGAATCGGGATGCGGGGAAGGAGACTCTTCCTTCAGCGTTTTTGCCGCTTAGCGCCCAGGTTTTTTTGAGGGGGGATCCCTCGATGGTAAAGAGGAGGGTTTGGAGTGCCCTATCGTCGGCGGCTCGAAAGGTGAGGGTGATCACCTCGTGGGATTGATACGTGGCATGGATGCCCTCCACCGATCCTGTGGGATGTGTGTGATCCCCATGGTCTCGTTTTACGGGGAGCTCTCTCGTTTCCTCTTCCTGAAGCAGTGCACGCCTCAGCGCATCGGCTATATGGTCCCGGTCCTGATTCGCCAGTTTTTTGATTTTAAGCACCGTGCTCTGGGTGGCGGGGGTGTTGTGGATGAGCAATTGCCGGGCCTTTTCGATCATGGGGAAGGGGATCTTCACCAGGCGCCATACCGAGTAACTTGAATCGGGATTTTGTTCCTCGTAGGTCATCTGGGTCTCCACCAGGAGAAGGGAGGTCTCCCGAATCTGCGCAAAGTTGGAGATCTCCCACAAGGCGGCCTGAAAGGAGGCCTTGCGGGCCGCCTCGAGGGATCGCTGTCCCAGGGAGAGCCCCACGGCGAAGACCATCTCACCTTCCCGGTAGCAGCTCTTCTGGGTCCAAAACGGCCTGTCATCGGCCTTGGGGAGCTCGGCGAATGCGAGGGTGGGACAGAGCAGCAGGCCGATGAGAAGCCATCTCACCGTCTTGTAGAGGCGCGTCATAGTTACTCCTGTAAAGTCTCTCATCTGGCCCGTAGATTTTTTGGTCTGCCGGTACACTTTAAGGCTTTGTTTAGTGGGGGAGATGGCGTGTTTTTTTGTTGTTAGCGGCAAATATAGACCGTTTCGGGAGGCCATGTCTACCCGTCTTTTGCACCCCATCATGGGTATTCATAGGGGTATGGCCCTGCATGTGACCTTGATTTTTATCGTTACGATTCAGCGCGTGCCTCCCTTGGCCCTGCCGGGAGCCAACCTTTTGCCTGATTTGAAAGGTCGGGCTTGCCAAACAAGCTTTTATTGTAATGGTGACGGACCTTTGGTCCGTCACCATTACAAACCTGGGGTCCAGGGGATCTATTCCCTGGACGCCGGAGGCTCAGTTTTTAAACCCACTTTAACCATAGAAGGCATCGTTTTTTGTCTGTTTTATTTTTGCGCAGGCTCTTATGTGAATTTAAGGGGGGCTTTGACGGGATTCGTGGGGCGTGGCGGTCCTATTTTTTTTGCCCCAGCCTGTGGGGGAGTTGCGCTTATTAATCATTGCTTTTACTGTGAATCTGTGTTTTATCTGCGAGGTTTAACTGATGCAGTCACCGGTGGGTGAGATACAAAAAATCGAGGGCCGTGTCTGGCTCTTTCATTCAATAAAAAGAAGGTTTCCATGAGTGCTTTTAAAACGTTGCCGTTAAGCAAATCGATGATCGAGAACCTGGACCTTATGGGGTACCACGAGATGACGCCGATTCAGGCGGGGAGTCTGCCCCATGTGCTGAAAGGGGTGGATCTGCTGGCCCAGGCCAAGACGGGGAGTGGGAAGACGGCGGCGTTTGGCATCGGTTTGTTGCATAACCTCGATGTGAAGCTCTTTCGGGTGCAGGCGCTGGTGATGTGTCCCACCCGCGAGTTGGCCGAGCAGGTGGCCGGAGAGCTCAGGCGTATCGCCCGGTTTAAGCACAACATCAAGATCGTGACGATTTGCGGCGGGGTCCCTTTTCGACCCCAGCAGCTCTCCTTGGAACACCAGGCTCATATCGTGGTGGGCACTCCGGGGCGTATCGATCAGCATCTGAGGCGGGAGACGATGAACCTCAGCCACGTCACCACCCTGGTTCTGGACGAGGCGGACCGCATGCTGGACATCGGTTTTGCCGACAGTATCGATGCGATTCTGGAGTATGTGCCGGAGCAGCGCCAGACCCTTCTCTTCTCCGCCACCTTTCCCGAGCCGATTCTTGCCTTAAGCACCCGGTTCCAGAGAGACGCCCAGAGGGTGGTGGTAGACGTGGAGCACGAAGAGAACGTCATTAGCCAGCACTTCTTCGAGTCCGAGTGGGAGGACAAATCAGAGACTGTGGCGAAGATCCTGGAGACCTACAAGCCCTCTTCGACCTTGATCTTCTGCAACACCAAACTCCACTGCCGCACCCTCTCCAAGGCCTTGAGTGCCAAGGGGCTCTCCTGTCTGGCCATCCATGGAGACCTGGAGCAGAAGGAGCGCACCGAAGTGCTCGTGCGTTTCTCCAACGGCAGCAGTCCCATCCTCGTGGCCACGGATGTGGCGGCCCGAGGGCTCGATATATCTGAACTCGGCGCGGTCATTAACTTCGATCTCCCCTTCGAGCCGGAGGTCTATATTCACCGTATCGGTCGAACGGGACGCGCCGGACGAGAGGGGCTGGCCTTCTCCCTCATGACGCCCAAGGAGGCGTTTCGCTTAGAAGATGTCAATCTTCTCATGGGCACCTCCTTTGGACTCTCAGATATCGACGCCCTGGTTCCCTCAGGCGAGGTGGAGGTCCAGCCCGCCATGGTGACCCTCTCCATCAATGGGGGGCGGAAGAGCAAGTTGAGAGCGGGCGATATCTTAGGGGCACTCACCAAGGATGCCGGGCTCAAAGGCAGTTCTGTGGGCAAGATCAACTGTTTCGATTACTACTCCTATGTGGCCATCGAACGCTCCGTGGCCGATGAGGCCGAAGAGGCCCTCTCCACAAAGAAGATCAAGGGACGCCACTTTATTATCCACAGGCATGAGTAGGAAAGGGCTCTGGCAAAAATAAAACAGACAAAAAGCGATGCCTTCTATGGTCAACGTGACCAAGAAATGGGCCTCCGGCGGCAAGGTGTGCCACCTTGAAAGCAGGTAGCCGCAGTGATTTAACCCGCTCCTCGGGTCAAATCACTGCGGTATTTTTCTTAAATTTGATGGCTTCGCCACCCTCGCCAACGGCAGCCCTGCCGGGAGCCACCCTTTTGCCTTCATTTTATAAACCTGGGTTCCAAGGGCACAGCCCTTGGCCGCCGGAGGCTCGGCTTTACGCCCACGTTGACCATCGAAGGACCCCAGTAATTCAGCGCTCTATTTTTCTACGGTCCAGTCCATCCACTGCACGGATCTCAGCTCTGCGGCGGTTTTTTTATCCACTCCGTATACATGGTGGTAAAAATCGAGAAGCCATTCCGATAGATTCACATCCTCAAAAAGCGTGGGGTAGGCGGTCTTGGCGATGACCATGGCGTCGATGGGATACTCCAGCCGTTTTGAGCAGTTGCAGGGCGACCAGGGAAGGGCGGCCACTCGTCTGTTTTTTATGGCGGAGAGATCCTGGAGGTTCCTGTAATAGGGGGCTTCGTAGAGCTCTCTGGGGGGGTGGTAGCCGAAGGCCGTGCAGAGAAGAATGACATCCGGATCCAGGGCCAGTAACTGCTCTGTGTTGATCTTCCTGAAATACCCGGGCTCTCTGTAGGCGTTTTTCGCGTGGACGATATCTTCTACGAAATGGGACTCGATGGTGTCCATGCCGAACACCTGACCGGCGCCTCCGGCTTTTCGCGCCCTGGGGGAGAGTCCGAAGACGAGGACGGTGGGCCTCTTCTCTTCGGCGATGGCATGGGTTCTCTCTCGAATCATCGCCACCTGATCCTCCAGGTAGTGGGCAAGGGCCAGCGCCTGGGGCTTCTTGTCAAATACCTCCCCTACGATGCGGATCTCCTCGGAGATGCCGGACACCCCGGGGGATTTTCCGCAGTGGGTGCCGTGGATCACCACCACGGGAAATCCCAGAGATTCCATCATCGCCACGGTTTTTTGGGCGGTCTCATCCCCCTCGTAGCGTAAGGTACAGGAGCCGATGCGCACGATCACCACATCCGGATTTACCGTGACCAGTGACTCATAATTAACCGGCGTGCCGGATTTTGCCACCAGGGGCAGCGCCGCGATCCATGGGTTGAGGCGGAGCACCGGATTCATGCCCTCTCCATAGGAAAAATCGTCTCCAGAGATAGTGGGGTACGAGTATGCGAAGTTCCTCTGAATACACGAGGAGCCCACGGCCACCAGGGTCCTCTGAACCCCTAAGGCCGTCATGATCCCCTCTACCAGGCCGTCACTCACCGTGACCACCCGCCTTATCTCTGGGGGCATTGAGACGCGGATTCCCCGGCTGTCTATGAGGCTGCGGTGGGATTCGGCGAGGCACTCTCCCCCGTGAAGCAAGGCGATGATCCATGCAAGGGCGAGAATCGTTCCGAGAGTGAATTTCCTGGATATCATCTGACTTCATCTCCCTTTTGTATATCGATGGAAGTGCTTCCGGCAGCCCTGCCGGGGGCCAACCTTTTACAAAAGGTTGCCAAACAGGTTTTAATAGTGACCATGACAGGCCGAAAGGCCCGTCATGGTCACAAATCTGGGGTCCAGGGGCGGCAAAGCCGCTTAGGCAAAAAAATTCCCTGGCCGGGTGTGTCGATTTAATCGGAAAAACGCCTATTTTAGCTGTGAGCGACCCCATATATGGCAGTCACTATTTACAAAAATTAGACATACAGTGGGCCGTACTCATCTTAAATAAATGAGGGCTCTGGCAAAAAATAAACAGACGAATTCCATAAGAATATCACTGTGATTTACCTCGAGGAGCGAGAGGTGAAGCGCAGAGTTAATTTGCTTTTGAGGTGGTTCACCTTGCCGCCGGAGACTGTGCAGTGAAAGCGTACCTCCGGTGGCCCTGTCGGGGGCCAACCTTTTGCCTGATTTAAAAGATCGGGCTTGCCAAACACGCTTTAATAGTGACCATAACGGGCCAAAGGCCCGTTATGGTCACTCACTTGGGGTCCAGGGGGAATCGTCTCCTGGGCCTCGTTTTCCACCCGGTATCTGGGTTTGGACTGCTCCACGGCATCATCTAAGGAGAGATGCACCGTGTCGTGATCTACGGAGAATACCTCCATATTTGGGTAGATGCCCATCTGGTAGAGGAGGTTGTACAAGATGTTGCACTGGGGCATGGGGGTGTAAGAGGCGTTGTGGAGTGCCTTCCAGAGATTCCTGGAGTGGGTGTCCCAGGCCGTCTCTCCGGCGAACCAGAGGAGGCAGACATACCGAGACGAGGCGCGGATCATCTTCTCGATGGCGCCTTTCATATCTTCCATGCCCAGGGAGAAGGAGGCGATGGCCAGGTCGTAGGGGGGCAGAAGATCATCGTGGTCGGAGACCTCCTCCCATCGCCTCTTCACCGCGTGAATATTGGAGACGCCCGCCTCTTCTGCATGGTCCGATAAAAGGGCCATCATCCCATCTGCCGGTTCCACCGCCGTGACATGGGCAAAACGCTGGGCCATGGGGATGGCCAGGTTGCCGGGGCCTGCCCCCACATCGAGAATTCGGGCTGTTTCGTCCAGATCGAATCCCGAGAGGGTTCGGTTCAGGCGTTGCGTCATGTTCTTTTGGGTCATCTCCCAAAACTTTCGAGCCTCTTTCTTATCGTTCCAGAAGGATCCGCAATCATGGGGGCGCATCTCGTTGTGCTTGCGTACCTGCTCTCCCCAGACGTCGTTCCAGGGCTCTGCTGTCTGTGTCATCATAGGTTTTTTCTCCATATATTTAAGTGGATAAACGATTCGATTTTTTTATAAAGATGCCCTCTATAGTCAAGGTGGCCTTAAACACCGAGCCTCCGGCGGCTAGGGAATAAATTCCCCGGCTCCCACGTATGTGACCGTAAGGGACTGTTGGTCCCTTACGGTCACTATAAAATCTGTTTGGCAACCTTTTGTAAAAGGTTGGCTCCCGGCAGGGCCGCCGGAGGCTCAGACGGCCCGGCGCGTCTCGGTCAGATGGCTGGGGAAGACGATCTTCGACCCGTTGAGTTGTCCCACGTCACACATATCGTTATAGATAAGGTTCAAGGTCTCTCGGGTGATGACTCGATCGGGGGGGCCTGTGGCCACCACAGTTCGATTTCCCAGCACCACCACCGCGTCGCAGAACCAGGAGACATGGTTGGGATCGTGGGTGCAGGCCAGAATCGTCACGCCGCTATCCGCAATCTTTCGGATGGTCTTCCAAATTTTAATCTGGTTGGAGAAATCGAGGGCCGAGGTGGGCTCATCCAGAAACATGATATCCGTCTCCTGGGCGATGGCCCGGGCCATGAGTACCATCTGACGCTGGCCTCCGGAGAGGTCGTTGTAGGCCCTGTGGGAGAGATGCGCCAGATCGAGACGGGCCAGGGCCTCTTCGGCTTTTCTCATCTCCTCTTTTCCCACGCCGAAGAGTCCGTTCATGTGGGGGGTGCGTCCCATGAGCACCACTTCCCTGACCAGATAGGGAAAGGGGGGCTTGTGTTCCTGGGGCACGTAGGCCACGGTTCTGGCCATCTCTCGGATCCCCATCTCCCGAATATCCCGTCCCTTCATCGTCACCTGTCCGGCCTGTAAGGGGAGGAGCTTCAGGCAGCACCGGAAGAGGGTGGATTTTCCGCAGCCGTTGGGCCCGAAGAGGGCACAGAGAGAGCCGCGTTTCACATGGAAGGAGACGTTATCCAGAATTGTCTCTTCCCTGGGGGCGTACCGGTGGTTTAACGCGTCGATATCAAGCATCATGCGCCTCCGAAGGCGGAGTGTCCCCGGGATCTGAGGAGGAAGAAGAGGTAGGGGGCTCCGGCGATGGATGTGATAATCCCGATGGGGATCTCCACATGGAGAAGGGTTCGTGCCGCCGTGTCGCAGGCGATCAGGTAGATTCCGCCGAGAATCGAGGCGAGGGGGATGAGGTAACGGTGATCCGGTCCCAGCATCATGCGGGCGGCATGGGGCATCATCAGGCCCACCCAGGCGATGATACCTGTGGTGGAGACCGCCACCGCCGTGGAGAGGGTGGCCAGGATAATGAGTATGCATTTCAAGAGTTCCGGATTGACACCCAGGGTCCTCGCCTCGTCATCTCCCATGGAGAGAATATTGAGTTTCCAGCTCTGGGACCAGATGATGAAAAATGAGGTGAGGATGATGGGGGAGAGGAGGGCGACATCTCCCCAGGAGGCATAGTAAAAACCCCCCATGAGCCAGAAGACGATCTCCCTTAAGGCTGAATCTTCGGCGACGAATTTCATGATCCCCACGAAGGCGGAAAACACCGATCCCACGATGACGCCGGAGAGGATCAGCATGATCACCGGTGTCTCTCCGCGGGTATGGGCGAGGAAGTAGGCCGTGGCCACGGCGGTTAAGGCGAAGATAAAGGCCAGGGCCTGTACGGAGAGGAAAAATCCCGGAAGGACGATTCCCAAGGCGGCTCCGAAGGCGGCTCCTGAGGATATGCCAAGGATATAGGGCTCTACCAGGGGATTTCGAAAGCAGCCCTGGAATACCGCCCCGGATAGGGAGAGGGCGATTCCGGTGTTCACCGCGAGGAGGATGCGTGGCAGCCGGATTTTCCAGACGATGGTGTCGTGGAGGCGACTCACTGAGGGCAGGGTGGTGAAGGGGTCGCAATGGAATCGAATGACGCGGATGATGTCGGAGGCCTCGAGATGATACGCCCCGAGGGTCATGGCTCCCACGGCGATCCCCAGGAGGAGGAGGGAGGCGAGGGCGATGATGAGGGGTTTGCGGTGGCGATCCACCCATCTCTCCTGGGCCGGATGATGACTTTTGCTAAAACGAATCACGCTGGCATGGGGCATCTTTAATAATCTCTCCAAAAAAAAAGCCACGAGGGGCATTTGCTTAAAGCAGAGCCTTCATGGCCTGAATTTCGTAGATATTAAAGGGACAAAAATGAGACGTAGCGACGGTGTCGCCGAATACGATATAAATGTTGGAAAAAATAGAGGTCTCCCCTGTTTTTTCTCGGGTCCGTATGCAAAGCATACGATGCACCCAGCCTTCGTGGCCGTTTTTATCATTGTACTATGCGTGCGCGGCGCCTATGTCAAGATTTATTTACTCTGTTATTGTAGGCAGAGTAATAAGTACCTTGGCCGATGATTCGAGGTGGAGCCTTCCATGCCTCGTTTAGAAATGACGGAAAATGAGCCCTAACTATTCAGCTCAAAAGAAGCCTCCGGCGGCGAGGTGTGCCACCTCGAAAGCAGCTTGCGGATGCGCTTCGCCCCGCTCCTCGGGTCAAATCGCATCCGCCTTTAGATTCACCCTGACTTATATTTTAAGCGCTGTTTGTCACGCCTCGTCTTATAAAATTATGGGCCTGGTTCAAAACAGGGTTACACCTTTTGAAGGTGGCCCATATTTGTTGAGGGGCCTACAGAAAGGAAACACTGCCAGAACTTTGGCAATGGAGCGGAGGCACCACGACACCCTCTCTGGCGCGCCGCACTCCCGTGCGGCTTTTTTGCCGGGGGCTTGTTACCCTAAAATGGCCATTATTGAACCAGGCCAAATTATGGCAAAAGTTTGGTCCCGGCAGGGCCACCGGAGGCACAGCTGACTCGTTACAATGATTCTTTGCTTAAATGCGCAGGTTTGGCTCCATTGCCGTTGACAAGCCCGGCACATATAAATTATATGAATTTGCATCAAATGATGTCGCTTATAAAATGTATCAAAGCAAGGGGTGGCTTAAGGCCTGAGATCATACCCGTCGAACCTGATCTGGATAATACCAGCGAAGGGAATTGCCGAGAGCGTCGATCTCTTATATTAAAAATATGTGTAACGGTTTTCAAAAATGTACGGGCCTCGGCACTTGAGCCTTTACGAATCTGAAGTCCCAAGGGGACGGCCCCTGGCCGCACGGATGTGCTTTTGGGTTTTGAGCGGAATCGTTACACCTATTCTTCCTTGAAGTCATCCTCAGCCGTTTTTTTAAAAAACGAACTTTTAAAAAAAAAGAGGATGAGATGCGCAACACACTCGCCGTAAAAGCCGCCGAAAACCTGTCCAAGATACGTGAGACCACCCCCCTTATCCACAATATCACCAACTACGTGGTGATGAACTATACGGCCAATGTACTGCTCTCCATGGGGGCCTCCCCGGTCATGGCCCATGCGGAGAACGAGGTGGAGGAGATGGTTGCCTTCGCCGGAGCCCTGGTGCTGAACATCGGCACCTTAAGCGATGCCTGGATTCGCGCCATGATCACGGCGGGAAAAAAGGCCCGGAAGATGGGCACTCCCGTGGTCCTCGATCCGGTGGGTTCTGGTGCCACCACCCTTCGCACCCAAACGGCCACCCAGATAATCCGGGAGACGGGGGTCGATCTGATCCGCGGCAACGCCTCGGAGATCCTCTCCCTTACAGCCGACGATTCGAGGACCCGTGGCGTGGACGCCATGCACACCGTCGATGATGCGGCGCGTATCGCCAAGGTCCTGGCCACCGAGCTGAAGACCACCCTGGCCATCACCGGACCCGAGGATGTCGTCACCGATGGCACTCGGGTGGCCAAGATCCTGGGGGGGCATCCCCTCATGGCCCGAGTGACGGGCACGGGATGCTCGGCCACGGCCATCGCCGGAGCCTTCATGGCCGTGGACCCGGACCCCTTCACCGCCGCCTGCTCCGCCCTGGCATTTTTCGCCGTGGTCGGAAAAAAAGCGGGAGAGCACGCCGCCGCCCCAGGAAGCTTTATGATTGCCCTGCTCGACGCCCTCTACACCATTACCCCCCAGGAGCTGGAAGCAGAAGGGCAGATCATCACCCTGGCCGCGTAAGCGGAGCGCAGGCCTTATCGGTCTTCTATGAAGATGAGGATGGGTGGCCCACACCTGTACCGGTGGGGCTTGTGGCTGTAGGGTGCATTTCATGCACCGGAACCGGGGCCTCAATATGCCAGGATAGATGGAAGAATAGAGGCCGGGGATCCATTAAGATGGTGCACGTAGTGCACCCTACGGCTGGAGCTGCAGATTCCATCGGCCCTTCGGGAAAATGAAACCGAATGGTCCACACCCATACCGGTGGGGATTATGGCGGTAGGGTGCATTCCATGCACCAGAACCGAGGCCTTAAAATGCCAAGAATGACTGTGACGGGCCTTTTGGCCCGTCACAGTCACAAACCTTGGGTCCAGGGAATCTATTCCCTGGCCGCCGGAGGCATCGCTTTTTTAATACATTTTAACACCGGGAGGGCGTCGGGGCGTGGCGCATCCTTCAACACGCATATGGGGACCTTTTATATATGATGACGTATCCATCCATTGATTACTCCCTCTACCTGGTGACGGACCGGGATCTCTCCCGGGGACGAAGTACCCTAAGCATTGTGACCGAGGCTGTGGCTGGCGGGGTGAGCTGCGTCCAGCTTCGTGAGAAGTGCGGCTCGACCCGCATGTTTATGGAGGAGGCCCGTGCCATAAAAGGGGTGCTGGCGGCGAAGAAGATCCCCTTGATTATTAACGATCGGGTGGATGTGGCCCTGGCCGTGGGGGCCTCGGGAGTGCATCTCGGGCAGAGCGATATGCCCATCGCCGATGCCCGGCGTCTGCTTCCGTCGGGGAGCATTATCGGCATCTCCGTGGAGTCTTTAGAGGACGCGGTGAGGGCGGAGAGGGCAGGGGCCGACTATATCGGGGTGAGTCCTGTGTTTGCCACCCCCACCAAGGAGGATACGGCACCGCCTCTGGGTCTTGAGGGGGTGCGCCGCATCCGGGAGGCCGTGGGCATTCCCATTGTGGGCATAGGCGGCATCTCCTCGGCCAACGGTCGAGAGGTAATCGACGCCGGAGCCCATGGCATTGCCGTGGTCTCGGCCATCGTCTCCGCCGATGATCCCCGTCTCGCGGCTCAGGCCCTTAAGCGGGCCGTCTTCTCTTCTTCCAAGGGGTGATGTGTATTTTTCCCTCTTTTTCCTCCCTCCGGCGCCCTCCCATGACCATGGTGAGGGTGCACCGCACGCCTCTTCTCTGATTGTTTCTTTATAAAAACCAGTGACGCCTGCATCATGAACGCCCGTGGATGGTCTCGAATGCAGCTTGCAGATGCGCTTTGCCCTGCTCCTTGGGGTAAACCTCATCTGCCTTTGATTGAATGGCGACCTTATGTTCAAGGACGAGGGCATATTTATGCCGTGGATTTTTCGCAAAAACCAGTGATGTCATGCATCATGAAAGCCGGTAGGATGGGCAAAGCGACGCGTGCCCATCATTGCTCGGTCAATCCTCACAGGTGAAATTTATCGGCGCTATATCGCCTTCTGGCATAGCGACCGGGTGCATTGATGGACGCATCTTCAATGTTTCCCTCTCCCCTCTTTTCTCATGATCCTCCACAAATGATGCCTTATGTTTTCCATTGATTCTGGTGGGATAGGGGCGTATGCAGGGGATGAAATGATAGGGGTGCATCACCGTTTTTTCTGAGAAAAGGGGTGGGGTATGAAAAAATAGAGAGCTTTTGTGTATACCGTTTTTTCATTTTTCAATTCTTACATTGCCGGGCAGTGCCTGAACCTCTTTTGCACCGGTATATTCAAGCATCAACATGGAAAAAGTACCCGGTAAGATGGAATTATATCCATCTATCACGGTATTTAAGCCCACAGATGGACAGCCGCGGACCGGTATATCTATATCCGATGGGGGCACGGGGTAGATGGTTAGATCGCCTTTTCTGTATTAATTCAAAATGATTATATCGATTGTGGGTGGAGTGCTTATCTCTTTTTGATTTGTGGAGAGACCGATGATCTTATCCGGAATAACGGGTTTATATGCTCGAGAATATCGAATATTCAAACAAGGACTCATACCCCTTTAAATTCTCCATGTTACCCCCTGGATATTCGATCCAAAAATTCCGTCGATAAGGGCTATACATAGGAAAAAGGCCGGTTATTTACAATATTAGGGACATATAGGACGTAATCATGGTCGATATACAATCAATAAGTACAGGGCTTCAACTAGGTAATGATGGAATTTGGTATAGTTCAAATACTGAGGATATATCTTATCCATCAGATGGGAACGATGCTTGTTTTGCTATTGAAGAAAATTCATTTTGGTTTAAGCATCGGAACAATTGCATTGCTTCCGTCGTAAAATCTTATCCCCCAAAAAGTAATGGCACAATCTTTGATATTGGGGGAGGTAATGGGTTTGTTTCTTTGGGCTTGGCTAATTCAGGCTTCAATGTAGTTTTGGTTGAACCTGGGAAATTTGGCGCCTCTAATACGAAAAAACGAGGTCTATCCAATGTAATATGTGCAACAACAGACACAGCGAAATTTAATCCACATTCATTACCTGCCGTTGGATTGTTCGATGTTATGGAACACATTGAAGACGACCTTAATTTCTTAAAATCAATCAAGGAATTAATGAAGAAGAATGCGCGTCTCTATGTAACGGTCCCTTCTTATTCTTTTCTTTGGTCGGCCGAGGATGTTTTTGCTGGTCATTTTAGAAGATACGATTTAGGAACTCAAGTTACGCAGCCATTAGCTGTTGAAGTTGTTTAAACGCTGAACGCAAAGCTGTCATATACAGCTTAGACCTCAGTTGGAAATGGTTCATTTTGAGGCGAAGAGACAAGGTCTCCAGTCGGAAGACCGAATATATAGACAAGAAAAGATGGTTGCTCTGCGTACGGACGGTATGAGCCGGTGATTTGGCCATGGCCGCATTGGATTTGAGCGTTTTATGGAAGACTTCGACTTTCCACCTTTTTTTGTAGATCGTCGTAATCGTGGCAGGACGGGGAAATCGACGCCTGTGATCCAAACCTTGACGGGTTTATCTTCCGTAAAATCCATATCTTTAACGTGTTGTGAACGGCCGTTTCGTTTATCCTGATCGCTCAAGAATATAAGCCGGTTAGACTTTATTGCCATGATGAAATGCTTTTTACAGTCGTGGCAGATAAATTTCATATTGTCTTTGGAACAAAACCAGCTATCGGCCAGAACATAGCGAAAAGAAATATTATTTTTGCAACATACGCCTAACAATTCTCGGAAATATTCATTTTTTGTGAATTCGCTTCTGCGTTTCTTTTTATCGGTTTTCGGGTCTGTATATTCAATGGTTTTCTCTATGAGCTTGTAGGCAACCGGAATAGAAGCCTCTCCCGTATGGTAAAGGCAATTTAGAAGGTTTATACCTTTGACAGAACGATTCTTTGTATGGTCATAATGCCATGAAATCAGACTGTTCTCTTTAGAGTATGGCTTTTCCTGAATCGTATCGTCGAATATCAGCACACCATCTGCATCTTCAACCTGTCGGAGGGTGGGTTTCACCATTTCCCAGAGTGTCTGACTGGTAAACTCATTCCGGGATAATAACCGCGTGACCTGATCGTGGCTGAACGAACCGTCTACAAGGTTAGAAAGGCCTGTGGCAGTGGTCTTGCCGTAGGAAGAGAGAAGGAAGTCTGAGTAGAGTTCAATTAAATCAGTTTTCATGTGATCAACTATAGCTCATTTGGGATGTGGCGTGTAACCTCAGATAATAAGTAGTGTTCGGATAGGGGAGGCAGGAACCACATGAAGATATAAATCATGTTTTCTTATATGCAGTATACCTGTCAATCGTTTTCGCAGAAAGAATAACTTGGTGTATTTTTTGCATAGTTCCATTACCTTGACCCAAGAAAAAGCCAAACCTGATGCGAATCAGGGACGGAAAGCCGACGGATCTCATGGGGAGATGGCCGGGTTGTTCTTGAAAAAATAGCAGAGGATTTCTTAAAATGAAAAAGATTGTATCTGTCTTATGCTTTTTTCTGTTGGGAACGGTGGGGACGGTGGGTGCCACAACGATTGATCCGGCAACTGGGTGGGAGGGATATTTTTCTTGGATTGATGATGACCCTGGGGCTGGTGAACTCGGTCAAATCGATAATATTTCAAAGCAGAAGTATGTTTGGAATTGGGTGAATCCTCCTGTAAAATGGGAAATTAACGTAGATGTCGATTCGATGATGAGAGTAAAGGCCATTGATAATCCTGAAGGGCCGTCAGGGGACTCCTTTGTTTTTTATGTGGATGGTGTGGTGGAGACGTGGGATGTGAAAGGTTATGATGGCCTGGGGAATTTTTATGGCGGAAAAGACGATCTGTTTTTGACGGCCGGTGATCATTCATTTACATTTTGTGTCACTAATAATTCGTCGAACGTGGGGGGTGGCGGTGTCCATTTTTTTGATATTACAGCGGCCCCCGTACCTGAACCGGCCACTCTGTTTCTTTTGGGGTTTGGCTTTTTGGGTCTGGCCGGTCTGAGGAGAAAGAGTACCCATACATGAATTTTTTTCTTTTTTTTACCAGAGCATCCAACGGCCACTGTGGTAGACATAGAGCGCCAGGCAAAAGTTGGTTGTGGCATGGGCTGAAATAAGGGATATCATATCTTTTCGTGCGATCCAGAGCATGGAGAGCAGTATGCCGTAAATAAAGGCCGCTGGCCATTCGAAGAGTCGGTGGCCGGATGCGAAGAGCAGGGTAGATATTAATATTGAGTAAACGCTCCAGGCTCCGGGTTTTACGGTGCTGATATTGCAATCATCGAGGGCTTCACTCAAGGGCGAGTGAGAGCCCTTTTTTTTGGCCGCTTCCCACTGGAGAATCAGGCGGAAGAGGTAGCCCCGAACGAAGAGCTCTTCGAAT
Source organism: Desulfobacteraceae bacterium (assembly GCA_013619155.1). Lineage (GTDB taxonomy): Bacteria > Desulfobacterota > Desulfobacteria > Desulfobacterales > Desulfolunaceae > Desulfoluna. The sequence goes on from JABXKT010000036.1 coordinate 35,211, forward strand.
ATGGGGACGAGGAGGGTGGCTGCTATCAGGCGAAGAGTGAAGGCCTGGGGTGGCCATGGGAGGCTCTCTTCTGGGGCGAAGGGGATCGATAGGGCAATCCATAGAGCGCATCCTCCGAGGCCTGTGATGGCTCCCGCCGCTATGGATGGGGTGATGGCCTTTGGGCCTTTTAAGGGGAGGTATCTTTCCCAGAGGAGAAGAAGGGCAAGGGGGACGAGGAGCAACCGGGCTGTGTAGATCGACTCTCGGGATTCCATGACCATGGGGATGATGACATAGAGGGCGTATGGGATCATGTAGAAAAAGAGGAGTGACCGGTTGCTTGGGAAGATTTCGCCTAAGTCTGCTGTTGGGTTTTTTTTCATGGTCCATCCGTTTCATGTTTGGCTTGAAATAATAAAAGATCAATAATCTGGAACTATACGCCTGTATGAAATATATCTTTGCGTTCTTGCCCCACTAATACCTTTGTATTGGTTCCGTAGGCGTTGACAATAAAAAGGAGAATGGAATTTTTTATCCATTCTCCTTTTCTATCTCTACGTTACCGTCTCTTGATTGCTATTTTTTTGAAAATTTTTTGCGACCGATGCCGGCAAGTCCGAGGAGACCAAGCCCTAAGAGGGCGAGGGATGCGGGCTCGGGTACGGGGGTTATATCTTCAACGAAAATGACAACATCTTGGAAATCATCTGCTTGATCTCCGCCATCTCCTGCAATGGTAATACCATCTTCAAAGGCGATGATCCAATCATCGTTCCCCTTAAATTGCCTTTTCCCAAATCCGTCGGGTTCATCATTGTATGCATCTATATCGATAGTAAGGCCCTCTTCTGCAATGTAGCTTAGGGCCATGGTTTTTCCCTCTGTGTTTAGGGCATCTTCTGTGTAACTATTTTCCCAATAAAAACCGAAACTAGAAAAATTTCCTTCGTCATTGATTACATCGCTTTCACCACCTATTATTTTAAGATGTCCATCGAGATTAACTTGAAAACCTCTTTCTAAGAATTTTACGTCTGGTGCATTGTTCGGGCCCGTTTCAAATAGTATTTGTTTTGTTCCATCTACCCCATAAATTCCCAGGGTTCCCTTCTTAGAGGTGAATAGTCCGACGGTATAAACATCTGTATCACCATCTATTTGTGTCCATCTTCCGGCTGTTTGTTGATCACTATAAGCATTAATCTTTTTGCCGGATATTACAAGATTGTTGAGGATTGTTTGTAGGTTGTCTTGTCCGCTCTCAAGAACATTGCCTGCCACATCTACCGGACGGCTGTTTATTGAAAGCGCGAATGCGCTCTCAACCACTAAAAAAAAGGTTAAAAACATGAGAAGAAAAAGTACTTTTGACAGGTGTTTCATCGATGATCCCCTTTGTATGTTAAAAACATTATAGATTATTATTACATATCGTTGCATTTGTTTTGGATAAATTTTACGGGTATCTTTTTATGGCCATGTTTTATACTTATTTTTCGTAAGATCATCCCGGAAAAGATAAGTCCAGTACCCAGAAGAAAAATGGATGTGGGTTCCGGCACAGGTTCGTAGGTTCCGAAGAGTTCTGCCGATTCGATGTAAAATGAATTGTAATTTATAATAGGGAATTCAGATGGTAAGTTGGGTGCATTCGTAAAAATGGTGAGTCGCCCATCTTCTTGCAGGTAGTCAAGAATATCCAGTGTGTCGAGTTCCAACTCAACTGTTTCCAAATCATTTGCGATAAACGTTAGGTTGTACTCTTTTTCGTGTAGGATTTTATCCCCGTCATCTATGCCTGTTTTGATGATGATTTTTTCTTTGGAGTTAATTTTGCCGGCGGAGAGGTTAAACTGAAGGGTCGCTTCAAGGATAGTGTCCCCAAGATGAAAGCCCTTATTTTTTTCCAGTAGATCGAAAGAGAATTCGACTTCATCATCTGGTGTCATGAGATAGAGGTATGACGGATTTTCATTTGAAAATTCTTCATGGAAAGAGAGGGGGGTAGCCGATGCCGGTATTATTGAGATGAGATAAAACGAGCATAAAATTAAAAATTTAAAAACGACTGATATTTGATGCATGGTGTGGCATACCTTGATTTTTGAATTGCTTATTAATATCTTTAATTTGTATGAGGTGGACGTGCACATTTAACAATACTAATATCAAAATATTGCATAAGTAGTGCCACTCTTATCTCTTTGGCTTTTTTTACTAAAATGCCTTTGTATTCAGAGGGTATCGTGTGGTATTTGTTAAAGCATAAAATTTGGTTGATGTTGAATATGAAGTTAAATACATAGTTAAATATGAAACTGTGTAATTTGTTACATAGTTTTTATAATAAGATGATTGATGCAATTTGGCTATCTGGTAAATTTCAATATGGAAGCGTGTATTATCGATGAACATTGGGGTGGCTTTTTTATAAAATATGGGGGCAATAATGATACTCAGGCGTTTTATTTTTATCGTATGTGTGGCGATGCTCTTAATCAGTTCATGCGCATCTGATAGTGAGAAAAGGGAGGCCTACTTTGAAAAGGGAAACGCGTATGTTGAAGATGGAAAATTAAAAGCGGCTCTTCTGGAATTTAAAAATAGTGTAAAAATTGATCCGGCCTTTACGCAAGGGTGGTATGAGATCGCGAATATATCCGTCAAGCAAGGAAATCCTAAAGAGGCATTTCGTGCATATATGAAGGTTGTGGAGAGGGACCCGGGCCACGGTGATGCTCATTTAAACCTGGCAAAACTCTATATGTTGGCAAAAAAAAGGGATAAAGCGCATTATCATATTGATCAAGCTCTCGTGAAAAGCCCCGATGATATCGACTGTTTGTTGGTGTCAGCGGCGCTGTTTTCAGGTGACGGGGATGATGGAATGGCCCTGGGGTTATATGAGCAAATTTTAAGACTTAAACCCGATGATATTCGTCCTTACAGGGGGATGGCAAGATTATGTGCCAAGAGGCGTGATTTTTTGGGGGCGGAAAAGGCTCTTCGCAGTGCCATTGTCATGGCTCCAGATGTTATCCGTCCACGCCTGGATTTGGTGAATCTGCTTAATAGTAGCCAGCAGTATGATAAAGCCGAAATTGAGATGAAGGCCATCGTTAAAAAGAACAGTGATAATATCGGTCTGCTTATTGTGCTGGGCGATTTTTATATGGCCCATAAAAAATACCCTGAAGCCGAAGCCGTTTACCGTGATGCGGCCAGTCAAGAACCGTCCGCCCTTCGCCCTGTGTTGAAGCTGGCTTTTTTTTATGAGCAGAGACAGAATTTTGTCAACGCTGAGGCGATGTACCTCAAGGCGATGAAGTTGAGACCGGATGATTACGAGGTGCTGGTCTCTGTGGCACGGTTTTATTCAAATCGTGGTGATTTTGTGAAGGCCGGAGAGATGGTTGCCGGAGTATTGGATAAGAATCCGGGATTTTTGCCGGCACTGATGGTGCGTGGTGAGATGGCACTTCGCCAGCGTCAATTTGGCACCGCCCTGGAGACATTTACGGCGGTTGTGGCGGCAGATGCAAAAAATATCACGGGGGTTTATTTTAAAGGTATCTCCGAAATGGCTCCTGGGCAAAATGATCGTGCGAGAAAGGATATATTGAGTGTTCTGGCGTTGAAACCGGAGCACCTGAAGGCCCAGATTGCCTTGGCGGAACTCTATTTAAAAGATCGTGAACTGGCACTGGCAAAGGAGGGGCTGGAGAAGGTCCTTGCCAAGGCCCCTTATCTTTATAAACCGAATCTTTTGATGGGGGCTGTTCTGGCGTCTATGGGGGATTCTGATGGGGCGCAGACGCTCTATATGCGGCTTAAAGATCAGAACCCAAAGGATCCTACCCCTTTTTATCACTCTGGAACCATTTATATGGCAAAAGGAGAGCTGGATCTTGCCATGAAAGATTTTACCCTTGCACGATCGATGGCTCCAAAGTCCATGGAGATATTTGAGGCAATGGTTCGTTGTCAGATGATGAAAAATCAGTCGAAAGAGGCCATCGCCTTGTGTCAGGACCAACTCAAGGCGGTGGAGGCGAATCCTGTGATGGGTGCCATGGTATATGAGATGATGGGGCGGCTCTATACTCAGATGGGGGCGTTGGAGAAGGCTGAGGCCGCTTACTTCACAGCCATTGAGAAAAACCCGGATACCACCCGTCCCTACTATGGTCTGGCGGCCGTTTATCAGAGGCAGGGGAGCTCTGAGAAGGTGATGGCTCAGTTTCGTGGGGTGATTGAGAAAAATCAGAGAGATCCTCTGCCCCATGTGCTCATGGGGATTATGAGTGAGGGCAATGGCGATCTTGAAGATGCCAAGGCCTCTTATCGAAAAGCCCTGGCCCTAAAAAATGATATCGTGGCGGCGGCCAATAATCTCGCCTATATTCTGGCCGATGCCAATGAGGATATCGATGAAGCCCTGGCCCTGGCAAGGATGGCCAAGGAGAAAGTCACAAATGATCCCAATATCATGGATACCCTGGGGCTTGTCTATTATCGAAAAGGGCTCTTCGAGAGTGGCATCTCTGAATTTAAAGAGAGCCTGGAAAAACTTCCGGAAAATGCCACCGTCAATTATCACCTGGGGCTTGCCTTGTACGCCACCGGGGATGTGGAAAAAGCGAAGGTCTCCCTGGAAAAGGCATTGGCCATCAGTTCTGATTTCAAGGGCGCCGACGAGGCCCGGTCGATTCTGGCCCGGAAGTAAAAATGGCCATGGCCTCACTCCGGGGGCTATGAAGATGTGGTCGTGGGGGCGGATCTCTCCTGTGTGTCCTTCTTGTATAG
>JABXKT010000204.1 GCA_013619155.1 Desulfobacteraceae bacterium
CCTCCACCACCAACTCCACCATCTCGCGCCGCGCCAGAAGGGTCACACCCTTTGCCGCCACCTGACGGGAGAGGGCCCCGTAAGCCCCCAGGAGAAGCTGCTGACCGGTCTGGCCTCGGGCATAAAAGGTACGAGAGACCTGGGCACCACCAAAGGAGCGGTTGGCCAAGAGCCCCCCATACTCCCGGGCAAAGGGCACCCCTTGGGCCACACATTGATCGATGATATGGCCGCTGATCTGAGCCAGGCGGTAGACATTGGCCTCACGGGACCGAAAATCCCCCCCCTTGATGGTGTCATAGAAGAGGCGGCGAATGCTGTCCCCATCATTTTGATAATTCTTGGCGGCGTTGATCCCCCCTTGGGCGGCGATGCTGTGGGCCCTCCGGGGGCTGTCCTGGAGGCACAGGGTCGTCACCTGGTACCCCAACTCTGCCAGGGTGGCCGAGGCGGATGCCCCGGCAAGCCCCGTGCCCAGGACAATCACCGAGTACTTACGCTTATTGGCCGGGTTGACAAGCTTAAGGTCGAAACGGTGACGATCCCACTTCTCTTCCAAAGGCCCATGGGGAATCTTCGCATCGAGTTGCATACATCGCCTCCTAAAGCTGAAAATTATAAGAGCCTGCATAAAACTATTCAGCTCTAAAAAAAAAGCCTCCGGCGGCCAGGGACTGGGTCCCTGGACCCCAGGTCACTGAAATGTAACGGGCCTTTGGCCCTTTACATTTCAGTACAAAAAACGTCTGCCAGGCATGTACTCCTCTCATCGACACGTTTTTTTGATGACCACTTATTCACAGCCATGGGTTCCCACATTTATAGGGCCATGTTCCTGGGCGCGCCGTGCTCCGCCGCGGCATGAACAACGACGTACTAAAAAATCGTGCCAGAATACGGTGTGCTTTATCAGTACGGTTTTTAAGCTGAGTATCTATAGACTTCCGGGGTATTATAACGCTGGGATAAGCCAGGCATTGGCCCCCGGGCATCGGATATGATGATAATCAATTAAAATAATGGCAAAAATTCGGGCCCCAGAAAGACGAGCAGAGGCCTAAACTGAATCGTTACAGATGGCTTACGATTCACGGTCTCAAGAAAAAGACCAGGGGTATCACTGCAAATCCCCCCGCCACGATGATGGCCAACCACAGGGCACAGGTCTGCAAGAAAGGAAGACTTGTCTCCCCACTGGCCCCCAGGCTATGGAAGGCACTCCAGAAGCCATGGCTCACATGGCACCCCACGGCCACAACCCCCAAAAGGTAGGCGGCCACGTATCGAATCTGGGCAAAGGTCTCCACCACCACCGGATAGCGGGATCTCCCGGTCGGGGGCGCAAATTTAAACCCCACGAGATGAAGGATGAGGAAGGAGAAGATGAGAAGTCCGGAGTAAATCATGCTCGCCGATGCAAAGGTCCGGCCTCCGTGAAGGGCCGTCACCCGATACCGCTCCGGACGTGCCGCCCGGTTCTCTAAGGTCAAAATCACCCCCATGAGGACATGAAGAATGGCCATGGTAAGGAGAATAAACTCTGAAAGCTTGAGCAGAAAGCCTAAGGCATGAAGCGTTTGCGTGTATTCGGCGAAGGCCGTTTCCCCCTTAAACAGGGTAAAATTCCCCGAGAGGTGCACCATGAGAAATCCACAGAATCCCAGGCCCGTGGCCCCCATGAGCATCTTTTTCCCCACAGGGGTGGCGATGCGTCCAATAAAATCCATAAATCATCCCTCCACTTACAGTCCAAATCAATCATACCATCTGTGGTCTCCCCCCAGAGAGACGGTGAAAATGCCAGAATAAAAAAAGGTAACTATTCAGCTCCAAAAAAAATGCCGTCTAGGGTCAAAATGATCCAAAAAAATAGCCTCCCACAGCCACACGTTTGCCATAATCGTATAAAGCAAGGCGTGACAAACAGCGCTTAAAATATAAACCCGGGTGCATCCAAAGGTAGATGCGATCCCGAGGGGCGAAGCGCATATGTAACCTGCTTTCAAGGTGACACACCGTGCCGCCGGAGGCCCTTGTTCAAGAGCTGAATCGTTCGCAAACAATCCCTATTTATACGGGACAAAAACCAAGATCTCAAAGGCCGGGGATCGCCTCTAACAAAACACATCCCGGCACATCTCGCCCAAGCGACCGAGATTTCGGCACACATGGACCCCGCAAGACTCCAGGGCCTCGACCTTGGCCTGGGCGGTGCCCGAGGCACCACTGATAATAGCCCCGGCATGTCCCATGCGCCGCCCGACTGGTGCGGTGAGCCCTGCGATAAAGCCCACCACAGGTTTGGTCATATGGTCCCTTATATAGACAGCCGCGGCCTCTTCGTCGGTGCCACCAATCTCACCCACCATGACCACCCCTTCAGTCTTGGGATCCGATTCGAAGGCCGTAAGAACGTCCACGAAGGAGGTTCCGTTCACCGGATCTCCGCCGATGCCCACGCAGGTGGTCTGACCGATGCCCTGACCGGAGAGCTGGTGCACCACCTCATAGGTGAGGGTCCCGGAGCGGGAGACCACCCCCACCGGACCGCCGGGCCGGTGCATAGGGCCAGGCATGATGCCGATCTTACACTCACCGGGGGTGATAATGCCGGGGCAGTTGGGGCCAATAAGGCGGGTGGCACTCCCTTTGAGGATCTTCTTCACCCGGACCATATCGAGGATGGGAATGCCTTCGGTGATACAGACCACAAGCTCTAAGCCCGCATCGATAGCCTCCACGATGGCATCGGCGGCAAAGGGAGGCGGCACAAAGAGCATCCCGGCCGTGGCACCGGTCTCCCGTCTCGCCTCGGCCACTGTATGAAAGACGGGGGTCCCTTCATACATCTGCCCCCCCTTACCGGGAGTTACCCCCGCCACCACCTTCGTTCCATACGCCTTGCACTCACCGGTGTGAAAACTCCCCTCACGCCCGGTGATGCCCTGAACGAGAAGTCGCGTGGACCGATCGATTAATATACTCACCGCCGCCTCCTTCATCTTTTCAAAATCATTCGTCACTATTCAGCCAGAAAAAGCCGACTTTCTATGGTCAAAGTGGGCGTGAAAAGCCGAGCCTCCGGCGGCCAGGGACTGGGCCCCTGGACCCCAGCTTTGTGACTGTGACAGGCCAAAGGCCCGTCACAGTCACTATAAAAACCTGTGGGGCAAGCCCGATCTTTTAAATCAGGCAGAAGGTTGGCCCCGGCAGGGCCAACCGAGGCATCTTTAACCCGGTTGCCTCCGGCGGCACGATGTGCCACCGTAAGGCAGGCTGCGGATACGCTCACCCCACGATGGCTGCCACTTTGGCGGCGGCATCGTGAAGGTCGGTGGCCGTTTGAAGATCGAGACCAGACTCCCTTAGGATACGGCGCCCCTCCTCCACATTGGTCCCCTCCATGCGCACCACGATGGGCACGGTAATCCCCGTCTTGGAGGCGGCCTCCACCACCCCCATGGCAAAGATATCGCACCGCAGTATCCCACCAAAGATATTGATAAATACCCCTTTTACCTTTTTATCCTTCAAGAGGATACGAAAGGCGTTCTCCACCATCTCTTGGGTGGCACCCCCGCCGACATCCAGAAAGTTGGCCGGCTCCGCCCCCGCATCCTTGATGAGGTCCATGGTGGCCATGGCAAGGCCGGCACCATTGACGATATTACCGATATTCCCATCCAGGCTGATATAGTTGAGATGATGACGGGAGGCCTCCACCTCCAGGGGGTGCTCTTCGCTAATATCCCGTAAGGCGGAGATTTCAGGATGACGATAGAGGGCATTGTCATCAAAATCCACCTTGGCATCAAGGACCACAGCCTCACCTTCCCCGGTAATCACCAGAGGATTAATCTCCAGTAAAGAGCAATCCATGGCCATAAAAAATTCGAACAACGCCTTCACCAGAGCACTCACCGATCTGGCATCCCCCCCTTCCAGGCCGAGCCCGAAGACCACCTGCCTCAGGTGACAAGGCCAGAGACCCGTCAGAGGGTTCACGGCAACCTTAAGGATCTTTTCGGGGCTCTTCGCCGCCACCGCCTCGATCTCCGTCCCCCCTTCACGGCTCGCCATGATGAGAATATCCCCACTCTGACGATCGAAAACGATGCCCAGATAAAATTCCCGGTCAATATCCAGCCCCTCCTCAATAAGAAGGGTGTGCACCACCTTGCCCGCGGAACCGGTCTGGGGGGTCACCAAAGGGGATCCAAAGATCTCCCGGGCAGCAACCTCGGCCTCTTCCGCAGAGTGAACCAGCCTCACCCCCCCGGCCTTGCCGCGCCCTCCGGCATGGATCTGCGCCTTCACCGCCACGGGCCAGCTCTTCATGGAGGCCGCCCGAAAGGCAGCCTCCCCGGGCGTGCGCGCCACCGCCCCCCCGGGGACGGAGATGCCGCTGCCCCTAAAGAGCGCCTTTGCCTGGTATTCATGAATCTTCATGGTGGTCTCCAAAATGCAATCATGCGAATGAAAAAGGCCTTCGACGTCCGGGGATAATCCCTGACGCCCCGATGCAGGAGACGGTCTCTCCCGAAAAAAAAGAGGACAGATCGCCGCCTCAATTGATACGGTTTCTTATAACTATTCAGATATGCCTCGCTTGGCCCTGCCGAGGACCAAACTTTTGCCATAATTTTATAAAGCACGGTGTGCCAAACAGGCCTTCATACATAGCTCGAATGCGGATTTGACCCGAGGGACGAGAGGCAAAGCGCGTCCGCAATCTGTTTTCAAGGTGTTTTTACCGAAGTGCCTTCGCCACCCTTGCCGCCGGAGGCCTTTTTTTAAAGATGAGACCCTCCCGAATGGAGAGATATTTCTAGGGGGAATCAATGGAAACGTCTATGGATAGGGGCTTTATAAAACCCTTTTCGGAAAAGAGACGAATAAAGGGCCGTCACTCATCTGATGACGAGGCGCTCATGGGGACCTCTCCGGGCCATGGGGCCTTCGAAAAATAGTGTTGATTCATTTGGAGTTAAAGAAGAGGGATCTGCGATGGCATGGGAGCCGATCACTATAGTGAAGGATACTGTAGTTAAGGACACCGTATCCGTATATTAAGATATTTCTTGCGATCAACGATTTAAAAAAAGAGGGGCCCCAATGATAAAAAAGGTGCCTCGACCTGCATCACAGAAGGCGACAAAACCAAAAGGAACACTCGGTCAGTGATAGCATGCACTATTTTTCATTGTCAACTCTTTTACCCCATCGGTATCAATGGGTTAAGGGTCACCCATCTGGGTACCAGAGGCACCCACACCGGTGTGATATCACCCGGCAGGCCCTCAAGTAAAAGCGCCCCATCC
>JABXKT010000205.1 GCA_013619155.1 Desulfobacteraceae bacterium
GTATCCCTATAATGGCATAGATAAAGGCCATGAGATAAATGACGGCCATGGCCCCATCGAAAATGGTGCACGTAGTGCACCCTACGAGAGGAGATGCAGCCTCCATAGGCCCTGCCCGGGGATAAAGACGAATGTCCACACCCATACCGGTGGGTATCATGATCGTAGGGAACCAGAATCTTAAGGTATCCCTATAATGGCATAGATAAAGGCCATGAGATAAATGACGGCCATGGCTCCATCGAAAATGGTGCACGACAGGGCTCCCTAGGCAAGGAAGTGCAGACTCCATCGGCCCTGCCGGGAACCACGCTTTTATAGTGACTGTGACGGACCCCAGGTCCGTCACAGTCACTATTCTGGGGTCCAGGGGATTTATCTCCTGGCCGCCGGAGGCTCAATTTTCAAACCCGCTTTAACCAGAGAAGGCACCCCTTAAAGAGGGACAAAGCCGACGCCATCGGAAAATCTCTTTTTAAGCGTCGAAGAAGGTCCCCGTATCCAGATCCTTTAGGGTGCGCAGGGTGTAGGGGCCGCTTTTGGCGGCATCGAACCATGCCTCGGCTTTGGCCCGGCATGCGGGGCAGACCCCGCGGGGGATGTGGACGCCGAGGAGGTGGGCGCCGGTATCGCAGGAGGAGTCCACCTTGAGGGCGCCCTGGCACTTCGAACAGACGGTGACCTCGTCGATCTGCATCTCGTAGATCATGTCGGTGTCGTAGACGATGTTGCGGCGCCGTCTCACCGAGGTGTGGTTTCCCACGAGTTTGGCACGCAGGGCCTCTCGATTGCGCCAGGTGGCCAGGACGGCCCGGCCCACCTTCCGAACCTCGGCGCTCACATGACTGGGCTCGGCGATACGGGCGGCATCGAATCCGGGCTCCTGGATGCCGGAGTAGTCGACCCCGGCCAGGGCGAGGATGATACCGGTGTTGACGTAAGGCAGGGCCCCTTCGATGGAGTAGCCCCCCTCGAGGACGGCGATATCCGGGTTCAGCATGGTGGTGAGGGCGGCGTACCCCTGGGCCGAGAAGTTCATGTTGGTGAGAGGATCGGAGAAGTGGTTGTCCTGACCGGCGGAGTTGACGACGAGCTCCGGCTCAAAATCGGCCAGGATGGGCATCACCACGTTCTCGATGATCCAGAGGTAGCCCGCATCGGAGGTTAGGGGGGGGAGCGGGATGTTGACGGTGGTGCCCAGGGCGTTGGGTCCCCCCAGCTCCTCCATGAATCCGGTGCCCGGATAGAGGGTGCGCCCGTCCTGATGGATGGAGATGAAGAGGGTGTCGGGATCGTGCCAGTAGATATCCTGGGTGCCGTCTCCGTGGTGGCAGTCGGTATCCACGATGGCCACACGACGCACCCCGTGTTTCGCCCTTAAGTTCTCGATCATGATCGCTTCGATATTGATATTGCAGAAACCCCGGTTCCCGTGGACTACCCGCATGGCGTGATGCCCCGGAGGCCGCACCAGGGCGAATCCCTTCTCCACGGCACCGCTCATGACGGCCTCTCCCACGGTGACGGCACCGCCGGCACTGATGAGGTGGGACTCGGTGGTGACGCTCTCGATATCCGGAGCGCAGAAGTGCACCCGTCGAATATCCTCATGGGTCACCAGGGAGGGTTTCAGCTCCGTAATGCCCTCGATATCGAAGAGCCCCTCTTCGAGGACCTGATCCTGGGTGTAGAGAAGGCGCTCTTCCCGTTCGGGGTGGGTGGGATCGATGGCCCAGTCGAAGGCCGGAAAAAAGACCAGCCCTGTTTTTCTATCCGCTTTAATCATGACGCATATCCTTAGAAAATATAAGAAGGCGGATCCCCGCCAGCCCGGTAATAGGGTGTGCCCTTATAATCGACGATGCCAATATATGCTACGGCTCCATCGCCAAGCCATCTCCATACCCCTCGATGAGTCCTGGCTTAATCTGCGCCCGCACGCGGATGTTCTTCCCCGTGGTGCGAAAGCCCCTCACCATGTTAAAGACCATGCTCTCCACGATCTCGATCTCCGGGGTGGCCGTACGGCTCCCCGCCTCGCGAGCCTTCTCCGTGAGGAAATTCTTGGCGGTCTCCTCGGCATCGGCCAGGGTGTAGTTGCCGGGGATGGTCGTGGCGTAGTTCTCCTCGGGAATGAGGATCACCTTTTTTTCCGTATCGGCAAAGAGGGTCACCTCGCTGGTGGTACGGGCCAGAGCCGCTCCGATGGCGTTGGCCACCCCCCATCGGGGCACCATACGCACCCCAAGGTCGGTATGATCCGAGAGATAACCGGCCAGGGCCGGGGCCGGACCGCCCATGAGCAAAATCTCCGAGGGAGCCACAGTGTAGTTCTCCATCATCTCATGGATGGTGTAGACGGGCTTACCATTGATCTCGGCCACCCCGTCCCAGGCGTGGTCCAGTATGGCACGGCTCATGGTGGCCATAACCCTGCGGGCCGCCTCCGTCGTCTCCACCCCCAGGGCCTGGCCCAGAAGACGCATCCCCGCCTCGGCCCGGCTGCGATCTCCGTCGCTTCCATCGGGGTTCAGCACCACCATGGCATCGGTGGGGGTGGGTACCGTGCCGCCAAAGGCCATGGCCGGCCCCAGGCGCTGGGGACCAATGACCACCTCGCCCTCTTCCACCCGCACCCAGCTGTCTCCCCCTAAGGCCACCGCAGGCTGATGCCCTGGGGTTCTAAGACCGGGGCGCCTTTTATCAAGATGGCAATATCGGTAGTCGTGCCCCCCACATCGAGCACCAGACTATCCACCTCACGGGAGGCCGCGGCGAGGGCCCCCATGACACTGGCCGATGGGCCCGACATCACCGTCTCTCCAGGGTGATCCATGGAGGCGGCCAGTTTCATGGTGCCCCCGTCGGCTTTCAATATATAGATGGGGATATCGATGCCCTGGTGAACGAGGCTCTCGCATACCGAGGCGTAGAAGTGACGATGGGTGGCATGCACCGAGGCATTTAAGAAGGTGGTGTGAATCCTGCGGGGAAAATTAAGGTGACCGGAGACGGTGTGTCCCATAAAGACCCGCTCGATCCCTTTTTTGCGAAGAATCTCCGCCATGCGCTGTTCATGGGCTGGATTGCGCGTGGAGAACTTGCCCACCACCCCCACCGTTTCGATCCCCTGGGCGATAAAGGTGTCGGCCAGGGCCTCCACGGCTTCCCGATCCAGACTCTCCACAACACGCCCCCGGTGATCCACGGCCCCCGTCACGAGGTGGTAGGCGTCACAGCAACGAAAGAGCATGGGGTCGAGGCCCGGCCCTCCGGCCACAATCATGCCCACCGTCTCCAGGGTACCCGTCACCACGGCGTTGGTGGCGAGGGTGGTCGAAAGGACGATACGCTCCACCTGGGCCGTATCGACGCCTTCAAGCACCCCCGAAAGGCCCGAGAGAATCGATTCAAATAATTTCTCACGCTGGGTGGGGACCTTGATCTGGTGAATCAGCCCCTCCCGTCCCATGAGCACAACATCCGTGTGGGTTCCTCCCACATCCAGACCAATAATCATCCAACACTCCGTGAAACCCCGCCCTTAAAGGACGGGAAGGTAAGGAGTCAAGAGATTGGGGTCTCTTAAACTCTGAGTAATGGTACGTATAACCGTCAACCGTATGGATCTTTTTACAATATATGTAAGCGATGCCTTGTACGGTTGAATCTTCTGTTTTGATGAATACCTCGCTCCTCTGGAGAGTTGGCTGAAGATCTTTACTCTGCTATCAAAGCAGATGCATCTGTGTTTATTCCCACAGAACCTTTCGGTTCTATCGGAATATTCCCAGCGTGTCAACACGACCCGGGCCGGTGACACTTCGAGTTATCAAGGTTCTTGGCAGCTTAAGAAGGGGAGGAAAAAGAGGGGCAATCGGGCGAACCGGCGCCTTAGAAAAGAGCCATCACAAAAAGCGCCCCCCAAAAAAATAGCGCCCCCTTACCGCCCTTTTTTAATTCATACTGGTCGCCATGGATGCATCGAGGTATAATAACTAGTCGTTAAACCCTAAGGTCTAAAAAAAACGAGGGCACTGGATGACCCACCGGCCCCGGCATGGCGCATCAGAGACCACTGCAGCCCCCTTTAAGGAGGAGATATGTCCGTCGTCACATGGGAAAAAAAAGAGCACACGGCCATTGTCTGGATGGACAACGCGGCCAACACCCAGAATCTCACCTTTGCTAAGGACTTGAATCACTGTCTCCAAGCGGCCATGGCCGAACCCGATATCAGGGCCCTCATCCTCACCGCCACGGATCCCAAGTCCTTCTCCCAGGGGGTGGATCTTCCATGGATCGAAGAGGCCTTTGCCCAGGGTTCCTCCCATGAGATCAAGGCCTTTATGCACACCATGAACGAGCTCTTTATAAGGCTCTTGACCCTACCCGTCCCCACCATCGCCGCCATCAACGGCCACGCCTTCGGCAACGGGGCCATCCTCGCCTGTGCCTGCGATTTCCGGTTTATGCGGGCCGACCGGGGCTACTTCTGTTTTCCCGAGGTGGACCTGGGGATCCCCTTCCTCCCCGGCATGCTCGCCATTGTAAAAAAAGCCTTTGCCTACGACCAGTTTTATGATCTGTATCTCACCGGGCGACGGGCCGGAGCCGAAGAGCTCGCCGAACGCAAAATGCTCGTCAAGGCCAGCGCCAGCTCCGAGGCCCTCATGGAGGATGCCATGGCCTTTGCCGCCACCTTTGACAAGGGACGCGGCATCTTTGGAACCCATAAGACCCGGATTCATGCCCACATTCTGAAGATTATGGAGACCGAGGACAGAGAGATCATAGACGCCCTCGCCCTCTTTATCACCGACAAATAATGCCTCCCTAAGATATTTAAAAAAGAGATCATACTATAATAAGGAACGGAGCCTTAAAAGGGATCTGGAAGATATAACCTAAAAGTTGCAAGCGTCCTTTGGCCAGATATGCAAGGCACCGGACATGCAGCTGTAATATTTTACCGCAATTGTCTGGTAACGCAGCAGATCCAGCCAAAGTGCGTTCCCGAAGGGTGAGCCAATTTTTGCATTTTCGGCTGCCGTAACTTTGATGACCAGTAGAACACATCATAAACACTCGTAATAGTAGCATTTTGCCCATAACATAAAGCGGTAAATGCAACGTTTAGGTATAAAACCACCATGAAAATACCCCCTTTGACACGCATCGCCCGCCCCGTGCTCCTCATCTCCTTCGTGGGGATCACCATCCTCTCCCTAGCGCCCATGACGACAGACAACTATCTGGTCGTCAATATCTGGGACAAGGCTCAGCATGCCAGCGCCTACCTCTACCTTGTCCTCCTCGTCTGGGCCTCCGCATCCCCCCATGGCATCACCCTAAGGCACGCCGCCCTGCTCATGACTTACGGCATCGCCATCGAAGGGATTCAGGCCTGTCTCCCCTGGCGCAGCTTCTCCTTTCTGGACATGGGGGCCAACGCCTTCGGCATCGCCCTGGGCATCGGCCTCATCACCCTGGCCATGCGGATCAAAAAAACCCGCCCTCCAGCCAGGAAGTCCTAAAAACCGCAAAGGGCCGTCCCGCCGACTGAATTTTGCCTTCAAATATCTAGTCACATACGGACAGTCACCGGACCCATCATGCCTCATGTACCCAATGGTACCACCGACCCCACCCACAAAGAATACGGGTATTTCAGCCCCTATTATCCCTATACAGACCGCCTCTCCATAGAAAGGTAATCCCCATCGAAAGTCGGCATTTCAAGCGTCCGCATCCCGACCAAAGAGCCAAGAAAAACAAGCGTATGGGTGGACATCACGGCCATCGAAAATCTTATCTCCCCTCTAGGCGCCATGGGAGCCATCTTCGGAGAGATATTTACTCGATATGTTTTGTTTATTCTTATTGACACGCTTTAATCTTTAAGAGTAGAAACACTATTGTCCTGTAAAAGAGGCTGTGGTATAAAAACCTTTTCGCAACAACTATGGACTCAAGGGTTTCAATAATTATACTATTCATATAATGACTGATTCGCTCTTTTGTATCACGGGAGCACATCATCTTTTCCTGCTTTGAATGGCAGTAGAAACAAATGCTTACTTGCGGCAGGAAAATGACACGGAGGATAATGTAGTATGGCTGAGGCAATCAAAATCGGCGGAGACACCCGAAGTGTCTTCAAAGACAAGGTGATGGAGATCCTGCCCGAAGGCGGGAACCTCAACGCCTGTCTGACCTGCGGGCTCTGCGCCTCGGGCTGTCCAGCGACCGGACTGGCCGACATGGACCCCCGAAAATACCTGCGCATGGCAGCGCTGGGTATGGACGAAGAGATCGCTAACCATGACTGGACCTGGATGTGCACCATGTGCATGCGCTGCATCCGCATCTGCCCCATGGAGATCAACATCCCCCAGCTCGTGTTCAACGCACGCAAGCTTACCCCCAGAGAAGAACGCCCCAAAGGCATCCTCGGCTCCTGCGACATGGCCATCAAGATGGATACCGGCAGCGCCATGGGCTGCTCTGCAGAGGACTTTGAGTTCGTCTGTGGAGATGTCCTCGACGAAGTCAAAGAGTCCCAGCCCATGTGGGAAGAGAAAGAACTCGAAGTCCCCATCGATAAGCAAGGGGCCGAATTCTTCCTCAACCAGAACTCCCGCGAGCCCATGACTGAGCCCGAAGAGATGGTGCCCCTCTGGAAGATCTTAAACATCGTCGGTGCCGACTGGACTTACGGCAGCAAGGGGTGGACCGGTGAGAACTACTGCCTCTTCTTAGCCGATGACGACGGATGGGAAAACATCACCCGAAAGAGTGCCGATAAGTGCGAGGAGTTGGGGTGCACGACGTTCCTCAACACCGAATGAGGGCACGTTACCTTCTCAGTCCTGGCAGGACTGAAAAAATTCGACATCAAGCACGACTACAAAGTAGAGACTATCTACAACCTCTATGCAAAGTGGATCCGTGAGGGCAAACTTCCCGTCAACTCCGACTGGAACAAAGAGCTTGGCATTAAGTTCACCGCCCAGGACCCCTGTCAAATCATCCGTAAGACTTACGGAGACGAGACGGCCGATAACCTGCGCTTCGTCATCAAGTCCGTGGTGGGTGAAGAGAACTTCATCGACATGTACCCCAACAAGAGCAACAACTTCTGCTGCGGTGGCGGTGGTGGTTTCCTCCAGGCCGGGTTCAAAGAAGAGCGTCTCGCCTACGGCAAGATCAAAGACACCCAGATCCAGAAGACCGGTGCCACATACTGCATCGCGGCCTGCCACAACTGCCACGCTCAGATCCATGAGCTAAGTGAGCACTACGGAGCCGATTACCACGTGGTTCACCTCTGGACCCTGATCGCCCTCTCTTTAGGCATTCTTGCCCCCAACGAGAGAGCCTACCTCGGCCCCGAGCTTCAGGAAGTCAACGTTCCTGAATACATCGAACCCGAGTTTTAATGGAGCGCCTCTTACTTAAGGGGCATCCATAAGAGATATCGATAAAAAGAGGCCGCCCCCTTCGGGCGGTCTTTTTTATTGTCCGGCCAAAAAAAATCGGGGCCCCACAAGCCCGTGATCGTCCCCAGCATGCCCTCATCCCCCCCTTTTTTTTCAGCCACGCTTGCCGCACGCCCTTTTAAGCCAACCCCCCGGACGACTTTTTTGCAGTAAAGGTCAGCAGCCACCCCAAAAAAAGGGGCCGCCGAGCTATACAATCATGACTCGGGTGGAGGGGGCGGATCACCACAATGACCGAAAAAACCGGGGCCCGTAAATTCTGATGCCCGGAATA
>JABXKT010000328.1 GCA_013619155.1 Desulfobacteraceae bacterium
GTATTATCTTATCAATCGCTGCACCAGAGGCAGCTGCACCAGTTGGATTATTAGGATCATTATTTGTAGGAGCACTAAAAGCAGTAGCACCTATCTTAGTATTTTTCTTAGTAATGTCAGCAGTATCACAGCATAAACCTGGTCAAAAAACAAATATGAAATCAGTTATCAGTCTTTATCTTATCGGAACATTCTTAGCCGGTGTAGTTGCAGTAGTAGGAAGTTTCATATTCCCAGTAACTATCGCTTTAGGAAAAGGAGTAGAAAATGTATCTCCTCCAAGTGGTGTAAGTGAAGTATTAAAAACATTATTAATGAACGTTGTAGACAATCCAATCAATGCATTATCAAATGCTAACTATATCGGAATCTTAGTTTGGGCATTATTATTAGGAGTAGCATTAAAGCATGCACCAGCTTCTACTAAAACAATGATCACAGATTTTTCAAATGCACTATCTCAAGTTGTAAGATGGGTTATTCACTTAGCACCATTCGGTATCATGGGATTAGTATTCAGCTCAATCGCAACTAGTGGATTAGGTTCACTATTAGCTTACGGTAAATTATTAGGATTATTATTAGGAGCTATGGCATTCATGGCATTAGTAGTAAACCCAGCAATCGCATTTGTTATGATGAGACAAAACCCTTATCCATTAGTATTCAGATGTTTAAAGCAAAGTGGACTTACAGCTTTCTTTACTAGAAGTTCAGCTGCAAACATCCCAGTAAACATGGAATTATGTGAGGAATTAGGATTAGACAAAGACATGTATTCAGTATCTATCCCTTTAGGAGCTACTATAAACATGGCAGGAGCAGCTATCACAATATCTGTATTAACTCTTGCAGCAGTACATACATTAGGTATCCAAGTAGACTTCGGAACTGCTCTTATCTTAAGTATCTTATCAGCTGTTAGTGCTTGTGGAGCATCTGGTGTAGCTGGTGGATCATTACTTCTTATCCCATTAGCTTGTAGCTTATTTGGTATCCCAAATGAAGTAGCAATGCAAGTAGTAGGAGTAGGATTCGTAATCGGAGTAATCCAGGATTCAGTAGAAACTGGTCTTAACTCTTCAACAGACGCATTATTTACAGC
>JABXKT010000206.1 GCA_013619155.1 Desulfobacteraceae bacterium
ACCACCACCTGCCCCGCCCAGGAGAGAAACCGTACATGGAGAGGCCTGTCCAGACCCCATTTTTCGGCGATGAGGGCCTTCTGGGCATCCCCCACCAGCATCATATCGGCACCGATATAAGCGTCCACCGGATCGATGGGAGAGTGGGCCACCAGAATAAAGGAGAAGAGAGAGACAAGGCCCAGAAGGATGACCATCCGGAGTCCTTTCCCAAGGAGAATACGAAGCATCGTCTACCTCCAGCGCCATTCGGTGATATTGGCGGTGATGGGCCACCCGTGGCCGTGGGGCTCGATCTGGGAGACCCCCACATCGAGTCCCTCTTTCACAAAATAGGTGTGGGTGAGATTCACCAGCCAGGCCCAAGGCGCATCGCCCCGGGCACTGGTCCCTGTCTCTCCATCCCATTGCGATTTTTTCCAGAAAGGGAGGGACGCCTCGACACTATCGGCGGCCATGGCCGCATCGAGGTAAGCGTCCACCACGGGGTTGACGTAGTACCCGGCGTTGTAGTGTCCCTGTCCACTTAAACTGCTGTGGTAGAGGTTGTACATCTCCACGGGGTTGTGACTCCCCCAGCCAAAGAGGATGGCGCAGGAGTGATTCAGGCGTTTGATCTCATCCCAGCTCTTACCGATGACCGTGGGGTAGATCCCCACCTGACGCATCATATCCGCACTGGCAAGGGCCAAGGCCTGACGGGTGCTGTCCGATGCGGGGTAGACCAGGGGAAAGACCGCTTTTACCCCGTTTTTCTCCCTCGGTGCCCCCTTCGTCACCTCGTGCCACCCCGCCGCCTCCAGGATAGCCATGGCACGGACCGGATCTCCATCATCGATACGGGCTGTTGATTCATCCCAGGGGAGATCGTCTGCCATCCCGTAGGCCACCCGACCATACCCCTCTAAAACCCCTGCCACCAACGCCCCACGATCGATGGCCATATTGATCGCCTTGCGAAGGGCCGGATCACGGGTGACGTCATTGCCGATGCGCCCTCCCGATGGATCGACGCGGCCCTCATCGGCTACGCATGGAAACATGATACCTCGATTATCCACGCTAATCACCGGATGAAGGGACATCCCAGGGAGTTTTTGCACGGCCAAGGCCGGAGGCACGGCCACCACATCCACCTGCCCCGCCTTGGCCGCGGCAAAGGAGGTCTCCTCATCGGTGAAGAGGAAGATCACCCGCTTGATGGTGGGCTTCGTGCCGTAGTACAAGGGGTTGGCCGCCACCACCATGTGCTCCCCTTCGGCCCAGCGCACCAGGGTGTACGGCCCCGATCCCACAGGATTGCGGGCGTAATCTGGCCCATGAAGATGCTCTGGAACGATGCCCAGGGTGATCAGTCGGTGTACGAAGGTAATTCGCGGCTCTTTAAGCCTCAACTCCAGGGAGTAAGGCCCTGTCACCACGGCCTCATCCAATTCCGTCATATCGTAGCTTCCCCCGGCATGACGGGCCGTATTAAAGGTGTAGGCCACATCCGTGACTGTAACGGGGGTGCCATCGGAAAATTTCGCATCATCTCTGATGGTGACCATCCAGGTCACCTTGTCGGCCTTTAATTTCCAGGAACGCGCCAGATCGGGAACCACTTTCATTGCGGCATCCCGTTTGAGAAGAGTACTCTGGAAGAGGGGGTTTCCGTAACGCCCCCATCCCAGAGTGGGATCATAGCCGGTACGACTCTCCCCCCCGATGGCCAGCACCAGATCCTTTGCCTGGACCGACCCCGTCACAAGGCACAACACCGCCACCAAAAAAATCATACTGCGTTTCATGCACATCTCCTTACACTCCTTGGCTACCCATGCATCATTTAAAAAAATAATCGATAAATAACGATGGTCCCCGGGCCGCATCAAAAAAAGCACAAAAAAAGCACAAAAAAAAGCCAGCAACACTTCGGCAGAATTTTCTCCTGCAAAAGCCTTCCTGGCTCCATAATGGTTTTGCTATACTCTTTTTTTCTCGTTTCGGAAACGACGGGCCCCAAAACCCGGCGGGAAATTCTTTTTCCCAAGCAACGCTTCGTTGCATTTGTCTACTTATTACTTATGTAGTCAACCCATCCGTAAATGTCAATCATATTTATAACTATTCGGCCTACTGGGGAAAAATGTTCTCTATGGTTAACGTGGGCTTAGAAAATATGCCTGCCTGCGCCAGGATATAAATCCCCGGAACCCCAGATTTTGAACATGACGATCCAAAGGCCCGTCACGTTCGCTAAAAAAACGCCTTACATACACGTGTTTTTACGGAGTTTTTCAACAAAAAAGCGCAGGCGGCACAGCTGAATAGTTACTCATATTTAAACGATAAAGAGTAAAACCAGGAAGGCATCATCCGGTATCATGCCGTACAGAGGCTCTTCATGCAACAGGGCCTGTCACCGCCGCAGGAGGCGGGGCACCGTCGAGTATCAGGGAGGCCAGAGCCGGAGTCTCCCCCTGGGACAAGGCCGCCCCATGGATCATACCGGTCCCGTCGCACAAGGGGCAGAGACCCCCTGAGTGGATGATGCGGGTCACGCCACCGCCCAAGGGGACCAGTTTAAAGGGGATGCGGGCGTCTGCCATGTGCCCGACCAACCATTTGACGAAAAGATCATTTTTCAAATCGATGCCATCAAATTTTCCCTGGGCCAGCTGCGTCACCATCTTGATCTGGAACGAACGCATGATCTTGGACTCTCTCTTGGTCATCACATACTCCTTAAAGCGGCGTCTCGCCGATGATCTTCAAAGGGTCAGATTATAAGAACCTGAATAGACATCCCACGACAGTGACGGATACCGGCCACTCCGGGTGGTGCATCCATCTCGGATTATACATAGCGCTGAAGATTTTTCGGGTCAACTAAAATTTTAGGGGAAACGAATATTTTCCGCGAATCCTAATTCGCATACCAAGGTCCCCCACAGGGAGAGTCCGGCCCGCCCCCTCTCCTCAGACGCCCTGACAATGAGGCCTTATCACAAGGGGATATCCCATTTTTTTTATGGTATTTCCCATCCGCATTCTATAAAACCGGTCCATGAATCCAAAACTGCCCATCCATGACGTCCTCGATGAGATCCGCGATGCCTTAGAAACGCACCCCGCCGCCGTGGTCCAGGCCCCCCCCGGAGCGGGAAAAACCACCGGTGTGCCCCTGGCTCTTCTCCACGAACCCTTTCTGGCCGGCCAGAAGATCCTCATATTAGAGCCCCGAAGACTGGCCGCACGGGCGGCGGCGGGGCGTATGGCCGAGATGCTGGGGGAGACAGTGGGAGAGACGGTGGGGTATCGTATCCGCCTGGAGAGAAAGGTCTCGGCGAAAACCCGCATCGAGGTAGTGACGGAAGGGATTCTCACACGGATGATTCAAGGGGATCCGGAGCTCTCCGGCATCGGCTTAGTGATCTTCGATGAGTTCCACGAACGCAACCTAAACAGCGATCTGGGCCTGGCCCTCACCCTGGAGTGCCAGGGGGCCTTACGGGAAACGCTACGCATCCTCGTGATGAGCGCCACCTTAGACGCCGCTCCCGTGGCGGCCCTTTTAGACGATGCCCCCATCATCACCTCCCACGGACGAAGTTTCCCGGTGGAGACACGATACCTGCCCCTGGGCACCCCTTCTCCCACACGGCGGGAGATCGAGGCGGCCTGTACCCGTGCGATCCGGCACGGGCTGATGGAGGATCACGGAGATATGCTGGTCTTTCTTCCCGGAGCCGGAGAGATCCGTCGCGTAGAAGGGGCCTTGCGTCGGCTGGATCTGCCCGACGCGGTGGATATCCTCCCCCTCTTCGGTGCCCTCACCAAGGCGGATCAGGCCCGGGCCATCCACCCCTCCCCGACTGGCCGACGCAAGGTGGTCCTCGCCACGGCCATTGCCGAGACCTCCCTCACCATCGATGGGGTCACCATCGTGGTGGATGCGGGGCTCATGCGGGTCTCCCGCTTTTCACCGGGCTCAGGCATGGGACGACTGGTCACCCTGCCCCTCTCCAAGGCGGCGGCCGATCAGCGTAGGGGTCGTGCCGGACGCACCGCCCCAGGCGTCTGTTACCGCCTCTGGTCCCAGGCCCAGACAGGCACCCTCATCCCCTTCACCGCACCGGAGATCCTCCATGCGGATCTGGCCCCCCTCATCCTGGAACTCTCTCTCTGGGGGGTTCACGACCCAAGCCAACTCACCTGGATCGACGAGCCGCCCAAAGGGGCCTGCCAGCAGGCCCGGGGACTGCTCCTCGAATTGGGGGCCCTGGACGATGAAGGACAGATCACCGACCACGGCAAGGCCATGGCACGCCTGGGAGTCCACCCCCGCCTGGCCCACATGCTTCTCCTGGGAAAAAAACGAAACTTAGGCCCCGAGGCCTGCCTCGTCGCCGCCCTCCTAACGGAACGGGACCCCTTAACCGGTGGGGGAAGAGAGAGCGATATCCGGACACGGATGGAGGCAATGCTCCCCACGCCAAGAGGCGCCGCCGGATCGCCGCCCCCCATGGACAAGGGAGCCGCCGCCCGTATCCGGGAGACGGCTAAGCACCTGGCCACCCGACTCCAGAGCTCTGGAACGCCCAAAGGGTGCCACGATGCCGGGCGACTCATCGCCCTAGCCTTCCCCGACCGCATCGCCATGGCGCGAAAGGGCCGGGACGGACACTTCCAGATGGCTTCAGGGGGAGGTGCCTACATAAAGGGGACCGAGCCCCTGGCCTTTGAGCCCCTCCTCGCCGTGGCCGACCTCGACGGAAACCGTCAAAATGCCCGTGTCTATCTGGCCGCCCCCCTCACCGAAGAGAGCTTAGGCAGAGACCATGGCCACCGCATGACGCATCAGGAGGCGGTCTTCTGGGACGAGGGACGCGGCGAGATTAAAGCCGTTACGCGCCACACCCTGGGGGCCCTGGTCCTCTCGGAAAAACGCCTCCTAAAGCCACCCGCCGAGAAAATCCAGGCGGCCCTCATCCAGGGCATCCGTTCCCGGGGTGTGGGAATCCTCCCCTGGAACCGCGCCCTTCGAAGCCTCCAAACCCGGGTCCTCTTTCTCCGTAACCAGGCCGGATTCGATGAGTTGCCCGATCTCTCCGATGCCGCCCTTCAAGAGAGTATGGATGAGTGGCTATCCCCCTTTCTCCTGGGCATCACCCGCATGAGCGCCCTGGGAAAAGTCGATCTCCACGCGGCCCTCACCACCCTCATCCCCTTCGCCTGGCATCGTAAAATTGACACCCTCGCCCCCACCC
>JABXKT010000037.1 GCA_013619155.1 Desulfobacteraceae bacterium
CATCACCCGGCGAATCACCGATTCGATTTTGCCTGAGGCCGATTTAATCTGCCGGAACACCGGCTCCATCTCTTCCATGGCACAATTCGCTTTTATTTTCTTCTCCAGGGCGCTGACGTAAATATTGATGCCGGAAAGGGGGTTTCGAATCTCATGGGCGATGCCGGCGGAGACCAGGCCCAGGGAGGCCATCTTGTCCTGGGTGATGAGGCGTCGCTCCAGCTCTTTGGCCTGGGTGATGTCCATGCTGCTGATAAGAGCGGCCCCTTCCCCTTGAAACTCGATGGGGTTGGCCCGGCAGCTGACCCAGGTGAGTTGATTCTTCTCCTCACCGGGGGAGGAAAAACGAAATTCGCATTCATGGAGCCCGGGGTGTCCTTCAAGGACCGCCTCGTGGAATCGTTGTACGGCCGACACATCATCGGGGTGTATGCTGTCGAAACCACCGGTTTGAAAGGGGGTGAGAAGTCCCATGATGCGCTGCTGTTCGGGGTTTCGGTAGACCACGGCCCCTCCTTGGATGATGGAGATGCCGGCCAGGGAGTGCTCCACCAGATCCCGAAATCGTTTTTCACTCATCTTAAGGGCCACTTCAGCCCCTCTGCGCTGAACCATGCGCCACATCCCGGCCATGAGGAGGGTCACCTGACGGATGTCTGCCTCGTCATACGGGAGGGACTTGTTGCCCACGCCCACAATCACCACCACCTCCCCCATGCGCACCACGGGTACATTCATGTACCGAAAGATGGGGCCCATATTGTCCGGCACGCCGGCCATGGCCGGGTTGGTATCGGGGTAGTGGTTGGAGATGACGGGTGCCTTGGTGGAAAAGGCTCCTTGCCAGAAACCACGATACTCTTCGGGAAATCCTTCGGGGGTTCTTCGTGTGTTCCAGTTCCGGTCGATGGTGGTGTGAAATGCGTTTAGAGTGAAGAACCAGCCGGTGTGGTCGGCAAAGGCGAGGTAGCCGAATCGGCTTTGGGTGAGCTTTACCGCCTCCTGTAGGGCAAAGGTGATGATCTCATCTAAGGAGGCATTGTTCATCTGGTTGAGCTGAAGCAGCGCCTCCAGATTTTTTTCGTTACGTCGCAGCTCTTCCGTTCTCTGGGCCACTTGCCTTTTCAAGGTCTGGTTGATGGCGATGACAGCGGCCATGATGACCGCCAAGGCGGACCCATTTTTTGTAGAGATCGGCCCGCTCCTCTTCGGTGATGAGGGCCAGCCCTTTTTTCATGATGCGTTCCAATAGGGGCCAGTCGTTACGGGTACCGATACCCAGTTTCACTTTGAAGTCGATGGTCCCGGCCAGCCTTAAGTTGGTGATCTGCTGCTGTTCGATAACCGCCAGGGCGTTGGGCACCTCCATGATCATGGCATCGAGCTCACCAAAGGAGACCATGCGCATTCCCTGTAAGCCATTTGAGACCGGGATCAATTGCAGGTCGGGGTAACTGCCCTTGATGTACTGGTAGACCGCATACCCGGCCGGTACCCCGATGCGCATTCCTTCCATTTTTCCAAGGGTCAACACGCCCTGAACGCTTTTTTTAACGATGATGGTGTTGCTCAAGGTTAGAATCGAAGGCGTCCAGTCCAGGTAGGCCTCGCGCTCCCGGGTTCGATGGGCCGCGCCGATGATGTCCACCTCGCGGTTGCTTGCCAGGGTGAGGACGTTCTCCCATGTATCGATGCGGATGATCTTGAAGGTAAAGCCCAGGCGTTTTTCAATGAGGTGCATGTAGTCGGCCACCAGTCCGACGTAGTCACCGGACTCATTGAAAAATTCCAGGGGCTCCCAGTTAGGGGAGGGGGCCAGACGAATCTCTCCGCTGTGGGCATCGAGCCAGGCACGCTCTTCTGGCGTGAGGGGGTCTTTTTCGGAGGCTGTGACAACAGACGCGAAGACTAAAATCATCCAAATAAGGAGAACGAAAAAAGAGGGCCTTTTGAAGTATGTATGCCGCACGGTCCATCCTATGAATGTGGGTTTAGGCGCTGAAATCAATGCCACCTGTGAAAAAAGGTATGGGGGTCTCTCTTTTTTACGTGGCTATCTATGCATCCGTATGCCGGTTACTGTATGTCATATTGCCTCTCCGCTGCAAGTTGACAACGCCTTGGGCTGAGATACATAAGGGAATGACGTCGATGTTGCACTTTTTTTCATGGCATCTCCCCTTTCTCTCAAGACCCACAGGGGCTGAGAGAAAGGGGCCTTCATATTCGTTATGGGGATGGCCCTTTTTTTTATGTATCAGGCCACAATTTTTCCGCTACGGGTTCCTTTGAGATAGTTCATGCAGAACCTGTCCCCGCCTTTAAGGGCTGTGGCGGTGGTCAATACGGCCATGAGTTCTCTGTCCAGGGGGTCCATGATGGCAGAGTCGAACCCGATGGCCATCATGGCGGCGAGGAAGGTGCGGTTGACCATGCGTCTCTGGGGAAGCCCGAAGGAGATGTTGGAGAGCCCCCCTGTGGTGTGCACGCCGGGAAGTTCGCTCATGATCCGTTCCACGGACTGCATGGCCATGACGCCATTGCCTGTGGCCACACTTAAGGGCTGGATGAGGGGATCGATGAAGATGTCATCGCGCAGGTAGCCGATGCCTTCGAGTTCCGCCACCAAGGTCTTGGCCCGACTCACCACCTCGTCCACATCTTTGGGCATGCCGGAGTCGTCCATGCAAAGGGCCACGATCCTGCAGGAATGCCCTTTAAGGAAGGCCATCATGGGCTCGAAGCGATCTTTCTCCAGGCTGATGGAGTTGATCATGGGGCGTTGTTCCACCCGTCCACAGGCCATCTCTAAGACCGCTGGGTCCGGGCTGTCCAGGCACAGAGGCAGATTGGTGGCGGCCTGAACCACCTCCAGAAGCCAGCACATGTCCTCTGTCTCATGGCCGATCCGGGCTCCGGCGTTCACATCGATGTAGGTGGCGCCGGCCTCCTCCTGTTGTTTCACATCCTCTGTGATGTAGCTGGCATCCCGATCGGCCACAGCCGCCTTCACTTTTTTTAAGGTGGTGTTGATTCGCTCTCCGATGACTGTAAACATATGTTCATTCTCCCTGCTGGTTGCCTGTTTCTGACAAGGTGACCTGAAAATAGATGGTTCCCGGTTGAATCGAAGGCACCGACAAAAATGTGGGTGGCCCAATATGAATAACAGTGCACAACGCATACCAAGATGATCAGTGTTCCAAGAGGCCCGCCTCCCTGGGGAAATCTGGGGGCGGGCACTCCGCATGTGAGCCCCGTAGGCCTTTAATATTTAACGCTTACGCATCTGTGATGACGGTGTAAGGCAGGGCTTTTTATCGTCTTGAAATCAGCCGCCCCGGTGATGCCGTCCTCTATATAATGGGTGTTCTCTCTGTGGGAATCTTCTAAAAATTCGCAAATCTTCTCATCGCCAGGGTGCCCGCCGTGGGGCGGATGGATCCTTAGACACAAAAAAACCGCACCGATTTTCTGGTGCGGGGTTTGGGCTGGCAAGGGTTTCAGACCATGGGTCTGCCTGATGCTTGTCAGTAGAAAATGAGAACGGTGACGATCAATTGCAGGGTAAACAGGGTGGGCCAGTAGAGCAGTTTGAAGATCAGGCTCTGCTCGTGTTCGACAATGGGGATATTGATGCTCTTCACGTTGAACAGAAGGGAATGGAGGACGATGAAGATGATCATTAGGTACATGATGAAGAAGTAGTACTCCATGAACATGATCTGCGTGACCTGGATTGCGTTGCGTAACTGAATGTGGGAGATGAGCAGGACGAACAGTAGGCCGGAACTTAGGCGCATGACTCCAGAGGGGTTGAACCCCAGCCGTTTTGCCTCGTCCTCATCCTTGGTACAGGTGACCAGGACGACGAAGAGTAGCGTCGCCACTATAATAATCGGGATGATATGGCTGATCATGGCATCAAGTAGGTTGCGTTCTGCTTGAACGTTGAACCGGAGTTCGAGCAAATCCTCCCGCCCCTGGTATGCCTTCATGCCGAAGTTGGTCTCGAAGGCATGGGTTTCGAAGCTAAAGAAGCTGCGCTTGAGGGACCAGCCGTTCAGTCGAAGGTCGTGCCTAAGCCCAGGAAGGGCGGTGGGGTTCAGGAAGCTATAGGCCTCAAGGTCGGGTATCAGGACGGTATCGGAATTGAACTCCTTGGGCCACAATTGAAGCTCGATGGTTTCATGGGCGAAGGGGTATTTCGAATAGTTCATATTCTGTTTTAAGGTGGCCTCAAAGTGCCACCCCACGATGTCGATGGCTCCCTCCTGGTGGCGGTAGGCTTCCGTGATCTTGGCGGAGATCGCCGCCGGCAGGTGGACGCCCTCTGAGGTTCTCTGTCCGTGGGGGTGCTTTTGCCAGATGTAGCCGGTGACGAAGAGGTGGTGGGGAGCGTTGAACTCCATGGTTTGTAGGTAGAGACCCGTGGGCACAAACAGCGGTGTTTCACGGTGTTGGCGTTGCCGGGTGTCCTGCAGCTCGTTCAGCATGGCGTTGCGCCCGTTTCGACCGAGAATTTTGGTCGTGTTCGTGCTGTTGTCTCGAAATGGGGTGACGGTGAGCCCTGCGATAGTGCCGGAGGCACTGGTCACCAGTAGGGAGAGGATGAGGACACGTACCCAGAGGGTTTTGATGGGATGCGTCTTGTACTGGCCTGCCGAAAGGACCATGGAGAGGCTGGCCAGCGTGATGATGAGGCTCAGTATGAGCCAGATGACCCGGTGGCGCATGACATTGACGTCAAAGGAGATCTCATTTTTGACCCGGACGACTCCCAGGGACCAGCCGGTGACCGGGATAGGTTGGTAGAAAATGGCCAGGGCCTGGCCGTTGTCAGGATTCTTGAAAGAGAAGACCCCTTTCTGGCCCGCAGTCATCTTTTTTGCGGCGGCCAGCAATACCTTGTCTTTTATCTGTTTGGCGTAGTCGAAGACGTTGAGTCGTCCTGTCACATCCCGCATGTTTGGATGGGCGATGATAAAACCTGCCCGGGAGAGGAGCAGGTTCCACCCCGTTTCACCCGACTCAATGCCCTTGACCAGACGGCCGATGGCCTCAAGGGGGAAGGAGAGATAGACGACCCCGGCCGTCACAGTTTCGCCCGCTTCGTCTGTACGGAAGAAGGGCCGAGAATAGGTGCTGATCAAGGCTCCGCTTGCCTGGCTCCAGGTCGGCTCATCCCACCCCGGCCCGTGTTGCATCGCTTGCTGGTACCACTTAATGGCGGGATCTGTGTAATCGTAGAGATCTTCGATTTGCATCGCCTTGATCGTGTCGCCCCGCCGCATGAGGTAAGGCGCGTAGAGTCGGTGATGGGGGTCAAAGGCAAAGGGGGCATAGGCGACACCGATTCCCCTTAGATTTGGGTGGGTCTCCAGCAGTGCTCTCAGGTGTTTGGGCAGGTTCCGGTCCATGGAACGCTTGGATTCGAGTTCGTCGACCAGGGTGTTGATGAGGGGCATGAAGCGAATGAGATTCGCTTCGATGGCGGCCGCTGTATTTACCGCATCGCGCCTCGTTTGTTCGATGGCGTCGGAGAGAATTGTATGCTGTATGTGCCATAGATTGAAGGCGAGGATGGTTGAAACGCAAATTCCGATCAGGGTGAGTACGGCGCAGCATACATGGGTTTTGGGTCGGTTCATAATGCGCTGCCATGTCTTTTTGGGTTGATTAATAATGGCTTCTTGTGAGACGGGTGGCCATTGTCTCTATGGAGTGCATAGGTCTGGGCCGTTCGGACCAAAGGCGATTGCGCGCGGGACGTGGATTAAAATAGAGGGGCATCTGGGTACGTGTGCGTCGGCATGCTGACCATGGCGGTGACTCCACAGTGAACAGTGGGGAGAATCGATGACACCCTCGCCCCGTTTTGACCGGGCTCACGGCGACGCAGAGAATTTTTGCCTGTGAAGGCCACTATGGATGGGTGGCTGATTTTGGACAACTGTCGCTTATTATAGAGTCTTTTTGTGCGTTGTGAAAGGACGCTTTCTTTCCGGTTTTTTTGCCTTGGTCATCAGCGCCCACGACAAATCGGATGGGGCCGTGGCACTGTTCTCGGGATAGTCCGTTTTAATCGAATCGACAAATATCGCGTCAGGGATGCTTGTTTAGAAGGGTTGACTCTGGGGCTGTTTGTGTATACTTACAGGAGAGACCGATCGGTCTGTCTTGATATTATATTCAACAGGTGACCCATGACACTGAAAGATAAAATCATCAATGCCTCCCTCAGGCTCTTTTCCACCAACGGATTTATGAACACCGCTATTTCCGATGTGATGGCGGCTGCCGGTGTATCCAAGGGCGGGCTCTACAACCACTTTAAGAGTAAGGACCAGCTCTTTGGTGCCGCCTTGAGCGAAGCCCGGCATATCTGGCGGGAAAAGAACCTCGACGGCCTGGACGAGCTGGATGATCCGGTGGCGAAGGTGATCCGCCTGTTCGAAAACTATCAGCACCGGTACTTAATTGCCACAGACCTTCCGGGGGGCTGTATCTTCGTGAACCTTGCCGTGGAGCTGAACGACCAGCGCCCGGATCTGGCGGCCCATGTGAACGAAGGCTTTGTGGGGCTCAAGGCCATGGTGAAGCGATTTTTGGATGCGGCCCAAAAAGAGGGGGGGATCAAGGCCTCCGTGGAGACTCAATCTGTGACGGATATGATTGTCTCCGGACTCCTTGGGGCCTGTGTCATGTACACCTCGGATAAATCGGCAGAGAATTTAAACGCCACCATCGGAGCCCTTGTGAATTATATTAATGGGCTCCGGGTTTAGGGCGAACAGAAGAATGCAAAACCAGCCTTCGGCTAAGGTCAGCCGTCAAAATGAATGTCGAGGGGTGATGACGTGCATACATGGATCTTCGGTCATTCGTCAGGTAAAGAGAGTCCGGTTCTCAGCGCTTAAGACCTTCGTGGCACTTTAAGTGGGGCATTCGCAAAACCGCTTTCACGGTGTTTTTACCGAAGCGGCTTCGTCACCCTCGTCGCCGGGGCTTCTTTTCGTTTCATTTTTTGTAACTATTGAGATAGGCCTCGGTTGGCCCTGACGGGGGCCAAACTTTTGAAAAGTTTGATAAACAGCTCTCAAAATATAAGCCAGGGTGAACCTAAAGACAAACGCATCCGTTGGCTTGCTTTACGATGTTTTTACCGAAGTGGTTTCGTCACCCTTGCCGCCGGAGGCCGTGCGGTGAAAGTATAGCCTCCGGCGGCCCTGCCGGGAGCCAACCTTTTGAAAAGGTTGCCAAACAAACGTTTACTGTAACGGGGACGGACCTTTGGTCCGTCTCCGTTACAAATTTGGGGTCCAGGGGATTTATCTCCTGGCCGCCGGAGGCCCTTTTTCTGATCACTTTGACCATAGAAGGCAGTCGGGTTAAAGATGCCTCGATAGGCTCCTGCTAGGAGCCACGCTTTTGGCTGATTTAAAAGATCGGGCTTAACAAACAGGTATCGCCGCGTCACCCTGGTTGAAATCCAAATCAAAGGCGTATGTGATTTGCCCCGAGGCACGAGGGGTAAAGCGCATACGCTACCCGCTTTCAAGGTGGCACACCTTGCCGCCGGAGGCCCGTTTCTTGGTCACTTTGACCATAGAAGTCCGTTGTTCAAGAGTTGAATAGTGACCATTTTTTATACCTAAAAAAGGGGAGACCGGTCGGTCTCTCAAGAAAGGAGAATCCACCGTGACCACATTCAATGCGATGATAGTTCGGGAAAACGAGGACGGTACTTTTTCACGGGCCATTGAAGCCCGGAGTATCGACGATCTGCCCTTAGGGGAGGTGGTGGTGAGGGTTTACTACTCGTCGTTAAACTACAAAGACGCCCTGTCTGCGACGGGAAACCGAGGCGTCACCAGGCATTATCCCCACACGCCGGGCATCGATGCCGCAGGCGAGGTGTTTCAAAGCTCGGATGAGCGATTCAAGCCCGGTGATAAAGTCATTGTGACCAGCTATGACCTCGGGATGAACACAGCCGGAGGCTTTGGGGAGTATATTCGGGTGCCGGCCGGATGGGTGGTGCCTCTGCCCGAGGGGCTCTCCCTGAAAGAGAGTATGGATTACGGCACCGCCGGGTTTACCGCGGCCATGTCCGTGGATGCCCTGGTGACAGGCGGGGTGACCCCTGAGAGTGGCGAGGTGCTGGTGTCCGGTGCGTCCGGCGGGGTGGGCAGTGTCGCCGTGACTATCCTGAAGAAACTGGGCTACCGCATCGCCGGTGTCTCCGGTAAAACCGACGAGACCGATTACCTGACCGCCATGGGGGTGGACACCGTCCTATCCATCGCAGAAGCCACCGACACCTCCGGGCGCCCCATGCTCAAACCCCGTTGGGCCGGATGCATCGACACGGTGGGGGGTGATATCCTCTCCTCGGCCATTAAAGCCACGGCACCGACAGGCGTGGTGACCAGCTGCGGCAATGCCGCAGGCCCGAATCTGGACCTCACCGTGTTTCCCTTTATTCTGCGGGGAGTTACCCTTGCGGGCATTGATTCCCAGAATTGCCCCATGCCCCGGCGTGAGAAGATCTGGAAGAAGCTGGCCTCGGAATGGAAGCTTGAGGGCATGGCCAAGGTGGCCAGTGACGTGTCCTTGCGGGATGTGGATGCACGCATCGACGACATGCTGGCCGGACGCCATACGGGCAGGACGGTGATTTCCATGGCCTAGAAAATGGGCCCCCGGCGGTGAGGGGGACCATTGGCGAACGCAGGTTTCGCGAATGCTCTAGGGCCTCGTTTCTCGGGTTTTAGAGCATTTTCCCACGGGCTATGCCCGTGAACAAGGGCTGAGGTGTTTTGACCCCTTTCGGGGTATATGGCGGGTGCGTCGTTCTCTTTGCAGTTTTTAATAATATCCATGGGTTGATATGGCGCTATCTTAAAAAAAACGCGCAATCGTTAAAGACGAATACCTCTTATAGACGCACCGATCCACTATAGATGGAAAGGCGGGTTCAAAAAGCGTGAGCAAGCATTCGATGGGCTAAATAGTGGTGTTGTCGATATGGTGAGTTTGGGACGCGCCATGGCTCTTAATCCAGGGCTCGCAAACACCTGGTTACGTGAGGGCGGGGGTGATCCTGAATTTCCGAGATTCGAATGTGCACCTCCAGGCGGAATAACGGCTTGGTACACCATGCGACTCACCGCTTTGGGTGAGGATCGGGAGGAGGCGTTTGAACCGAGCCTTCTATCGGCCATTCGAGAGTA
Organism: Desulfobacteraceae bacterium; assembly: GCA_013619155.1. Classification (GTDB taxonomy): domain Bacteria; phylum Desulfobacterota; class Desulfobacteria; order Desulfobacterales; family Desulfolunaceae; genus Desulfoluna. The sequence goes on from JABXKT010000037.1 coordinate 9,237, forward strand.
TGAGGCGCGTGATGCGCAACGTTGCATTAAATGGCAAAAGAAGTTTTCTCATTTGTATACATAGCGCTGACTAGTGATTCGCGAACAATCTACCAATCATACGGATTGTTCGTGATCGACGGTCATATCAATCCTTTGGTCACTGTATGTGTTGACTCTGTGTTGGGGTCGGGATAGGGTAACTATTTGAAATAATAAAATTAGCCGTTTAAGACCAAATATGGGCCAAGATTTAATAATAGCCATATCATTGATATGGCCTGACCTCAAAAACGACGTTGTGGCTTTCTGAAATTCACGCTTCTTCGTATTTATACCCCACACCGTATACAGAATGAATAAGCGCCAGGTCAGGGGACCCCGCAGCAATTTTTTTCCGTAATTTTTTGATATGGCTGTCGATGGTCCGGTCGCAGACGATGCGTTTATCGGTATAAATACGATCCATGAGTTGATCCCGGGAAAAAATCTGCCCTGGGCGAGCGGAGAGGATGGTGATGAGTTGGAATTCCACGGCGGTGAGATCAAGCTTCTTACCGTTTAACGAGGCGTGGTAATACTCTTTGTCGATATAAAGGCGCCGGTCTCTCTTCACTGAAGGGTGAGTGCTGCGCCGCAGAACAGCCTTCACCCGTGCCACGACTTCACGAGGGCTGAACGGTTTGCATATGTAGTCATCGGCTCCCAGGTCGAGGCCGAGGAGTCGATCGATCTCTTCCACGCGCGCCGTCACCATGATGATGGGCACATGGGAAAATTTTCGAATCTCTTTGCAGATTTCCAGTCCATCTTTTCCGGGTAGCATCAGGTCCAGGAGGATGAGGTCCGGGGCGTGTTCTCTGACCCAGTTCACCACAATGGCCCCATTATCCAGCCAGCAGGTCTCAATGCCATCCTTCCGTAGGTAATCACGGTGCAGGTCTGCCAGTCTTTGTTCATCCTCGACAATCAGAACGGTCTGTCTCATCGCAAAATATCCTTAGCACGTTAAGGGAAGTTCAATTTTGATTTCCAAGCCCCTTAAGGGAGATCTCCGCGCTTCGATTCTTCCCTGGTGAGCTTCAACAATATTGCTACAGATCGAAAGACCCAGCCCGGCCCCACCTCTGGCTCGGCCCCGGGATTTTTCGACACGGAATAGCCGGTCGAAGAGTTTTGGGAGGTCCGTGGAGGGAACCCCTGGTGTCGAGTCTTGAAAACAGATTACCATCTTTGTTTTAGAGGCCGTTATAAATACCTCGAGTGCACCCGGTGAATCGGTATAGCGCAGGCTATTTTCTAAAAGGTTGGTGAACAGCTGTTGAAGGCGATCCGGGTCGGCCAGTATCCATAGTACCGGGCCCTTGGGTCGGTGAACGGTCAGCCTCAGCTCTTTTTCCGAAAATTGTTTGGTAAAGAGCTCGACGGTCCCTTCCAGTAGACCCACCGGATCCACCGGAATTTTTTTGTAATTCAGTGCTCCCACATCCGACATGGACAGTTCGTAGAGGTCTTCGATGAGCCGCCCCAGGTGCATCATTTCGCCATGCAGCCCCTGAAGGGCTTCCGGCGTCGGTGGTCGGATGCCATCCTGAAGTGCTTCAATTTCCCCACGCAGGATGGATAATGGTGTTCGAAGTTCATGAGAGATGTCCGCCACCCACTGCTGGCGAGCGGTTTCATTTTTTTCAAGGGTCATGGCCAGGTTGTTGAAGTCGTGGGAGAGTTGCCCCAGTTCATCATTTGAGGTGACGGCAATACGAGCCTTGAATTGACCGGCCATGAGTTTGCGCGTTCCACGGGTCAATGCGTGGATGGGTCTCAGGAAATGACTCGCCACGGGAAAGGAGAGACATAGGGAGAGTGCCACCATGACAAGGACCATGGTGGCAAAGGATTCCATCTGTTGTTCGACGAAGAGAAGGTCACCGGCATCTGAAAGCTCTTTTGCTGGAATGATTCCCAGATAGCCAATGATGGTATTTCGGTCACTGAATGGGTGCAATCTCATATTTGGGTCTTTGTGAGGCGGACCGCCGATTATTTTGTGCTTTTCTGCATCGAAAAGAATGACGCGGGGACCTATTATTCCAATATTTCTGGGGGGCGGCGGCCGGAATTCATTGGCCTCTTTTAAAGAGATTGGAGGCAGATCCATCGTATTGGTTTCGAAAATGGCGACGTGCATTTTTTGCCAGAGACGATGGTTTCCCTTTATGAATGCCCAATTTCCATTTTTAACGTAGTTATCTGTCAAGCGTTTTGCCAGCAGCTCCAGCTTGTTCAGGTCCTGACGATTAATGTAGTTGAGAAATCCTCGATCAAAACTCCATTGCATAAACACGAACATGCCGATGGCCATGATGCCGCTGGTGAGCAGAAGGGTAAAAAAAAGTTTGTGTTTGATTCTAAATTTCATGGGTGCCTTTTACGTTTGAAGGCTTGTTCTTTGCATCAAAAACGCATGGTCAGTGGGCGCTCTCCTGCGAATTTAACGGTTAATTTTTTTAAAAAAAGTGTTTATGATGCCTTGCCCTCTGTGCCGATTTAAAAAAGGGAGATGGGTAAGACCTGTGGTTAGATACCCCTTTAGACCTCATCGAAGGCTATCTGTCATATTTTAAATTGACCGACAATTGTATTGAGTTGGGCGGCCATGTCCTTGAGCTCTTCCGAGCTGGTGCTCACTTTTTCGCTGCTACTGGAAATTTCGTTGGAACGTCGGCTAACGTCGGTGATGTTTGAAGAGATATTTTTTGAGACACGAGAACTATGGTTGACGGTTTTGTTTGTGTTCTGGATCCCTTGCGATATCTGGGAGATATTAATGGAAATTTCCTGGGTGGCGGTGGATTGTTCTCCCATCGCCGTGGCCATGGCTGCCGCAATATCATTGATTTTATCGATAATTTTGGAGACCTGATCAATTTCAATCACTGCAGATTGAGTTGTTTTCTGGACTTCTTCGATCTGTCGTTCGATATCGTGGGTGGCATCCGATGTCTGCTTTGCCAATCCCTTGATTTCATTGGCAACAACGGCAAACCCTTTGCCAGCCTCTCCGGCTCGGGCTGCCTCAATCGTGGCGTTAAGGGCCAGCAGGTTGGTTTGCTCTGAAATTTCGGTAATTGTTTCGGTTATTTTTCCTATCGCCTGTGCTGCGTGTCTCAAAATACCCATTTTTTCCGAGGCACTTTTTGCCTGGCTGACTGCCGTGTTTGATATATTCATAGCCGTATCGGCATTTTTGGCAATTTCGAAAATTGTGGCATTCATCTCTTCTGCGGCGGAGGCAACCATGGCGGTGTTGTTATTTGACTCCTCCATTGAAACCACCACGTTACTAAAATGGGTATTCATCTCTTCTGCCGAAGTTGTCACATCGTTAGATCTGGATGACATTTCGACGGCCTCTCTGGACATGTAGCCGGCAAGGTGGGCAAGATTATTGGACTCCTTGTTAAGGTTTCCTCCATTTTTCAGTATGTCACCGATAATTTTTTGTAACTGTTCAATGAAAATATTGAACCATTGTGCCATTTCACCGATCTCATCCTTGCTGCCTGACTCCAGTCTCTGTGTCAGATCGCCTTTGGAAAGGTCTCTCAGTGTGTTGACCGTCTGACTCAAGGGTCTGCTGATGGCATGGGTGACGATAAACCAGGCAGAGATCAAGGCCACGACAACGATGACAAAAAACAGCAAGAGGTTTAGCATACGTTGATTTTTGGAGTTATCAATAAGCGTTGCCAGCTCCTGCTTCAAATCCTGAGAAAGATTGGTCTTTAATGTAACCAGCTTTTCTTTGATCATTTGGGTCTGCTCGGCAAGCCGTGCTCCCTTCTCTTTACTGATACTTTCAGGGTCTGAACTCATGGCCGCGTAGAGTGTTTGTGCCGTTGCGGTAAATGTGGTGAACTCTTTTAATGTCTGGGAGATGGCCTCTTTTTTTTGGGAATCCACCTTCGGCATTGTGGCGATGCCCGTAAGGGCTTTGGATACGGTATCGGCCTTCTCCTGGGTGGTGGTAAAAATGCTTGCTTCGCCCATGAGGACCGCATCGTTGTACAGCTTGATCTGCTCTTCAAATGCCGTGACGGCAGTGCTGCTCATCATGCTCGCGGGGAATAGATTATCCGACGCGCTTTGGAGGCGTATTTCGGTCTCAAGGCCCAAATAAAACCCAATGGCCGTAGAGATGAAGTAGCCGATAATTAGAATGCCGAGGGTGATCCATATTTTCTTTGCAATACTGAGAAATTTCATCTGCCCGCTCTTTTTTTTTACTATCATCATCGTTCCTTAGAGACACGTTATTCACCCGGCGGTTAAATACATGGATGCCGTGTGATGATTTCATATTGAATTTTTTTGGGCGTTTCGTTGCCTTGTTTATAAAAAACGTGGGATTAGAAGGTGAATGTGGCCTTGGCCACGTACAACTGCCAGTTCTCTCCTTTATCAAACCACGCTTCCCCGTCATCAGGTATGTTGTCGACGGGATAAAGGCTCTCGGTACCTTGAAAGGCGTGGCCTTCCAGCTTTATGGTGAAGTATTCATTGATGTCGAATCGAGTGGTCAGGCATGCATCCTTGAGATATGCCCGATGCGACGGATCAAACTTTATGCTGGAGGTCCCTTCGCGATCATCGGTGTCGTTGTATTTTTCGGAATAGTAGCTTCCGATTTCAAACCAGTCGGTGACCCGATACGCCGTGCCCAGGTACCAGCCATCGGTTCTTTGGTGGGCATCTTCTATCCGTCCGTCGTTGTTATTCTCATAGTCGTACACACTTGTTATATATTCAGCCACAAGGAGTAGATCATTCCGGATGTATTCAATGGAAGCAACCGTGTTTCTGATGTAGTTAAAATCAGTGAAACTCTCCTCCGTACCCCTTGGACCGGGTACTGTTGCTTCGGCCTTTAATTGGGTCTCATTGTAGGTCCCGCCTAATCGGAGTCCATCCAGGGGCGTTTCCCATACAAGGCTCAGTGCATATCGCCAGTCTACATCAATTTTCGTCGAATTTAAGCTGGTCAGGTTATCGGAAGAGGCACGCAGATGGTAGGCGAGCCGGGAATCATCATCATCTACATCGGCGGTTCCGCCCAGGGCCTGATAGGAGAGTCCGCCCCAGGCACCCATATCCACGTTACCGTACATGCCGCCACCCATCATGGCGAGGTTCAGGTCCCGAAGAGTTTCAGGGTAGACGCTTGCAGGCAAAAATATCCAGGTCCGTAAAGCATCCACGTCCCGGGTTTCATTGTACAAGCCCTGTGGCATTTTTATTTTACCAGCACGGACGCCCAGCCAGTCTGTCACTCGATAATCGGCATATGCCCAGTCAAGGGTGATTTCGTTATTCCCGGTATCGCCTAAGTCCCTGCAAAAAACCTGCAAGCCTAGGTGGAGCTTATTGGTGAGCCTTTTGCCTAAATTAATGCCAATTTCATTAAATTCGAAGGTACCGTCCTCGGTGTCGGCATGGTAATTATAATCGCTGCTTTGCAGATACCCTTGTGAAATAAAACCGTGAATGCTGACGCCCATGACTTCGGCGCTGTATGCGACAGGGGTGACGGCTAAAAAACTTAACCAGATAAGTATGAGTTTGAGGGATTTTTTCATTATTCAGCTCCTTATTTGATAGAGAGTATTTTTACCGTGCCAAGGTCAGCTTTTGCTGAAACATAGCCAATGGCACCATTCGTGCTGGCTATACGCTTCACCATGTCTTGGTCGCTACCGGACGATTTGGGTATCTCTCCTTTTCCGGAAAACACTTGTTTTTTCCAGAATATCTTGTATTGAGCCGAGGATTTGCGGATAAATTTTTTGAGGAACGTTTTATGCGTTACAGTCTGGTCCATCGTAAAAAAATTAATCCCCCTGCCATTTTCCCATATGGATTTTTTGCCCAAAAAGATTTTTTTAACATCTGAAACGGTAATGGAATCAATGGGAACATCTGCGTTGGTGATGATCATAATGTCTTGAGCCTCTACGATCGGTGCCGTTAAACAAAACAAGAACAGTACAAAAAGAACCCATTCTTTCAGGTGCGGCATTTTATTATCCCCCTTAAAAAATTAAGCTGATATCACAAAAATCCGTATCAAAATCGACTGATCCAAAGGGTTTGATCCTTTATCCGTCGGTTTTTTCTGCTTTCCCGATTACAGCGACAGTTCAAAAGTGTGCTGTGTGCTAATATCAGGCAAGTGTGCACAAAATAAGGAAAGATGATTGGTATAAAGAGATGTGGTTAAAATAAGGACAGGGGGTGGGGTCGCCTCTTGACATTGGACGCCAAAAAATCCTTCAAATAAATTAAATGATTGATATCGTATTGGGGGTGATTGTGGTGACTATCTGAAATAATAGAGTTAAGGCATGGTAAATGGTTGTTTTTCATGCGTAAACACATCTTTTTAGGTATGAAATTGGCCGTTTAAGGGAGGTTATGTCATGGCGATACCCTGATATTCACGTCTTACCTCATTTGTCGGGTTATCAAAACACAATCGCCCATCCTTACTGATATCTATATCCCAACGCCTATAATACCGGATGACCGGGGATCCATGCGTGGCTTATCCCACCGTTAATAATAAATACCCAGTATAAAGCCGTACTGATAAAGCACGCCGCATTCTGGCACGATTTTTTAGTACGTTGTTGTTCATGCCGCGGCGGAGCACGGCGCACCCAGGAACATGGCCCTATAAATGTGGGCGCCCATGGCTGTGATTAAGTGGTAAGCAAAAAAGTGAATGTATAATTTGATAATAGCCATATCGTTGATATGGCTTGACCTTAAAAACGCTCGAGGAACGCCTGTAGGGGCAGAGACTCGGGATTCCTCCGAAGAGAGTGCCGCGCGTCATGGCGTGGACGTCATCGACGCCTATTATTTCCCCCCCCATCCCATGGTCCAATGCCTCGGCATGGGCCGCCATCACCCACCTTTATTATACCGACCCCTCTGTGGGACAGGCAAACCATCGCATAAAAAAGTTACCAATGTTCTCCCTTGACAGGCATCCGATATTGTTATGATTCTAGACGGCCCATCCGGGCAGACATTGCGGTGGGACACCGGGCCCACGGCATGTGGATTGAAAATTAAGGAGCCCATGGTATGCTTTTAAAACTTCAGGGACAGATTCAGTATTACGCCGAAACCATCTCCACGGTGACGGGGCTTGACGTGGATGTCGTCGATACCAACCTCATTCGCATTGCCGGTACAGGGGTGTGTGCCACCGGCATCGGCGAGAGCATCAAAAGCGCGGGTAATCTTTTGAAGATGACCCTTAAGGGAAGCAAGCCCCTTTTTATCGAGAATCCGCGCGAAAATGCGATCTGTGAAGGGTGTCAAACCAAAGCCGACTGCCGTGAACTCCTGTCGGTGTGTGCCCCCATTTCCGATGGCAAGACCACCTACGGTGCCATCGACCTGATCTGTTTTTCCCATGCGGCCCGGGAGCGGGTCCTCAGCCAGGGGGATATTTATCTTAACTTTCTCTCCCTTCTGGCCATGAGCATCGCGGTGCAGGTGAGGGAAAAACAGGCGCTCGAAGATATCAGCGATCTGCTGGATATCATGAGCCAGGTGGTCAACACCAACGACAAGGGGACGCTGATCTATGACGCCACGGGAGAGATCGTTTATCACAACGCCCGGGCCCGGGAGATCTTACACAAGACCCTTCCGTCGCAATTTGAGAATTTTACCATCGCCCCCACGGGTTGCACCTTCTCCGATTTGAACGAATACACCGTCGAGCAGGAGCATAGGCAGCAGCTCATCGTCGGCAAATACGCCACGCCGCACTCGGCCACCAGCCGTTTCTCAAAAATATTTGTCTTCGATACCATTCAGTCGGTGATCTCCCATACCCCTCAAGGGGGCGCCCCACGCTTTGACAGCAGCTTAGACAACATCATCGGCCAATCGCCGGTCCTGCTTCGGCTGAAAGAACAGATCACAGCCACGGGCACCACCCACTCCTCGGTCCTCATTACCGGCGAGAGCGGTACCGGCAAAGAGCTCGTGGCCCGGGCCATCCATACCATCGGCGACCGGGCGGACGCCCCCTTTATCGCCATCAACTGCGGTGCTATCCCCGAGACCCTCCTGGAGAGTGAGCTCTTCGGTTATGTGGGTGGCGCCTTTACCGGTGCCTTGAGCAAGGGCCAGATCGGAAAATTTGAGCTGGCGGAAGGGGGGGTGCTCTTTCTCGATGAGATCGGCTCCATGCCCCTTTATCTCCAGGTTAAGCTCCTGCGCGTGCTTCAGGAGAGAACCATCACCCGCCTGGGGGCGGGTCGCACCGTCTCCGTCGACATTCGCGTCATCGCCGCCTGCAACGACAACCTCCAGGAGCTGATGGCCCAGAATATGTTCCGCAGCGACCTCTATTACCGCCTCAACGTCATCCCCCTCCACACTCCCCCCTTACGTGAGCGTCTCGGAGACCTGGATCTCCTCGTGGCCCATTTCATTGGTAAATACTGCACGCTCTTCGGCAAGCCCCCCTTTCACTTGCCGGCAGATATCACCCAGAAAATGCGGGATTATGAGTGGCCGGGAAACATCCGCGAGCTGGAAAATACCATCGAGTATCTCGTGAATATGGTCTCGGAGCAGGGCGAGATCAACCAATCGACGCTCCACGCCGGTTTTTTGCAAAATGAGAATTCTCTTCCCTTAGTGAATCACGAACCCGACACGCAGCACCCCATTATCCCCTTGCGCGCCCTCGAAAACCAGGCGATCCTGCGTGCCCTGGCCTATTACGGAGACTCCACCAAGGGCAAGAAACAAGCGGCTAAGGCCCTGGGGGTCAGCCTGGCCACCCTCTACCGAAAGATTGAAAAATAGGTCCTTCCTGATCTCCTCCTCCGACTCTTTCGCAATATGAGAATCTTTCTCATGTTGCGAATTCTTCCTGGCCCCTTTTTCCCCTCGATTTTGTCTTCTAAGTCTCTGAAATAATGCTTATTTAAAGTTATTTTTATCTCCTGGCACACTCTCTGCAATATCTCCTTGACGTTCACAATTTGAGTCTACCAAAAAGGAGAATAACGGTGTCGAAAGTCGATATAAAATTTAACGAGAGCCCCAAAGCTCCCGAAACGGGGGCGGATGTCTCCATATTGAGCCGTGAGGTCGCCGAGAAGGTGCGCAGGTTTCATCGGACCTTCGATACCTATGCCCCCACCCCGTTGGCGCGGCTGACCCAGCTCGCCGACCACCTCGGTGTGGGGGAAGTCCTCGTTAAAGACGAGTCCCATCGCTTTGATTTAAACGCCTTTAAGGTCCTCGGTGGCACCTACGCCGTGGGCAAGCTCCTTGCCGACAAACTGGGCAAGGAGATCGATGCGGTGAGCTGTCAGGAGCTGCGCTCCGCCGAGGCACGCAAGGCCGTGGGCGATATCACCTTTGCCTCCACCACGGACGGCAACCACGGACGTGGCCTCGCCTGGGCCGCCGAGCAGTTCGGTCAAAAAGCGATTATCTACATGCCCAAGGGCTCCGACCCCATTCGTCGGGACAACATTCGGGCCCACGGCGCCGAGTGTACCATCTCCGAGCTGAACTACGACGACTGCGTGCGCATGGCTTGGGATGAGGCCCAGAAAAACGGCTGGCTAACCGTTCAGGACACCGCCTGGGACGGGTACGAAGAGATCCCCACCTCCATTATGCAGGGGTACACCACCCTGGCCCTGGAAACCCTGGAGCAGATGCAGGCCATGGGCGTTGACCGCCCCACCCACGTGATACTTCAAGCCGGGGTAGGGTGCTTTGCCGGCGCCATGCTGGGCTTCTTCATGTCTGTCTTCGGAAAAGATGCCCCCACCTTTATCATCGTCGAGCCCGAGGCGGCCAACTGCTTTTATGTCTCCGCCTGCGAAAACGACGGCACGCCCCACGCCGTCACCGGCTCCCTCTCCACCCTCATGGCGGGCCTGGCCTGCGGCGAGCCCAACCTCACCAGCTGGGAGATGTTGCGCGATTATCCCCTGGCCTATGCCTCCTGCTCCGACGACATCGCCGCGAAAGGCATGCGTATCCTGGGCGCCCCCATGAAGGGCGATCCCCAGGTCATCTCCGGTGAGTCTGGAGCCGCCACCACGGGCTTTCTCCACTGGGTGATGACAGAGGAAGAGGGCCGTGAGGCACGCGAAAAGCTGGGCCTGGACAGGGCCGCAAAGGTTCTTTGTATCAGCACCGAAGGGGACACCTCCTCGACAACATATCGCAATGTCGTCTGGTTTGGACGCAACGAATTATAGACCACAAGAGAAGCGCTATAATAATAAGGAGTGAAGGTATGACTACCCAGGAATTTGGTTTTACACACGCAGAGTTTGAAGAACGCACCGCACGTATGCAGAAAGTGATGCACGCGAAGAAGCTCGACGCCGTCTTTCTCACCACCGAGGCCAACGTTCGCTACTTCACCGGTTTTTATACTCAGTTCTGGGAGAGCCCCACCCGTCCTTGGTTCCTGGTCATCCCCTTAGAGGGTAAGCCCATTGCCGTCATCCCCGGCATCGGCGCGAGCGGCATGAATAATACCTGGCTGGATGACGTACGCACCTGGTCTGCCCCCAACCCCGAAGACGATGGTATCTCCCTGGTCGCCGGTGTCATCAACACCCTGCCCACACGTTTCGGCCGTATCGGAGCGACCCTGGGTCTGGAGTCTTACCTACGCATGCCCACGGCGGATTATCTGACCCTCACCTCCCTTGTGACTACCAAGGAGTTTGTGGACATCGCCTACGAGATGCACCACCTGCGTTCCATTAAGTCCCCTGCGGAGATCGCCAAGATCAAGAAGGCCTGCGAGATCGCCAACCACGGCTTCGACCTGCTTCCCGGTCACGCCAAGGTGGGCCAGACCGAGCAGGATATTTGCCGGCAGATGCGTATTAACATGCTGAACAGCGGCGCAGAGTTTGTCAAATACCTCATCTCTGGATCCGGTCCCGACGGCTACGACAGCATCATTATGGGACCCACCGCCCGGGTTATCGACGAGGGCGACGTGTTGATCATCGACGTGGGCGCCGTGTACGACGGCTACTTCAACGATTTTGACCGTAACTTCGCCTTCGGCCACTGCAGCGAGGAGACCAGTCGCGCCTACGACTGTGTCTACGCCGCCACCACCGCCGGTTTTGATGTGGCCCGGCCCGGCGCTACCACCACCGATATCTACAACGCCATGTGGAGCATCATGGAAGAGGGCGGTGCCTTAGGGAACGGCGTGGGCCGTCTCGGCCACGGCCTGGGAAGCCAGCTCACCGAATGGCCCTCCAACACCGCCACCGATAACACCGTGCTCGAGCCCGGCATGGTCATCACCCTGGAGCCGGGCATGGCCTACGCTCCGGCCAAAGAGATGGTCCATGAGGAGAATATCGTGATCACCGAAGATGGCGCTGAATGGTTGTCCCGTAGGGCCAGCGAGCACATCACCGTCATCGGTTAGCATAAAAAAAAGATCGATTCGTTATCAGATCGGTGCTTCGGGATGGATTATGGCGATGCAGCCCCCATCCCGAAGCAGTTCTTAGGTTTTTTTGCGAAATTACCACACGAGAGGGAGAATGAGATGTCGAATGAAATAGCCGTCCCCGTCGATGGGGAGATGGAAATGGGAACACCCCAGCTGAAGCAGGGCAAAATGCTCTTCACGAGCACCATGAGTTTTATCGTCTTGGTTGTTATTTGCGGGATCCTCTTCCCGGATACCTTGTACACGGTGGGCATCGGCACGATGAACTACCTCACCGAAACCTTCGGTTGGGTCTATATGGCGGGCTCTTTCGCCTACGTCCTGGTCATGTTCTACTTCGCCTTCAGCAAGTACGGCAATATCCGCTTTGGAGCCGATGACTCGAAGCCTGAATTCAGCACCTTCTCCTGGATGGGCATGCTCTTCTCCGCCGGTATGGGTACCGTTATGCTCTATTGGGGGGTGGCCGAACCGGTCTACCACTACATGAATCCCCTGGTGACCACCGGGATTGCTGCTCAGACTCCGGAAGCCGCCGAGTTTGCCATGAAGCAGAGCTTCATTCACCAGGGTGTTCAGGCCTGGGCCGCCTTCTCTGTGGTGGGCCTTGTCCTCGGCTACCTCATGTACCGTAAAAATGAAAATGGCCTTATCAGTAACATCCTCCTGCCCTGGGGACGAGACAAAGCCAACGGCAACCTGGGTAAAGCCGTCAACCTGATCTGTGTCTTCGGCGCCATCGCAGGGATCTCCACCTCTCTGGGGCAGACGGGTCTCTCATTAAGCGTCAGCTTCTCCTATCTCTTCGGTACGGCCGACACCAGCCTGACCAAGATCCTCGTCGTGGGCATCATCACCGGGATCACCATCTTGTGCACCACCACCGGCCTTGAAAAAGGGATCAAGATCCTCTCGGATTACAACGCCTACCTCCTCATCGGCCTGATTCTCCTGGTGGGTGCCGTGGGCCCCACGACCACCATGCTTAATGTCTACTTCGATACCATGGGCAACTACGTTAACGACTTTTTCAGCGACGGCCTCATGCTGCCCACCTTTGCAGCAGAAGAAGAGGGGTCCTGGATCGCCGGATGGCCCATCTACTACTACGCCTGGGCCATCGCCTGGGCCCCCTTTGTCGGCCCCTTTATTGCCCGGGTCTCCAAGGGACGGACCGTGCGTGAATTTATCCTCGGCTCCATGATCCTGCCCTGCCTCGGTATCTTCTTGTGGGTTACCTTCTTCGGCACCATCGGTCTCCAGGCCGAGCCGGAAGCGCTGAAAGCGGCGGCTGCATCATCTAAGGCGGCCACCTTCATCATCCTCGAAGGGTTCCCCTGTGGAACCATCATCTCCATCGGTGTCGTCCTGGCCCTCTTTACCTGCTTTATTACCTCTATTAACAGCTCAACCTATACCTTAAGCAGCATGAGTGCCGATGGCGATCCCAACCCCAGTAACAAGCTCAAGGTCATATGGACCGTCGCTCAGGCTGCCATGGCCCTGACCCTGATGCTGGGAAGCGCCTCGGGCATCGATCTCCTGCAGAGCATCAGCCTCATCTTTGCCCTGCCCCTGATGTTCGTACTCTTCCTCTGTATCGTCAGTACCTTCAAGATGTTCCGGGCGGAGTTTAAATAGCCCGTTAGATTCTGCCTCCGGCGATTGTGCCGGGGGCAGACGTTTAAAACGTGGGATAAAAGATCTTAAAATAGCGTTTTAAAATATGGTCACAAAGGGCCTTATCTCTCATTAGAGATGAGTGGTGGGGTCCTTCGCACTCTGGAATTCAGAGGTGGCTCCTCCCCCCTGGCCACCGAACGCTTTTTGGAGTGCCAAAATCGTTATAAAATAGTTTTCATTTTTTTCACCCTAGCGCCACCGGCATGGAAGGGCCCATCCCGTGCATGCCGGTGGCAAACCTCAAGGCACCAAGATGAATGAACTGTTTGAAAAAATAAGCGATCGCGCAAGGCACTATGCGCAGGATATCTATGATTTTGCAGGAGAGCTGATCCAAACGGAGAGCCTCTCTGGCCATGAAGGCCCCATGGCGGCCCTTATCAGCGACAAGATGCGGCGTCTTGATTTTGACACCGTTGAGGTGGATGAGATGGGCAACGTCTGCGGCTCCGTGGGCACCGGTCCCACCTTGATCTGCGTGGACGGCCACATGGACGTGGTGGGGGCAGGGGATCTCTCCCAGTGGAGCCGTCCCCCCCTTTCCGGCGCCCAGGACACAGACAATATCTACGGACGCGGCGCCACCGATATGAAATCGGCCATCGCCGCCATGATCTACGCTGGAAAAGCCCTCAAGGATCTCAATCTGACCGACGGGTTCACCTTCATGGTGTGCGCCAGCGTCCAGGAGGAGCCCTGCGAAGGCCTCGCCTGGGAGTACCTCATCGAGGAGAAGGGACTCCGCCCCGACTTCGTCATCCTGGCCGAGCCCAGCAACGATGAGATCTCCCTGGCCCAGAAGGGGAGAATGGAGCTCAAGATCTCCGTCACGGGCCAAAGTGCCCACGCCTCCACCCCTCATATGGGCGACAACGCCATCTATAAGATGGCCCGGATCATCTCCGGCCTAGAACTACTCAACGCCACCCTCGAGATCGAAGACCCAGAGCTGGGCAAGGGGTGCCTCGTGGTCTCCGAGGTGACCTCCAAGGCCCCCTCCCGATGCTCCGTGGCCGATGCCTGTGAAATCTCCATCGACCGTCGCCTCACCTGGGGCGAGTCACCGGAGTATGCCTTAAAGCAGATCCAGGATGTACCCGGTGTGAAGGAGGCGGGCGCCCAGGTCGTCGCCTATACCTTTACCGACCCCTCCTACACGGGAAAGCCCTGCCACAAAGAGTGCATCTTCCCCGCCTGGAAACTCCCCAAAGAGCACGCCGTGACCCAGGCGACTCAAGCGGCCTACGAGGGGCTGTTTCACAAAGCCTCCACCCTCACCACCTGGCCCTTCTCCACCAACGGGGTCTCCATCATGGGCAAATACGGCATCCCCGTCATCGGCTACGGTCCGGGCACCCTGGATGCCTGCCATGTCCCCAATGAATATGTGAAAAAAGAGCAGGTCCTCCACGCGGCCATGATGTACGCCGCCACCGCCGTGACGTATAGCCACGGGAAAAAATAGAGGGCAGCGCAGCGGTCACTCGCCGCTGGAGATCGTGCAGCGAAAGCTTACCTCCGGTGGCCCTGCCGGGAGCCAACCTTTTGCAAAAGGTTGCCAAACATATTTTTATCGTGACCATGACGGGCCTTTGGCCCGTCATGGTCACATATCTGGGGTCCAGGGGCCCTGTCCCTGGCCGCCGGAGGCTGGCTTTTTACGGTCACTTTAACCATAGAAGTCATCGCCATTACAAAAAACGTTTGATAGGCATGTTTTCATGGCATCCGGCCTCCCCCTCCCATTATGGGGCCGGAATGCGATAAACCAGAAAGGGCTTGCCCCCTTACCCACGACGAAGGAATAAAAAAAGAGATGAAAACCCAGATCAGCACCCCCAACGCTCCGGCAGCCGTCGGTCCTTACTCCCAGGCGATTAAAACCGGAACCCTGCTCTTTGTCTCCGGGCAGCTCCCCTTAAATCCGGACACCGGCGCCATGTGCGAGGGCTCCATCGAGATGTGCACCCGCCAGGCCCTGGCGAACCTTCAGGCCATTGTCACCGCAGCCGGTGCCTCCATGAACGATGTCGTTAAAACCACCGTCTTCCTCGCCGACATTGCCGATTTCGCCAAGGCCAACGCCGTCTATGCCGAGTTCTTCGAGCAGCCCTTTCCCGCACGCAGCGCCTTTGAAGTAGCCACCCTCCCTCTGGGCGGCCGCATCGAGATCGAGGCCATTGTAAACGTCGAGTAAGCGCATACCCGTATACCGAACCTCCCATTGACACTCACAACCCCTTAATTCTTGTCCCAAAAAAATCGATGAAATACGGAGACGGAAGGCCGCCATTCCTCCGTCTTCGTATGAATCGAATATCCCCTTCCCGCCCCAATACTTTCTCCGATCCTTTTGCATCGATTTATCGGCCCATTTATGCCCGCCTTATAATTATTCACTTCGGCCTCTTTTCGGTGACCGGTAGGGTGCATTCATGCACCATTATCGGGGTCTCTATTTTCCTCTTTTTGATGATGATTTCGGTTGATTATAAGAAAAGCCTCCGGCGGCCAAGGACTGTGCCCCTGGACCCCAGGTTTGAGAGCGTGACGGGCCTTTGGCCCGTCACACTCTCTACAAAAAATGTCTGATAGGCGCTTTTTTTGGGGCGTGCCTTCCTTACTGGAGGCCCTTCGGCCTCGTGGCAGTGAGCGATAGGGCGTATTGATGCACCGTCTGCGATATCCCCACCCCTTTTTTCCATGTGCCTCTATAGATGACGGTCACTGTTTTTCATTGAATCCGGGGAGATAGGGGTGTATGCAATGGTGTGGGTTGGGAGAGATCATTGTTCTTTTTTGGAAAGAGGGAGGCGGCAGGGGAGGGGAGATGAAAAATCCGGCCCCTGTATATTTCCAAATATCAAAGGACCTGAACATCTTTGATATGTGATTGGAAATGGCGACGGGAAAGAGCCTTTAATGTCACCCCCCAAACATGAAAAATGTACCCGCAAAGGTGGAATTATGGCTACCTATCGCGGTATTCAAGCCCAAACATGGAATCATGGCCCCATGAATTTTCCACGTTACCCTCTTGGATATCCGATGTCATATCCAAAAGTCCGGTCTATAGGGGTGATACATGGAAAAATAGACGGGTTATTCACAATGTTAGCTCATATAAGGTTCTAAAAATGGCCATTAATTTAGGTAAGCGGAAAATTATACCTCAGAAAATGTCATTTAAAGCATTAGAGGATAGTATAATACGTGATTTAAGTGATTTTGATGAATACTCTTTTTTACTTGAATCTGTACTCGAACAAAAGAAATCTAAGCTGTCGAAAAAAATTGATGAAGAGGTAAGAATTGATGAGGAATATGATGAAGATGAAATTGTTGAATTTTATCTTGACGACTTAAATCAAATTGGTGCTGTATTCCCTTCGTTTTTTAGAAAGTCACTTCTTATTTCATTATACTCGTTGCTTGAGCATGAATTGCAAAAACTATGTAAAAAAATTGGTAGTGCTTAAGATGTAGTGGCTTTTGAAATTTTTGGGGCCATTTTTAAATTGTAATGGTGAACAAAATTCCAAATCGCACCGATATGGTTTTCCATTTTTTTCGAAAATGACAGTGTTTTCCTTACCAGTCTTGAGACTCTTTGGCGCATCGTGAGGTTAAATCGTTCAATATGGTTTGTTTTCCCTGTTTCTT
>JABXKT010000207.1 GCA_013619155.1 Desulfobacteraceae bacterium
CCCCCCCCCCTTAAGAAAATGAGGGTCTCCTGCTATTTTTTTACTTTTGGGCTTGACTCCAGGGAAGAGATGAGGTTATAAGATTCTCCGTGCTGAGCGGGAATAACTCAGTGGTAGAGTGCAACCTTGCCAAGGTTGACGTCGCGAGTTCAAATCTCGTTTCCCGCTCCAACATGACTATATAGCCCCCCGGTTCTTTAAGAGCCAGGGGGCTTTTTTGTTTTCCGCTCCCTTACCATGCCTGAAGCATGGATCCCCTCGCCCCACCTATGGTATAACCGGCCTTCCTGTCAAAAAAAAGAACCCGCCCGATTATAATGACCGATCCCACATTTAAGGAGCCCACCATGAAAACCACCGTATTTAACGCACTGGAAAAAGAGAGTCACACCTTTAACGGCGGACCTGCCAAAGGTGTCACCGGCCGTATTCTCATTGGAGAGGCGATGGGGGCCCCCCATTTTTGCATGCGCCTCTTTGAACTAAGCCCCGATGGCCACACACCAGCCCACACCCACGACTGGGAACATGAAATTTTCTTCCATGAAGGCCAGGGTGAACTCCTGGCCGATGGTATCTGGGAAAAAGTCGAACGAGGCTCCGCTGCCTTTATCCCCGGTGGTGCCACCCACCAGATTAAAAACACCGGCACCTCGCCCTTAATCTTCATCTGCCTCGTCCCCAAAGGGGCCCCGGAACTCTAGCCCCGATAAAACGAGGCCCAGTCCCATCATCGATGGCCCTTTTTAATACCCCAACTCCTCACCCACAATAAGCACGGTCATATCGGTGAGCATGGGCTTCCGGTGAAGGATGGCGGTGATATTGCAAATACGCATGGGCGCATTGCAATCGGAACAGACACCGGTCACGGCACATGGCGTGTCGACGCCCAGGCTCTTGGCACGCATGGGAGCCGCCACCTCCCGAATACGGCGCAAGGCCGCAGGTACATCGGAAACGATCTTATTGTACCCCGCCACCACCACCACATGACCGGGCCCAAAACTCATGGCATTGGTGCGATTACCGATGCCATCTACATTCACAATCTCTCCGGTCTCGCTGATGGCGTTGGCGCTGGTAAAGAAGAGATCACAATGCTGCTGCTCTCTCCGAAAGGCCAGGGTCTCCTCAAAGGAGAGGCCGGGCCGGTTGTGATCATAAACCGTCTTCCCCATGGACTCGGCCAGGGTATGAAGCCCCAGGGAGTGGACGGTATCCGACCCCCCGAACCCCACGGTAGCTGCGGCATCGAGAAGAGGGGTCACCCTCTCGGCCACATCCCGGGACGTGGCAAGATACACCGCATTAAATCGATGCTTGGAAAGTCTCTCCACACAGCGTTGTGCCCGCTGCGCCAGAAGCCAATTTTTTTCGTTTCCGTTCATCTACTCCTCCTTAAATCGATCTATGGACATGAGAATCACAAGAGAAACCGCTTCATTCGGCGGCCCTCATCACAGACAAAAGATAGACAGGTGGGACGAATCGCCCCCACCGGGGCCGCATAACACAACCCACCAAAGGTGGGATATTCATATACGGTCAGATGTGGGGAGAAGACAAAGAAAAAAAAATGGGGGGGGGGATGATACGAAAGAAAGGAAAGGGGCGGCTCACACGCGAAGCACTGTCTGCTATTTTAGCAGTCACCCCTTGACACAAGGCTAAGGAAGGGGCCGCCCTCCGATGTCATGACCATCGACTACGATAGAGCCATCTTCACCAATGGGTGGATAGGGCATACCCAGACGTTTATAGTAAGGAATCAGACGGGGGTATCCCCACTCGAACAGCAGAGTATGAAAGGTCTCATCATCCATAGAACGCTCGTCGTACATCCCCTTTTCCATACGCTGCCGCTGGGCCTCATAGAGAATCAGAGAGGTGGCCACGGAAACGTTTAGCGAGTGGACCATCCCCATCATGGGGACGATGATCGATCCATCGGATTTGGAGACCGCCTCGTCGGTAATACCGTCCAATTCGGCCCCCACCACAATGGCCGTGGGTTGGGTAAAATCCACGGATCTGAAGTCCACGGCCTCCGCATCGAAATGGGCGCAGAGAATACGCATCCCCTGGTGACGCAGCTGGGCATAGGCATCATCCACGCTTCCATGACGCCTTATCCCCACCCATTTTCGACTGCCACTGGCGGCTCGTTGCCTCAAGACCACATCCTCCATCTCGCTGATGGCATGGGCCTCAAATATCCCCACCGCATCGCAACTTCGGGCAACCGCGGCTAAATTATGGGGTTTATGGACATTTTCCATCACCACAGTGAGGCCTGTCTGCCGCCTCGCAAGGACTGCCTTTAATTTTTCAAAACGTTCCGGTGTCATCCCATCACCTTCCATATCTTTTTATTGTAGCATGTCCCCCCTTAAGAGAGCCATGCCTGAAGCCACATCACGGCCGCGCCTTGACACGGCGGCAACCCATCTCATATACTCCCTGTTTACAAACTGAGAACTCAGCGACAGACCGGCCTTGCCTCCCAAGTACCGGCCACTCACCCATGCAAGGAGCCACTCCCATGACCGATCCAACCATTCTTGATGCCATCAATACCTTTACCGAGAGTTGGAGTGAAACGGAAACACGCACCAAAGAAGCCTTCACCAACCTCAAGGCCCACCTCGAAAAAAATGACGGAATCACCCTCGACTTCAACAGCCGCCCCGGCGTTAGCTACTCTTTGAGAGCCTGCCACGCCGCACAAACCGAACGGGACCTCTTTGTCATGATGGATGTCATCGATGATGATCCCAATGAGCGATGGCTATCGGTCTGCTTTTACGGGGACATGATCACCGATCCCGATGAGGAGGGAGATCTGATCCCAGAAGGACTGAAAGGAAGCGATGGCTACTGCTTTGATCTCGATGAATACGATGAAAATAAGATAGACTATCTGAAGGCCCGATTTGATGAGGCATGCGCCAACGCCTCCTGATCGTCATCAGGCGATGAGCCCTCCCTTTATCTTAAAAAAATAGGCGCAAAAGCACATTACTGGTGCCGCTGCGCCTGTTTTTTTTATATTCAAAGCCCCTTTATCTCAGGATCAGCTGGGGATATCTTTGCGTGCCTTCGGCAGGGCCACCTGACGCTTCTTGGGGTTCTTATGGGTACGATAAAAAATGGCCATATGGCCAACGAGACCCGTCAGATAACTCTGCGTCCGGGCTTGAAGCTCTTCACAGATCACCTCTTTAGAGGATTTCTCCTTAAAATCGAGAAATTTTACCTTAATCAGCTCATGGTCATTCAGAGCCTCATCCATGGAGAGGATAACGGCATCCGTCACCCCTTTTTGCCCGATAAAAACCACCGGTTTAATATCGTGGGCAAGCCCTCGTAAATATTTTCTTTGAAAACCTTGCAATTCCATCACCATCTATCTCCTGGCCTGCTCTTTTTTTTTGCAGACCCATCACTCCGATGCCTCTGGAGCACCGCATGGGCGGCCCCCTAAAAAATAGGGAGGCATCGCTTTTGTTATATTTTTTTCGAGACACCATGTCTACTCGGTGACACCGCAAAAAATCCGCCTCCGCATCCCCGCCACCCCCGGATCTATACCATGAAGATTATATAAAGAAATTTCATGAAAATCATCAGTGGGATGACTTAACTGTGGCCATAGATATCTGCATCCACGCGCATTCTAAAAAATCTGAGTTGAGTATCATACATCCCCCCACTTCTCAAAGCAAGGCAACCCTGTCAATTCTCCTTGATAAGTCACATTTCGTCTGGTATATTAATGTTAACTTTACGGTATGTCGTTTTACCTCTGGAAGCCACACACACAATTCAGCCCGTACCCTTCCAAACTGCGATAACTGTCAATAGAGGTTTTTCAAAACCCCCTTCCATACAAAATGGTTCAAACCGTCACAATTCGGAGTGGTGCAATAATCAATATGCGCTTTTGCGTACTTGTATGCGTTCAAGGGAAAGTGTTAACGCAACAAATCAGGATTTTTGGATATGATGGACAACAAATCAAAGTTTCTCAAGCTGAAAGAGGGAGAACGTGAGGCGAGACGGGAAATCCTCATCGAGGCCACCCTGGAACTCTTCGGCAAGAAACCCTTCGATGAAATCGGCGTCAGAGATATTGCCGCCGCGGTTGGCGTATCCCCCGCATCGATGTACCGATATTTTCCCAGCCGTGAAGACCTCTTTGTCGAGGCCTTTATCAAAGATCTCAGAGAGATCGAAAAATGGCTCGCAGAACTGCTCGAATCCAACGAACAGCTCTCCTTGGAAGAGTTCTCAGAGTCACTGATTCGCTATCTCATCGACAGTGAGCCCACCTTTCAGATGATGAGCTACCTAATGATCAAGGGAAATATGACTCCGGACCTCCTTCGAAAATACAACGGAGTCCAGCGCGCCATGCTCAACAAGTTTGAGCAGGTTTTGGAGCGCAACAGCATCGATTGCAGTGATCGAATCACCGCCCACACCTTCTATGCGTCCCTCAATGGTATCCTCATGACCTTCAGAAACTCCCCCGGACGAACTCGCGAAGAGATTGAAAAGCATATCACCCGCCTTTCATCCTTCCTCTGTAAGATGCTGCGTGCCAGTATGGGGGCTTAGCCGCCTCCCGGGCCCTCTCGCCCGACATCAGAGCCGAAAAAATATAGCAGGCCCTTTCAAAAAGGGCCTGCTTTTTTTACTTAAGCCCTATACTACCCGAATTCCCAGGGCATCATTAAGCTCATCACACACCCCCTTGGCCACCACCACCCTTTTTCCATCCAACACGCAGAGAGGCACCGCCCCCATCAAGGCGTTGGTGGCGATCACCCCATCCATGGCCAGAAGATCCGTGCTGTTCAACCTCTCATGATTCACCCGGTAGCCCCACGAGCTAAGAAGGGGGAGTACCCGAGACTCCATGACACCGGGGAGCACATGGGGAGATACGGGAAGAATCACCCGATCCCCGGACAGGGCGATGAGGTTGGCCGTGGCCAGTTCCGACACCGAACCATCCCCGTTGAGAATAAGGGCCTCATCGGCCCCCATGGCCCGGGCATACTCCAGGGCCTTGAGTCCGAGGAGGTAATTGAGGCTCTTATAATCGGCCAGGGGTGAGGTGCGCTCATAGGGAAAGGTCACCACACCAAGACCCGGTGCGTCCAGATGCACCAAGCGATGGGTATAGGGTCGCGCCGTTATGGCCACATGGTCCTTCCCGCC
>JABXKT010000208.1 GCA_013619155.1 Desulfobacteraceae bacterium
TTATTGAATGGTATGAAAAAAAGTATAAGAGAAATTTAATTTTGATAACTATCCAATTTTTTTTAAGAAAGATGTTTTATGGGGGTAGGGTGTCTGGAAAAAAACAGCGTGTCGGCGCTGAGGGGAGCCCTCTTGAAAGCGGGTTACCGAATGCGTTTTGCCCCTCTTTTGTCGGGGCACATCCTATTTGCCTTTAGGCACATTCCGATTTTTTTATATGAGCTGTTTGTTCGGTGTGTCAAAAGCGTGGCTTCCAGCAGGGCCGTCGGAGGCCTTTTATTAAAAAGCCCCTGCCGGAGGCCGAATCGTTGCCGCTTTTTTAAAGATACCCTTGGGTTTCAATACCCACGTCTCATGAGACGTGGCAAATTTTCATCACTTCGTGGGGGGTAAGGGACCGCTTTTTCATCTCTGCGTATTTACGAATGGTGGGGATGGATGCCGCCAGGGACTTTCGATCCATCTGGATGCCTTCTCCGGCAAGGATATGGGCAAGGGCCGAGGTCCCCGAGTGCTTACCGGCGACAATGACCTGCTCCCCACGTCCCACGGTACCGGGGAGAAAGGGCTGGAATGCGGTGGGGTCTTTTAAGGTAGCGTGGGCGTGGATTCCTGATTCATGGGTAAAGACCGCAGACCCCGTGATTGGCTTGTTGGGTCGTGACTGAAACCCTGTGACACGTTCAATAAGGGTATTCAACCCGGCGAGTTTGGTAAGGTGGATGCCTGTCTCGAGGTGGGTTCCGCAGGAGAGGGCCATCGTCACCTCCTCGAGGGCCGCGTTCCCAGCCCGTTCTCCAATACCACCGACAGTGACGCTGATGACATCCGCTCCGGATTCGACGGCCACCACGCTGTTGGCCGTTGCCATTCCCAGATCGTTGTGCCCGTGGAACTCCAGCTCCATGGAGGGAACGGTGTGTTTCAACTCCGTGATCAGGCGGTTTACCGAGTGAGGTGTCAAGATGCCCACGGTATCCGCCAATCGGACCCGATGGGCTCCCGCGTCCCTTGCGTTGATGACGAAAGCCCTCAGGGTTTCAATATCCGCCCGTGATGCGTCCATGGCTCCCACAGAGCAAAAGTCAAATTCTCTTCGGGCCCGGGCCACGAGTCCATGAACCTCATCAAATACCTGTTCCATCTCCTTTCCCGTCGCCATGATCAGGCGCCGGGATACGGGAAAACTCAAGTGAATGCGCCCTGTGTTGCATCGAATGGCAAGTCTCAGGTCTTTTTCTGTGCCCCGGCACCATGAGGAGAGAGGAGCGTCGAGCCCCAGGGCCGCAAGGTCTCGAATAACGCTCCGCTCCCCATGCCCCATGGCAGGAGTCCCAACCTCCAATTCATCCACCCCCGCATCCGATAAAGCCCTGGCCAGTTCTATTTTCTCTTCCCGGGTAAATGCAACGCCCGGGGCCTGCTCCCCGTCCCTTAAGGTGGTGTCGGAGATGATGATGCGTCGGTTCTTATTTAAAGTGTTCATGGTGTATCCTGAGATTGGTTTGAAAAGCATGCACTCTATGGTTAAGGCGGGGTTAAAAAATGTGCTTTCGGCAAAAGCATTTCGAAAACGGGTTCACCTCTCCCCTCGTACTTCGGGCCAAATTCCATGTGGCCCACCGGGTTACATGTAGCTGTAGCCCACGTCCGAGCTTGTTTGACGGATTTCCAAGACGGTGTTTACTATTCTGTCGAAGAGTTGCTGGGTTCCCCGGTAGCCCAGGTGGAGCACTCTCTGACCGCCGAACCGGTCGTGGATGGGAAAACCCACACGGATCAGGGGGATACCCATTTTTTTGGTGATGGAGTAGCCTTTGCTGTTGCCGATGAAGAGGTCGGGTTTTGCCTCGAGGGCGGCCTCCTCAATATCCTGGAAATCGGCCTCTTCCAGAACCATAATCTCTTTTTCTAACTTTTCGGGGATCACCTGGGTGAGGAGCTCTCGAAGGTGACCGCTGTTACCGCCGGATGCGCAGACCACGGGGACCACGCCAATTTCGCACAGGAAGGCTGCCAGCCCCACCACCAGGTCCTCTTCTGCGTAGATCACCGCCCGCTTGCCGGAGAGGTATTTGTGGGCGTCCACATAGGCATCGAGAAGGCGTCCTCGCTCCTTCACGTATTTTTCAGGGACGGGCTGGTTCGTCAACTCAGAGAGAAGGGTAAAGAACGTGTCGCAGGCCTTGACGCCCAGGGGCAGCCCCATCCTGTGGAAGGGGATGTTGCATCGAGCCTTGAGAACTTGGGCGCCGCTTCGTTTTTCATTGCAGACACGGCTCATGTCGATGGTTGCCCGGGCCCCTCCCATCTCTTTGATTTCATCCACCCCGATACCGCCGTCGGGTATTTTTTTGTAGGTTTTCCAGGGCACGCCGTCCAGGGTTTCAGAGTAGTCAGGCAGCATGCGGCAACCGGTGTCAAAATCGTTGAGGATCTCTTTGATGTGCCGCATGTCTTCCGGAGAGACCATCCCCGGCAGGATGTTGATGCACCCGTTGTTTCCCCCATGGTTGGTTGCCAGAGCTTGGAGGATAGAGGCAACGGCATCGTGGAAACCGTCCATGTGTGTGCCATTGTAGCTTGGAGTGGAGACATGAATGATTTCAGGAAGACGGCTGCCGGGCTGCTCTTTTTTGAACTCTCTGAGAATCATCCCCACATCGTCTCCGATGGTCTCGCTGAGGCAGGTGGTTGAGATGCCCACTAACTCCGGTTTGTACTGGCAAACCACATTGCTGATGGCTTGCTTCAGGTTGTCGCCGCCCCCGAAAACGGCCGTCTCCTCGGAAAAATTGGAGGAGGCGATGTCCACAGGTTCCCGGAAGTGGCTGATAAGATATCGCCGAATATAGGTGGCACACCCCTGGGAGCCGTGCATGAGAGGAATGGCCCCCCGCACCCCTTTGAACACAAGGGAGGCTCCAAGGGGCGCGCAGAGTTTGCAGGCATTGGTCGTGGCTGAGTCGTTGTAGGTTGCATCCATATCGTTATCCTCTGTGGTTTGGTGGGCCGTTGTTTTTTTGCATGGATAAATAAACAAAAACAGATGCCTTTGGCGGCAGGTGTGGCGAAGCCACTGTAGCGAAAAACACCTTGAGATCGGGTTACAGCGGTACGCACTCAAAGAGTGCAGGCTTGTTTCCGCAGCCTTATTACCCTGAAGAGTCGAGTCATGACGGTGTAGAAGGGATTTTACTTCGTCATCGTTTCGGGCATGTCCACAAAAATTGATGTCGATTTTTTAACGATATCAGTTATGTCATAAAAATCTTTATGCACGGGCTCAGCCCCTCAGTGAATGTGATCACCTTGAGGCACGAGAGGTGGGAGCTACGGCGGCACACCTCGCTGCCAGATGGCTTGCTTTTGGCTTTTCTTCTGTGTGGGTCAGAGAAGGCTCGCCTTTGGACCCTCGAAGCCTCTGTCCCGAGCCGGGGCAAATTGCCAGACAGGGCTTTGAGTCGTGGCATAGACCTCTTTGGCGAAGTTGTGCATACCCTGAAAGCCTGCCAGGGGTGTTTTCCGTTCATGGTTGTGGTCGCAGAATCCGATGCCCATTTTATAGGCGATGGGTCTCTCTTTAACGCCGCCTATAAAGAGGTCGGCCTCTTTTTCTATGATGTATTCAGAGAGTTCGAGAGGGTTGGAGTCGTCCACGATGACGGTACCCCGGTCGCACATCTCTTCCAGGATTCTGTAGTCCTCGCTGTTTCCGGTCTGGGAGCCCACAAGAACGGTGTTCATCCCCAGGTACCTCAGGGCCTTGATGAGAGAGAAGGCCTTGAAGGCACCGCCCACATAGATGGCGGCTTTTTTTCCGGTGAGCTCTTTTTTAAAGGTTTGAAGGTCGGGTTGGATTTTGCTGATCTCATATTTTACCAGTTCCCGTGTGGCCGTCATCACGCTCGGGTGATCGGCAAAGTGTGAGGCCACATCGTAGAGCGCCTGTGCCGTGTCCTCCAGGCCGAAGTAGGAGACCCTGATATAGGGAATGCCATACTCTTCTTTCATCATCACGGCCAGCTGGAGCATGGCGCCTGAGCATTGCACCACGTTTAAAGAGGCCCCATGGCTCCGTTTGATTTTCTCCACCCGGCTGTCACCGGTGAGGACGGAGACCACCTCAACCCCCATCTTCCGGTAGTACTCTTCAATCATCCACGCCTCCCCCCCGATATTAAACTCCCCTAAGATGTTGATGCTCACAGGGGAGATCTCTTGGGTACTTCCCGTGCCCACAAGCTGGAAGAGGGCGTTGCAGGCTGCGCTGTACCCATCTTTCTTGGTCCCCTTAAACCCTTCGGAGTGAACGGGGATAACGGGGATGCCCGTCTCTTTAGAGACGGTGCGGCACACCGCATCCACATCGTCACCGATAATCCCCACGATGCAGGTGGCATAGACAAAGGCTGCGGAAGGGGTGTGGACCTCAATGAGATCAATCAACGAGCGATAGAGCTTCTTCTCTCCGCCGAAGATCACTTGCTCTTCCCTCAGATCCGTTGAAAAGCTTAGGCGATGCAACTGGGGACCGGAGGAGAGGGCCCCCCGGATATCCCAGGTGTAGGCCGCGCAGCCGATGGGGCCGTGAACCAGGTGGAGGGCATCGGCCACGGGGTAGAGTACCACCCGGGATCCGCAGAAAACGCAGGCTCTTTGGCTCACAGAACCTGCGGTGCTCTTCGTTTCACATCTCATGGAAAATGTATCCACTTCATTGCGGTGGACTTGCCCTTTCCTCTCTTTCAGAATTTTTAACTCAGACATGGTGACTTCTCCTTAAAACGCTTGCCACTCTCCGGTAGGCATTTATATGGCCGTGTCGATGGTTGAGGCAAAGGTTTTACTATCTCCGATACTTCCGGTTCCGACATCACAGGGGCCACCTCGGGTATACGCTAACCGCGGAAATATCGATTTTCGGGATAAAATCCATCCGGTATTCGGCGTGCGAAATATTTTACTTCACTCACCCTCATGCCGGTGATTCCGGCTTTATTCATTGGGGCCAGATGGGATGGCTTGATGATGGCTATGGCTTCAATTTGTTTCATGGAATCACTCCTTTTTTTAGTGGATAGAAATCCAAGCGTGATGATGGGGTGATTGATTCGCAAGCATCGTGCCATGGAGTGTCCGCTTTTGAATTAATTATATAATAATCTGTAATTATTGATATTTATGTGGAAAATTTGGGTCTGGTGTATCGGGG
>JABXKT010000329.1 GCA_013619155.1 Desulfobacteraceae bacterium
TCTGTACCCACCCCCTGGCAAAAGAGTTTACCATCCCCACCCGCCACTTAACTCCAGACGATGGACGTATTCCCATCATCATGGAAGCCACACGGCGTCTGAAGGAACTCAAGCCCGATATCGCCCTCTACGGACTGGTCTGCGGCCCCTTCACCCTGGCCTCACACCTTCGTGGCACCGATATCTTCATGGATATGTACCTCCAGCCCGAAAAGGTGAAAGAGCTGGTATCCTACTGTGAAGAGGTCGTGAGCGAATACGCCGGTTTTCTCATCGAAGCGGGCTGTGATGTCATCGGAGCGGTAGATCCCCTTGTCTCTCAAATCTCTCCCGCCTCCTTTGAGCAGTTCATCAAAACCCCCTTCGCCACCTTTTTCGACAAGATACGCGCCCAAAACGTCCCGTCCACCTTCTTTGTCTGCGGAGATGCCACCAAAAACATCCCCAACATGTGTGAGACCCGACCCGACGCCATCGCCATCGATGAAAACGTGGATATCGTGACCGCAAAAAAAGTCACCGACGAGTACGGGGTTCTCATCTCCGGTAACCTGCAGCTCACCATCACCATGCTCTTCGGCTCCCAGCAGGACAACCAGCAGGCCGCCATTGATCTGATGGATACCCTGGGCACCAAAGATTTTATCCTGGCCCCCGGATGCGACGTCCCCTTCAACGTGCCCCCTGAAAACATTGTGGGCCTGGGCATGGCCGTTCACAACAAAGAGGGCGTCCGAAAGGCCCTTGAAAACTACGTAAAAAAAGATAATCTCCCCGAGATCGAGCTGCCCGATTACGAGAACCTCGACCACGTTCTCATCGAAGTCGTCACCATCGATGCCCAGACCTGCGCCGCCTGCGGGTATATGCTCAAATCAGCCCAGGATGCGGCGGCCTCCTTCGGCGATGGGGTCAAGGTGGTGGAGCGCTCCATCATGTTCCCCGAGAATGTGGCCTTCATGGGCAAGATCGGCCTCGAAAATGCCCCGTCCATGATCATCAACGGCGAGATCAAACACATCTCCCTCATTCCCGATAGCGCCACCCTGAAGGCAGAGATCAACGCCGCCATGGGTTAAGCCCCAGCGCATATAAAAAAA
>JABXKT010000038.1 GCA_013619155.1 Desulfobacteraceae bacterium
GGCGAAGGCGTCTACATCTACGCCGCCCAGGGTCATGAGATCCACGGTGGCCGTGGTCTCATCGGAGAGGACAACGATCTCGGTGGATTTTTCGAAGGCGAAGCCCCCATCCACCATAAAGAAGCCGAAGGCGTCGATCTCCATGTGGCCCGAGGCTCGGAGGAGCTCGCCATCCTCACCATCCATGGTGAGGGTCAGGGTCTTATCGGGGCCGGTGGTGACCATGAGACCTTGGGTGGCGTAATCCACCAGGGTGCCATCAACCGCCGCTCGGTTGATCTCCACGGCGAGGGTGGTGACGGAGATGGTGAGGCCCTCGATGCCGGCAAAGTCGGCGCTGCCCGCGTTGGCCTCTAAGGAGGTCCACTGGCGGGAAGGATCGGTCTGATCGCTTAGGAGGGCCAGGGCAAAGTCCAGGCTCCCCAGGGCAAAGCCCAGTGGGGTGGCGGTGCCGCCGTTCATGCCGGCGAAGGCGTCCACATCTGCGCCGCCCAGGGTCATGAGATCCACGGTGGCCGTGGTCTCATCGGAGAGGACAACGATCTCGGTGGATTTTTCAAAGGCAAAGCCCCCCTCCACCATAAGTCCACTGGCGGGAAGGATCGGCCTGGTCGCTTAGGAGGGCCAGGGCAAAGTCCAGACTCCCCAGGGCAAAGCCCAATGGGGTGGCGGTGCCGCCGTTGATCCCGGCGAAGGCATCGACGTTGGCCCCGCCCAGGGTCATGAGATCCACGGTGGCCGTGGTCTCATCGGAGAGGACAACAATCTCGGTGGATTTTTCGAAGGCAAATCCCCCCTCCACCATAAAGAAACCGAAGGCGTCGATCTCCATATGGCCCGAGGCTCGGAGGAGCTCGCCATCTTCACCGTCCATGGTGAGGGTCAGGGTCTTATCGGGGCCGGTGGTGACCATGAGGCCTTGGCTGGCGTAATCCACCAGGGTCCCGTCAGTAGCCGCCCGGTTGATCTCCACGGCGAGGGTGGTGGCGGAGATGGTGAGGCCGTCGATGCCGGCAAAGGCGGCGCTGCCCGCGTTGGCCTCTTCGATGCCGGCAAAGACGGCGCTGCCCGCGTTGGCCTCTAAAGAGGTCCACTGGCGGGCGGGATCGGCCTGATCGCTTAAGAGGGCCAGGGCAAAGTCCAGACTCCCCAGGGCAAAACCCATCTGGTTGGCGGTGCCGCCATTGATCCCGGCGAAGGCGTCCACGTTGGTCCCGCCCAGGGTCATGAGATCCACGGTGGCCGTGGTCTCATCGGAAAGGTTCACCGTCTCGGTGGACTTTTCGAAGGCAAAGCCCCCCTCCACCACAAAGAAGCCAAAGGCGTCGATCTCCATGTGGCCCGAGGCCCGAAGGAGCTGGCCATCGTCACCGTCCATGGTGAGGGTCATGGTTTTTGAGGGTCCGGTAGCGACCACCAGGCTTTGACTGGCGTAATCCACCAGGGTGCCGTCAACGGCCGCCCGGTTGATCTCCACGGAGAGGGTGGTGGCGGAGATGGTGAGACCCTCAACGCCTTCAAAGGCAGCACTCTCAGCCTGGGCCTGAAGCGAGGTCCACGTGCGATCCGCATCGACCCGGTCTGTCATCAGGGCCAGGACAAAATCCACACTGGAAAGGGAGAGACCCGACCGGTCTGCGTCAGAGCCGTTCACCCCGGCAAAGGCATCCACATCACCGGCAGCCAGGGTAAACATATCCACCTCGGCCGTGAGACCATCGGAGAGCAGAACCGAGTCACTGCGACTTTCAAAGGTAAAATCACCCCTCACCCTGAAGAAATCGGAGATTCCCAGGACCGCATCGGTCACGCTCAGGGCCATCTGTTCTTTACCGTCAAAGTTCACTACCAGGGCGTCGTCACTGCCCGGGAAGAGTTCAAAACTTCCGTCTCCAGCCCCTTTCGCGCTTTCAAAGCTGGTCAAAAAATTGACCACGGGCGTATCCAGCCCCAAGGCCCAACCGCTGCCACTGTTAAAATTCAAGGCGATATCGCCCGTCTCAAGGCAAAACTGATCACCAGCCAGGCCTTTAAAGGCAAAGCTATCCGCATGGCCGGCGCCGGCATAAAAGGAGGGGAGCCAGTCATAACCGGGGGTCATGGCAAGCTCTGGCTCCATAAACATCAGGCCCAGATCAAAATCGTTCAGCACAAAGCCAAATACATCCTCATCGGGGGTATCATTCTCGTCGATGAGGCCATCATCGTTGCTGTCGATAAAATAGGGGCCGGAAAATCCCACGAAGGCATTCACATCGGAGACACCCAGGGTGAAGATCTCCATCTCCAGGTCCTCGATGGTGGCATAATCATCGGAGATACCCGAGAGGCCGGAGAGATCCGCCGTCACATCATCTCCCACGCCCGAGAGATCGGAGGGGAGACCGGTAGCCACATCCAGTGCCGTCATGCCACCCACCCCAAAGGAGAAGGTACCATTCAGGTAGACGTAATCACTGATATTGAGCATGGCCGAAAAGCTGACAGAGAGAGCGGATTCCGTAAAGTAGTCGTGGTTGAAGAAGATCCCCAGGTTGTCAAGGTCCGAGGTAGAGGCACCGGTGATATGAAAATCACCGCCGCCCAGAGTCTCTTTCACCACCAGCTGGAGCCGATCCGCCTTCTGGACCACATCAAAGTAGAGGTTACCATCGCCAAATCCCGTCAGCCCCGTACCATGGGAAAAACTGCCGGAGACCGAGCCGTAGGTCATGATATCGAAGGTGTCCCCAACCTTTAAGACCACATCGTCAAGGAGCACGATCTCCAGGGTTCCGTCCAAAACGGCCTGGCCGGTGACATTGATCTGATCATATCCGACCCCGGGAGTCTCTCCGGCGATCTCGATGCGTAAGGTGCCGGAGAGACTCTGGGTGTAGGTATCCATGGTCTGCATGCCGGGAGAGTTACCCGGACTGACCACTCCGCTGTTGACCACGTCCCCATGAATGGTTCCGGTCCCGGAGAGGGTATCCGACAAATCGAGGACAAGGTCTGAATCCAGACTCTCACGGGGAATGAGATGAATCATGCGGGCGCTGGACACAGCGTCGGTGCCCTCTTGTAAAATATTCAACTCGGAACTACTGGAGAGGCCCTCTTCGGTTCCGGTGGCCGCTGACGGCGTATCGGTGTCCATCCCGGAGAAAATTTCTGAAAAAGAGGCCGTGGAATCCGGAGCATCTCCCTTATCCGGGAGTTCTGCCATGGTAATCTGAATCTCTTCGGCAAGTATGGGTTGAGAATCCGGGGTCGAAAGGGCATCGGATGCATCGGGTGCCAGGGTCTGAAGCAGGCCAAAGAGAGGATCCGCCGAGAGCATGATTCTCGGTTCAAGATTTTCCAAATTGAATAAATTTTTCACTTTTTTACCGCTCATGTAATCCCCCACTCCACTGAATAAACCCATTGAACACAACCGGTGATAGAAAACAGAATCTACTCATATTTAAAAACTCTCCGAACCCGTGAAAGAGAGTGCCTCAGCCATCCAGGCATCATTTTTCAATACATTTTTTCTCTGACGATACGCCTGCCGTTCTGCCGCTCGCTGGGCAGAGAGACACACTTTTTTCACCATCGCACACGCCCCGGGCACCTTGGCGACAAGGGCGGTGCTAAGCCAGGTCGATGCCCATCCCGGTGCCTTGTTCCGGATCAACTCATCATCTAAACTAATAAAGGCCTGAGCGCTTCCCGGGTTTCCCTGGCGGGCGCATCGCCCAAAAAGCTGCCTGTCGACACGGCCGGTCTCGTGCCTCTCGGTGGCAATCACATGCAGCCCCCCGAGTTCAACCACACCGGAGCCAAGCTTGATATCGGTACCCCGGCCCGCCATATTGGTGGCAATGGTGATACTGCCCTTCTCCCCGGCACCGGCCACGATCTGTGCCTCATCGGCATGACGCACCGCATTGAGGACTTTAAAGACAAGTCCCTCGGAAGTGAGCCGTTCGGCCAGCACCTCGCTCTCCTCGACACTGCGGGTGCCCACAAGCACCGGCCGATCCATGCGATGTGCCCTAACAATCTCCGCCACCACGGCCGCCCATTTCTGATCCCGATTCAGAAAAACAGCATCCCGGGCCAGGGTTCGTATACAGGGCCTGTGGGTGGGAATGGAGACGTAAGGCAAGGTGTAGATATGCCAGAACTCACTGGCCGCCTCCTGCCCCGTGCCCGTCATCCCGGCGAGGTGCCTGAAAAAACGAAAAAACTGCTGAAAGCTTAACCGGGCCAGGGTCTCGGCAGGATCGGTCATCGCCACCCCCTCCTTCATCTCCACGGCTTGATGCAGCCCATGGCTCCAGGTCCGATGGGGCATGAGCCGACCGGTAAAGGCATCGACGATAATGATCGTCCCCTCCTGAACCACATAGTGCTGATCCCTGTGATAGAGCTCTCTGGCACATAAGGTCTGCTTCAAAAGCTCCACCTGGCGGGATTTTCCCTGCCACATCCCCTTAAGGCGGTGGGCAGACCTCTCCAGCACATCGTGACCGGCCTCCGTCAGAAAAATATCCCGGCGCTTCTCATCCACCTGATAATGACGGAACCTTTCCAGAGATTCCGCCATCTCATGGGCGGTTAAAATGACCTCCTTCAACAGAGGATTCTCTCGGGCCACAGAGATAATGAGCGGCGTCACCGCCTCATCGATGAGCACACTGTCCGCCTCATCCACAAAGGCCGTATCGATGCCCCGCATAACGACACCGTCTGGGGTCTGGGCGCCGGGACGATGGAGTCCGCGTATCAACCGGCGGGAGGCGTGGTGGAAGGGGGCCATCTTCAGGCGATCGCGAAGAAAATCGGCCAGAATCTCCTTACTCGTGGTGTAGACCACACCGCAATCATAGCTGGCCTTCCGCTCTTCGGGCATCATCTCCCCGGTGACACACCCCGTGGAGAGGCCACAATAGTCGAAGAGGGGCCTCATCTCGGCCACATCCCGGGCGGCCAGATAGTCGTTGGCCGTGATGACGTGACAGGGCCGGCCTGTCCATCCGGCCAGCACAGCGGGAAGCGTGACGGTGAGTGTCTTGCCCTCACCGGTGGCCATCTCGGCAAGCCATCCCCTGTTTAAGGCCAGCGCCCCCATCAGCTGCACCGGATAGGGCCGCATACCTAAGGTTCGGTATGCCGCCTCGGAGAGTGTGGCCAGGGCATCCTGCACCAATGGCCGCTTATCCCGTCCCTCTCTTCGAAACCGGATCTTCAGTTCCTGGAGCCTATGGTGCAAGGCCCCCCCGGAGAGCGAGCCTAAGGCATGACCCCTTCGATCAATCATCTCCGCCTCCCGCTTCAGTCCGCCAACGGCCACCGGATTGCGACGATACCTGCCGACGAGACCACTGATCACCCCATCCACTCCCCCAGGAATCGATGCGGGCATCACAATATGGGTTCGCTGATACTCCCGAGACGTTGTCATCATAATTGATACCTCTTTTGGATCAGCTGTCTCATGTACCGAATCGCTTGACCCACAAGGGGTTGATCGGGCAAGACAAAGCAAATTTTACCGGAACGGCCCTGGAAGAAGGCCACGGAAACGTCAGGCTTCAGGTGAGCGTAGATATGAAAGAAGGGCTCCACGGTCTCAAGACCCGTGCGGTCTGCCATGGACGTGGCCACCCCGCCCCCGGAACGCCACCCCAGGGCCGCCGAGGGGAGACGTTTCTGCTCGAAGGGGATGATCTGATAATCATCCACCCCAAGATCGATCTGCGCCTGCCCATAGAGCCGCACCACGGCACCGAGAATCCGGCCCTCAAAGAGATGGGCCGCCATCTTCTGGGGAACCACGGCGGAAAATTGAAATCGTTCAGGATCCACCAGATCGCCCACCTGCCGCCCCCTTGCCAGCCAGACGCCCACCATCTCATGACCTTGGGGGGAGACCCAGAGCCCCCTTTGGTGGGCGCGAACAATCAGATGACTCTCTTTTCTGCGCAAATTATCCAGATGCATCTCGTGGGCCGTAAGACGCTTTAAAATAGAGTCCAACTCCCCGGCAGACTCTAAGGCAGCCTTTTTGTAAAGGGCCAGGGTCTCCTCGTATTGAGCCATGGCTTCTCGGATCTCAAAGGTCAGCTCCCGGTTGCGAAGGCGAATAAGGGGGGTGCCCGTCGCCACCCAGGTGCTCGATGGCACCAGCAATTGATCCACATAACCGGCGGTGTCGTTAAAAACGTGACGTGTCGATTCGGCCGCAAGAACCCCCGGTGCCGTAAACCGGCTGGGAAATGGATACACCAGGAGAAGAATGAGAAGGAGCCCTCCGGCAAGGAGAGTGATGGAGACGGCCCGACATCGATTTTTTACAAGGTCCGGACTCACGGCCAAATACCCCACCATGCGTACCAGGGGCATGACCCCCCAGGTGATGAGACCGGCACAGACCATGAGCGCCCCCAAGGGGAGATACATATCCGCCACAAAGAAGAGAATACCGACGAAGACAATCACCCGGTAAAGAGCGCTGGCCACACCAAAACCGGTAAGCCAGAAGGCCTCATGGGCATCTTCGGCCGGCGTCGAAGCCTCCCGGATGCCAAAGAGATACCGCTGTGCCAGATATTTAAGATGGGCCCGGGCCTGGGTATGCAGATTCGGAATATCCAGAAGATCGGAGAAGATATAGTAGCCATCAAAGCGAAGCAGGGGGTTGGCGTTGAAGACAAGGGTGGAGAAAGAGGCCAGGAACATGATGTTATACGCCAGACTATGGAGGCCCCCTGCCCCCGTATGCGCCCATACCAGGGTAGCCAGGGCGGCCATAAAGATCTCGGCCAGGATGCCCGCCGCCCCCACGAAGGCCCGGTGCCGGCGACTCCGAAACGACCAGCTCGAGGTGGTGTCGATATAGGGCATGGGGGTTAAGATAAGGAGCATGATCCCCATGGTATGGATCTCCCCCCCAAACCGTTTGCAGGCAAAGGCGTGTCCGAACTCATGGAGCCCCTTGATCACCAGAAGGGCCAGGTAGAGAAAAATAAGGTTATCCGGAGCCAGGACGCCCTGGGCCTGATCCATGGCCCGATCGAATCCATCCACAAAGACTTTCAGGGCGGCAAGAACCGTCACCGCCCAAACCATGCCCCCCACGGGACCCACAAGGAGACGAATCAGCCCGCTGATCTTCTGGAGCGTCTGTTCCGGATCCCACAAGGGGATGCGCATAAACAAAACACTCATGAGCCGGGAGCGCATCTCCTGGGTGCGGCGTTTCTCGTAACGGCCAAACACCTTCTCGGTGTCTGCAGGGGTCTCAAAAAAGAGGAGACTGGAGGAGAAGAGCTGGGTGAGAAGATGAATCACATCCTCCTGACCGGGGGTCTCATCGGGATGGCGCTCGAGACACCGCTGCCACACCTCGCTCACCGGGCGGTCGGGACGCAAGCGAGAGACAAAGGCCCACGAGGCGGGGCGCAGCCGAAAAAATTGGTTATTAAAGGGGTCGTGGAGAATGTACCATAACGCCCCTCTAAAATAGTGTTTACGCACCGCCACCGTGGGCCTGAGGCTGACCTTGAGATCGGCGATACGATACCAGGAGTCACTGAATGTCCGTCCGGCTCTGTTCATATCACCACCACAAATTCATACGAAGAAAATCTAAGGTCCGATGGGTCGCCAGCCAGATCAGGGGCCGCCGTCCCACACGAATCTTTCCGATACCGCTCATACCGGGCCGCCACCAGAAGGCTGCATCCCCTTCTATCACCGCCTTCACCATAAAATAGTTTCCGTCCTCCTTGGCGTCGGCCATGGGGGTGATGCGCTCTACCCGAATGGGGAATTTAAGGTCGGGTCGTCCGGTAAAGGCGATGTCACCCTCGGCATCGACCTTAAGTTCATGGATATCCCGTTCATCCACACTGAGCTCCACGTAGAGATTTTCCAGGCGGGCGACCTTGAAGAGGATGTCCCCTTTGCGCACCGGCGCCCCCAGGAGCTCTTTTTTCTCGCCCTCCACCACGATCCCTTTAAAGGGGGCGTTCACACGGGAGTGGGCCAAGAGAAAACGGATCTGATCCAGACGGGCCCGGGCCTGGGCCTTACGGGCCAAGGCGATATTCATATCGGCCAAGGCGCCCTGAGCACGGGCTTTATCCGCTTCCCCCACAAAGCGATTCTCATCGGCAATGGCCGATGACTCCTTAAAAAAAAGCTCTCTGGTATCCAGGCGAAAAAGGGGGTGCCCCTCATCCACCGAGTCGCCCACCTCCACCTCGACCTCATCGATATAGCCATCAAAGGGAGCGGGAAGATAGGCGAGGGCATCGGTTTTCAGAATGCAGGGTGCCTCCAGACGATAGGGCCAGGTACCGAAGAGAAGGATGGCCAGGGCCAAAGAGATGAGAATCCCGATGATCTTTGCCACGGTGTGCTCCACTCCCCACAGGCCGGAGAGTCCTCTCCGCAGCCCCATGGCCGCCCGTGCCCCCACCCACCGATCGCTGAGATAAAGATCGTTCATCCGACGGGCAACCATGTCGCAGACCACCCGCAAGGCCAACACCTCTCCTTCAGAAAAAGGGGCCTCTGAGCGCTCACAACTTAAACACCCCACGGACTCCCCATCCAAACGCAGGGGCACCGAGACCATAAACGCGCCACCAAATTTTCGAGAGAAGTTCCCATGGGCCAAAACCACCTGATCCCCTGCGGGGTCCCCGGGCAGGAGAATCTCCTCATCCTGGTCCAGAGCCTCTTCCATGGCTGTTTCCAGGGCCTGAACCGCATCCATTTTCTTCTCAAATTTATCCACGTGACTCAGGGATTTAAGCCGTACATAGTGATTTTCCAGCCATCCGAGTCCCACACGGGAGCATTTAAAACGAGAGGCGATTTCGTTACAAAGGGTCATGGTCGCCGCCACATACCGCACCTCATCGTTTATCTGAACCATCAGATCCATGGCGCCGGCCACGCGATGGGACTCCTGACGCCCCTCTTCAAGGGATCGAAATTGCACATAGACCGACGGAACATCCGTCACCAACTGCAGACGTACCATGGCCTCGGCGAAATAGGCCGTCATGGTCCCTTCCATGAGAAAAACGACCACCGCATCTTCCGATGTACCCATATCCAGACGAATACTGGCCAGGGTGACGCCGCCTTTCTGGAGAGATGTCTCTTGGCCGGATTCCAGAGCAAACCCTTTTTTCACGGCCCCTTGAGCAATATCATGGAGTCGGGTGCCGAGACGGGAGAGATCCATGGCCCCTTTTTGGGGCCATGCCGCGGCACAGCGCCACGCATCATCGCTCCGGATCAATAGCGATCCATAATCGGCGCCACACAGGTCGGAACTTTTGTCGAGAAAGGCGGCCCAAAATGCATCGGGTTCCCCCTGGAATCGACGCAGTTGGTTAATTTCACGAATCAGTTGATTGATATCGTTTAAAAATATCTCTTTTTCCGACACTATGGGCGCATCCATCATTTTTTTTATACCAAGTAAAAACACTGGCGCAGAGCGCCAGTGTTCATCTTCAACCGATACCGACCCTTCATTGCAGAGGAAATTATTCCGTCGCTTCGAGCTTTGCCGTCCTGAGTTTTAAGAGACGTTCCACCTGAGTTAAGGAGGTGAGATGAGCGTAGATCAAGGGAAGCGCATTGCTTTTCCTCAAGGTCAGAAAATCTTCATCCGTTAAATTATTCAATCGCTGCTCATTGATCATGTAACCACCGGTTATTTTTTTCAGCTCTCCGGCGTTACTGATCTGCATATTAAGAGGCGTGAACATATTGCGTTCTTTCAGATCCTTGCAGAGCTGAGTGGTCACCTGCTCCATGGCCTGCAACTCGCCTAAATATTTTTTCACACGCTCCAGAACCTCAGTGGGCTCACCCTCTTCGTTGAAGAGTGCATCCCCTTCTTCCTCATTTAAAAATTCACTCTCCTCATCTAAGCAGATGGTAAAGCGATCCTCCTCCACCGTCTGAGCAAGACCAAAGGGGTACCGTCGAATAATGGCCGGAATATATGAGGCCTCCCACTTCCCCTCTTCACTCACAAAAAGGTTCTCCTCAGGCTCCAGTCCCAAGAGAACCACCGGCCTGAACTCATCTTTTTTAGGATCTTCGATAAAAACAATGGGGTATGTAGACGCCGCACGAAAAAATTCGCTGCTCACAATGGAAGCCAGATAAGATTTACGGGCAAAATCAAAGGTATTGAGTGGTTTAATTTTTTTAGCGGCATGGGTCTCTTTGTTTAATGCGACAAGCTTTTTGAACATATTCTCACCTTATTTTCTTATATTTTATTCGTCATTTTATGGATGGTGCTGGGGCCATAATCGTCTATCATCGGCGCTAAAAAGCCATCACCACCGCACAATATATAAAACGTGTGACAAGTTATCCGGTCAGGAGCCAACCGGAGCCGTTAGGAGGACGTGCCTGCCTAAAAAACATGGAGTTAAAAAATCATGAAACATAAATTTTTATCTTAACGTTAGGCTCAACCTCCCTGAAATGCCGGGTTTAACAGCTTCATCCGTGTTATCAAATTCGACCTTGACTTCCATCAGACCACTGGCCGAATCAACCACCGGGGAGATAAAGACAATCTCACCCTTTTTCTCTATAGAGAAGTCACCGGTACCGATATGAAGCACCACTGTCTGTCTGTTTTTCAGCTGGTGACCGACCTCTGCCGTGACGTTACTGACAAAGAGACATCGCCGCGTATCGGCCACACGAATCAGGGGTTCCCGTGACTGGCAATGCTCACCTTTATCTAAAAATAGAGTCACCACAACACCATCCACAGGAGAGGTCACCATGCGTTTC
Source organism: Desulfobacteraceae bacterium (assembly GCA_013619155.1). Lineage (GTDB taxonomy): Bacteria > Desulfobacterota > Desulfobacteria > Desulfobacterales > Desulfolunaceae > Desulfoluna. The sequence continues at coordinate 10,816 of JABXKT010000038.1, forward strand.
TCAAGGGTTTCACGTGCTATTTCGTACTCGATCTTCTCCCGCTTCTCGGCGACCTGCAGTCGTTTTTTTTCCGCAACAGCCATCTTATAATCCAACTCCATCTTCTGGAGCTCTTCCTCACTCACCGATCGGGTCTTTTCATAAAGGGAGCGATTTGAGTCGAGCAGGGACTTAAGAATGACGATACGTTCTATGGCTGAGTCCAGTTCGACCCGACTCTCCCAGATCAGCTTTTGACGCTGAACCTCAAGGGTCTCGATGCGGCTCTCCAGCCCGAGGAGCCTATCCCCTTTTTTTACCCGGCTCCCCTCCCTCACATAGAGAACGGAGATCTGCCCCGTGGCCTCTGCGCTTAAGGTCACATCGTGAACCGCTTCGGTAATCCCAGGCACCCTCATCGCCTCCAAGCCGAACACAGGGGAGACGGCCATCATCATCATGATCAATCCGGCAATGCCCCGTCGAATAAGGACCCTTTCCATTTTTTTCATACGCCTTCAGTCCCTTCTACAGCGCCGATATCCACTCCGAACGTTTCAAGCAGTGAGCCTTGCGCCATGTCAAGTTGCATCACCGCTTTCTTGTAACGGACCCGACTCTCTTTCTCCGCCTCCAAGGCTCGGTTCAACTCCTCCTCTTTTTCCAGGAGAAGCCGGCTATTACTCTTGCCCGATGAGAACCGGGCCATCTCTATGTCCAAAAGCTCACGATTCAGCGCCACGACATGATCATAATTAGAGACCTGAATACGCTCGCTTTCAACAAGATGACGCGCACTGTCAATAGCGTTGATGACTGATTTTTCTACAGATTTAAACTCAAGAAGGGCCTGTTGTTTCTGATAGCGAGCCATGGCCAACTCACTTCGGGACTGCCGCCCCCCACCCAGAGGAACCGTGAGACTCAGCCCCACATCCCAGGAGATATAGTCCCGGTCCCAGGCTTTTTCCAGGGAATCATTGGCCTGATTCCCAAGCCCGTTGAGACCATAGCTCGCACTCAAGTCAAGCTGAGGCCATCGCTGATTTTTAGCAAAAGCAATCCGAATCTGTTCACGCTCAATGCGCTTCTGAGCCGCGAGGTAATCGAAGCGAAGCCGAAAGGCTTTCTTCACACTCTCCTCGAAGCTAATCTCCAAGGGCGCCACATCGATATCATCCACGGCTCGAAATGAGTGAGGATCACTATTCACAACGCCTGCCAGAAAGGTCCGAATCTGATTCATGGATTCCACCAGAGATTGCCGAGCCGCCGTTTCCAAGGATTGGCGATAGATCAACCCGGCCATGGCTTCAATCACTTCCGTCTGGGCCACCTTTCCCGCCGCAGTCTTCTCTTGATTGTCCTTGAGAAGTTTTTCCGCATTGGCCACCGACTCTAGGCGTACCTTGTATTTGTCCTGGGCCAATTTAAGATTCCAGTAAACCGTGGCGGCCTCATATATCAACTGCGTTAACTGACGCCGGTAAGTTTGAAAATCAATACTGGCCTCTGTCTCTGCGATGCGAATCTGAGCCGTGGTCGTCTTGATACCGGCCCCTTTAAGAAGAGGCTGCAAGAGACTCACGCCTAAAAAATTCTGATATTCATCACCATCGTCTCGGTTGTAGGTATCGGAAATATCATCCATGGAGTATTCAAGACGATACTTGGTACCCGGATAGAGAAGACCATTGATTCCGGTACTGTAGGTATCGGTGCCCTCATCAATTTCATTACGCCATAAGTACTGCTGCTCCTTTTTCGTGCTCTTTTTTTCAACGTCTTCATGCTTAAAGGAGAGGACCCATTCCGGTTCAAATATCGATGCGGCTTTCTTCACTCTCTCCCGACCGGTTTCCCAATCGAGACGCCTCGCCTTCAAGGTCTCATTGTGATCCTTGACGCGATGAATAAACTCTGAAAGCCCGAGCGCCACAGAGTCAACCGGTGTCTCCGTACTAGAAAATACCGGTAGCACTGGATTAATGAGCAGTAAAAAAATAATAAAATAAGCAGCCCTCACCGTCCCTCCCTTTTTCTGTCATCAACGGATGACTCAACCCGAATAAAAAACAGACACCTGATATTTAAGAAATACGACTTAAACATCCATCTTTGCAGGTGACAAAAAGAGCCTCCATAAAAATCGCCCCATCACCCTCCGGCGCCCCACGTCATGCACACTGATTGCGTCTTAAAGGGCCGCCCACCCACATTGCGCTCCATCACCTACGGAGAAGAGTGCACGCCCACAGGAAGGACAAATAAGCATGGCACGGCGCCACAGACTCTTATAAGACCCCACATCTACGGGCTCAAAATCTCCATTGATAACAAGCAATAAAAGGAATACATTATTGACTCCATTATTACCATAAAACCTAAAATAATAATACGACTATATTTAGGTAATATATTATAGAAATAAGATATAGTATCTAAAAACAGTAAACCACTAAATACAAACAATTATAACGAGAAAATATGCCTATACAAACCCAACTTTACTGCCAAAACGACAGTATTGATCCCTTCAGAGGAACACTTATAAAAGCTATTTTAAAGAAAAAATAAACTATACAATTTTTAAGAAATTTTCAGTATAACTGATAATAGATATTTCATGCATTGATCATCGTATCCAACACAGGTGTTAATTCATTTTTAAGGTTGTATTTATGCCAAGTAACAAAGTGGTTAAAAATTTGATATCAACCGAAGGCCTCACCGAAGAGCTCTGCGCCTTCTTAAACGAAACACGAGAGACCCTGCATGGGGCTGAACGCCGAATATTTATGGCAAAAGTGGTCACGCTCATTGGATATGGCGGAAAATACAAGGCGGAGAGATATCTTGGCTGGAATCGATCCACGATCAACAAGGGGATCAAAGAGTTAAAATCGGGGCTCATATGCGTGGACAACTACGCATCGCGCGGACGCAAGAGATCTGAAGCGCAGCTACCAAAACTCCTGAAAGATATCCATGACATTGTCACCCCCTTATGCCAAAACGACCCCACATTCAGAGGCTCAAATATCTATCTGCCCATCACCGCATCCGAAGTTCGACGACGATTAATATCTGAGAAGGGATATGACAACACCATGCTCCCCACAACACGCACCATTTTAAATAAATTGAATAAACTGGGGTTCACCCTCAAGAAGGGGCACGAACGCCAAACAAAAAAACGTTCGGGGCAAGGTAGCCTTGGGTGACAAAGACCATCCCCTCGATAAAAGCGAAGAGAATATGAAAAAATGTGCCGAACCCCAACGGCGAAGAAAAAAAAGGCGGGATGGCTCAAGATAGACCCTTGAGCCATAAAAAAAGAGGGGATAAAATGAAATATTATGGAGCCCACTATAAAAAAGGATCGCCCTTAACAAACAAGGCGTTTAAGAAGGTCCAGCCCCGTATAAGATTAAAAAATATGAAAAAAAGAGATCATTTTTATAAAAAACCCCAAAAGCTCCTCACGTGAGAGGATCATACCCACCCAAGAATAGAGGAACCCCCAGGGGCATCCGTGCATGGCGTGACCATTGAAAATTGTACAATTATTTTTTTCCAATTGCCAGAAACATGGGCACCCCAAAGATTTGAAAAAACATCAAAAATATTCTTACATAAAAACAAATAGTATACTAAAAAGCCATCTTAAATAGACGACTCTTTCACGCTTAAAATAGTCATCAGACAAAAATAGCGCATGACCCTTACACGAAGAGCCATGCGCTATTTTTGTCTCATTGCTATGGGCACCGAGTGGCCCTAAGAGTCCACTCGGCTCCCATACACGACATCACCCCAAATGTTCCACAAGGAGGCCCCTGGCCTCCCGGGAAAGCGTCCCCTTTCGAGTGGCGATATCCACGGTATGACGACAAAGGGCCCTGTAGAGAGGCTCGAGATCGGGCTGCATTTCGGAAATCTTATCCAGATGGGCATCGATGGTGGCCACATCACCCCGGGCGATGGGACCGGTCAAGGCACCCACAGGCCCCACTTTTTTGATATTGGCCAGGGTCCCCTCAATGAGGGGGCCGAGAACGCTCCAGGCATCTGCCTCGGAGACCCCCGCGTCACCGATAAATCGCCATGCCATATCCTGAACCGCCACAAAACAGTTGGAGGCCACAACGGCGGCGGCATGGTACATGGTCTTGGCATGGGTCTCGATGGTAATGCCCCTGGCCCCCAGATCTCGGGCCATAGCCAGGGCCAGTTCGACGGCCTCGGCGTCCCCTTCCACCGACATAATAATAGAGTCGAAAGGACTCCGCTCCGAGGCGGCGCCGGCAAAACTCTGCAAGGGGTGCATCGATCCGATAACCCCCCCGCCCTCCGTCACCGGGAGCAAAATAGTGGAGGGCAGAGATCCGCTGCAGTGAAAAACTGACGCCCCTTTCTGAATCCCCCCTTCCAAAGCGATGGCTTCGGCCACACCGGCAATGGCATCATCCGGGGTGGTGATAAACACCACATCGGCCCCACGAGTCACCTCGGCCGCATCGGTGGAAAAAGGGGTTCCCGGTATCTTTTCCGCCACCCGTTGCGCCGATATAAGACGCCGGCTGGCCACCCCACATATGGGATACCCCGCCTTGTATAAATGCTCCGCCAGACTCGCCCCCACACGCCCGCACCCCACAATGGCACATCTTGCTTTCACGTTAACGCCTCCTTACATTTTCATTTTTACCCAATTTTTAAAAAGATCCATCTCCCGCGGCCCCATCTCCCACCATGAATTCGAGACAAACCATCCCAACCACAGCCCTTCTTGACGACTCCACGATTTCATTCCATACTGCAGGCCCAATAAAAACTCAATTCATTTCCCGATGCATGCATCTATTGAGAAACATTAAGTATTGACCGGCAATCTCCTGTTGCGGTACAAGAAGAGGTTGATTTGCACCCCTCCAGGCTTACGGGACCATGCAACCATCCGAAAATCATCATGAATCACCGTTTAAAACCCTAGGTCTTGTCATCTACACAGGGCGCTCTCGTGTTTATTATGGTATGATTTTCATGATCTTAAAAATGGCGGCATTCCACACACCGACGGGGGCCCTGGCCCACCTTGAAGACTCACAAAAGGGCCCGGCCTTTTCTTTTGAACTTAAGATGCAGGTATAAGGCGGTTTGAGCACAGCACATGATACAGCTTATCAAAGGATTCAAGGATGTTCTGCCCGGTGAAATTGAAGTGTGGCAGACCATCGAACGCGCAGCCAAAGAGACATTTGAAAATTTCGGATTCCAGGAAATTCGTCTCCCCATCGTGGAAAAATCGGAACTCTTCTCCCGGAGCATCGGAGACACCACCGATATCGTCGAAAAAGAGATGTACACCTTCGAGGACGGCAAGAGAGGGCACATCACCCTGCGCCCCGAAGCCACGGCATCCGTAGTCCGCTCCTACATCCAGCACAAGATGTATGCCGCAGACCCCATTCGGAAATTTTACACCATCGGCCCCATGTTTCGCAGGGAACGCCCCCAAAAAGGGCGCTATCGCCAGTTCTACCAGATCGACGCCGAGGTATTCGGCATCGATTCTCCCTATTTGGATGCCCAACTCATCTTCATGCTCACCACCCTTCTTGCAACACTGAAGGCAAAAGACGTCAAAGCCCACATCAACTCCCTGGGCTGTCCCTGCTGCCGTCCAAAGTTTCAGAAGGCGTTAAAAGAGCTCCTGGATGCAAAAAAAGAGCATCTCTGTGAAAATTGCCTCCGACGAAGCGAAAAAAACCCCCTACGGGTTCTGGACTGCAAGGTCCCCGCATGCCGGGAGGCGGTGGTGGGCGCCCCATCCATCCTCGACCACCTCTGCGATGAGTGCTCCGACCATTTCGAGACGGTCAAACGCGTGCTCACGGAAAATGGCGTGGAGTATGAGGTGGACAAGAACCTCGTGCGCGGCCTTGACTACTATACCCGCACGGCCTTTGAGATCCTCACCACCTCTTTGGGCGCCCAGAATGCAGTGGCAGGTGGCGGCCGTTACGATGGCCTGGTCAAAGCCCTGGGAGGACCGGAAGTTCCGGCCATCGGCTTTGCCATCGGCTTCGATCGCCTGGCAGAGATCGTGGCCATGCAACAGAGCATCGAGGCACCTGGCCCCACTCTCTACATCGCCCCCCTGGGCGAGAAGGCCACGGAAACCGCGGCCCATTGGGTCATGCAGCTGGCCGCTCGGGGCATCTCCTGTGAGACCGACTTCAGCGGGCGCAGCCTCAAGAGCCACATGAAGCGAGCCGACAAACTAAAAGCAGCCCATGTCCTCATGGTGGGCGACGATGAACTGAAAACGGGGCGAGTAACCTTGCGCAATATGACCACACGAGAGCAGGATGAACTCCCCTTAGACGGACTGGTGGAGACACTGGCCCAACAATTTAAATAAACCAATCAACGATTCAGCACTCTAAAAACAGACCGGCTCCATGGCGCCCTGGGCGCTTCATAACCCGCCGATGATGCACATGTTTAAGAGGCTATCAAAGATACGATCAGGAATCAGAAAAGAGTAAAGGAGTCAGGGCATTGACAGATCTACTTGGTGATATGAGACGAACCCACAACTGTACCGATCTGGGTACAGCCCTTGTGGGAGAAGAGGTAACCCTTATGGGTTGGGTTCAGACCCGACGAGACCACGGCGGCGTTATCTTTGTGGATTTACGAGACAGAAGCGGCATCGCCCAGGTAGTCTTCAGCCCTGAAGAGAACACCGAGGTTCATGACAAGGCACACGCCGTTCGTTCCGAATTTGTCCTCGGCATCCGGGGCACCGTCGCCGCACGCCCCGATGATATGATCAACGACAAGATGATCACCGGAGCCATCGAAATCTCCGTAAACGAGCTGCGCATCTTAAACCGCGCCACCACCCCCCCCTTTCTCGTGGAAGACGATATCGAAGTGGGCGAGAACATCCGCCTCAAGAACCGTCATATCGACCTGAGACGCCCCAAATACCAGAAAACCATGCTCAACCGGCACAAGACGGCCCAGGCCATCCGCAGCTTCCTCAACGACCAGGCGTTTATCGATATCGAGACGCCTTTTCTCACCAAGAGCACGCCGGAAGGTGCCCGTGACTACTTGGTCCCCAGCCGCGTTAACCAGGGTCAGTTCTTCGCCCTGCCCCAGTCTCCCCAGCTCTTCAAACAGCTCTTGATGATCGGTGGATTTGAGCGCTACTACCAGATCGTCAAGTGCTTCCGAGATGAGGACCTGCGCGCAGACCGTCAGCCCGAGTTCACCCAGATCGATATGGAGATGAGCTTTGTGGGTGAAGAGGATATCATGGGCATCGCCGAAGGCATGGTGGCCAACGTATTTAAAGAGGTCTTAGGCAAGGACATCGCCCCCCCCTTCGAGCGCCTTCTCTACTCAGATGCCATGGACCGATACGGCCTGGACAAGCCCGACCTTCGCTTCGACATGCAGCTCAAAGATGTATCCACCATCGTTGAGACCTCCGGCTTCAAAGTCTTCGCCGATGTCGTAAAAAAAGGTGGCATGGTCAAAGCCGTGAACGCCAAAGGCTGCATGGACTTCTCTCGAAAAGATATCGACGGCTTCACCAAATTCGTCGCCATCTACCGGGCCAAGGGACTGGCCTGGATCAAGGTACGAGAAGAGGGATGGCAGTCTCCCATCGCCAAATTCTTTACCGATGACGAGAAGAAGGCCCTGAGCGAACGCATCGGCATGGAGGTGGGCGACCTGATCTTCTTTGTGGCCGACCAGCCCAAAGTGGTGAACGAAGCCTTGGGCAACTTAAGAAACCACCTCGCAGAAAAAATGGACCTCATCAACAAAGATGAGTTCCGATTTGTCTGGGTCACCCACTTCCCCCTCTTTGAGTACGATGAGACAGCGAAGCGCTACCAGTCCCTGCACCACCCCTTTACCGCACCCCTGGAAGAGGACTACCAGTACATCGAGACCGACCCCTTAAAACTGCGCTCCAGGGCCTACGACCTGGTATTGAATGGCTGCGAGATCGGTGGCGGCAGTATCCGTATCCACCAGCGCGCCGTCCAAGAGCGCATGTTTAAAGCCCTGGGTATGGATAGAGAGGAGTATGAAGAGAAATTTGGCTTCCTCTTAAACGCCCTGGAGTCCGGTGCGCCTCCCCACGGAGGCATCGCCTTTGGCCTCGATCGCCTGGTGATGATTCTATGCGGTATGCCCTCCATCCGAGACGTCATCGCCTTCCCCAAAACCCAGAAGGCATCCTGCATGCTCACCGACGCCCCCTCTATGGCGACAACGGCACAATTGGATGAATTGGCCATCCGGGTTAAAAAAATCGAATCCGACGTAGAATAAGGGTTTTAAATCGTTTATGTGGCCGCCCCGGCGGTGGCCACATAAAAAAAAAGCGCTTTTCGGTTTTTTTTATTTGACACCACCGTCAAATCAAGATAGTTAGTCTGAGTCCTTATGACTGATCCCCAGTAGCTCAGTCGGCAGAGCAATTGACTGTTAATCAATGGGTCCGCGGTTCAAGTCCGTGCTGGGGAGCCAAAAAGTAACTGCCCGTTTGGCAGACTTCATATTAAAAAGCCCCGAAGGTTTCGCCTTCGGGGCTTTTTGTTTTCTGACACAGACGAATAGGGGCCTTAAGATACCGTCAAAGAAGTGCCGCCACCTTCGCTACCTTCGCCACCCCCGCCCACCCCTCAACGGCAGGGACAAAGAGAGGCACCGGGATAAGGCTTAGATGGGGCCAGTGGGCATGCACCCTCTCCAACGCCTCTATCTGACGTATCCGGACAGAGTCACAGGCAGGACACCCCCCTTCCGGCATCATTCGATTGATCACAAGGTGACGGCAGGAGATCCCGGCACGCGCCACTTGATCCAGAAGACGTTCTGTCTCTGAAAGCACCATGGTCTCTAAAAGAATCACCCCGATAAACGCGGTCTCCTCTCCTCGAGTCAACTGCCCCTGGAGCCTTCGGATATTCCGAGACACGGCCACCACCCTCTCCATGGCCGTCGTCAACGTCACCGCCCCCTTATACTTCATCAACACGGTAAAATACGCCCTCAGCCACTGCCGAACCAGGGCCGGCATCTCCAGAAATCGAAGCAGGTGGCCCGTGGGTGACGCATCGAGCACCACCACATCATAGACCCCCTCCTCCTTAATCGTCATCACCTGTCCCAAGGCCATCATCTCATCGAGACCCGAAGGCGCCAGGACCAAAAGCTCCATCATGACCTCACGGTCAAACGCGATATCCATACCACGCCCCACAAAACGGTCAAAAAAAGGGTCCGATTCATCATATGAACCGGACCCTTGGTCAAACACGCCTAAACGCACACCTCGCCCCCTTAATGGCGGGCGGCCAGCCCCTCGGCTATCTCTTGGGCCACCTTTGTCGCCGCCGCCACAGGGTCCTTGGCATCTCGAATGGGGCGACCAATCACCAAATAATCCGAACCATTCACCATGGCCTCCATGGGAGTCATCACCCGCTTCTGATCGTCGGAGACCTTGCCATCCCAATCGGGGCGGATCCCCGGAGTCACCGTGAAAAAGCCATCTCCGATCGTCCGACGAATCACAGATGCCTCATGACCGGAACAGACCACCCCTTCACAGCCACAGTCGTGGGCCATCATGGCTCGTTTGGCCACAAGGCTCTTCATATCCTCGGCATACTGGGGAAGAAAACCAGACTTCAGGATATCATCGGACCCGACGCTGGTTAAAACTGTCACCCCGAGAATCCCGACCTTCCCCTGACTCCCGACCACGGCCCCTCTAAGCATGGCCTCAGACTCCCCACAGTGCACCGTCAAAAACCGCACGCCAAGATCGGCCACACGGGCCACAGCCCGTTCCACGGTAACGGGAATGTCATGGAGCTTCAAATCGAGGAAAATATCGGCAGCGCCCACCGTGCGAACCTTCTCCACAATGGACGGACCACACTCAAGAAAAAGCTCCAATCCAATTTTAAACATCCCCACCTTGCCAGAGAGGAGGGCCGCATAATCCAAAGCGGCCCTCTCTGTGGGAAGGTCCAAGGGGAAAATGATACGATCTTTAGGATTCAAAAGGTGCCTCCTTCGTTAATTTTTTAGTCACTATTCAGCTCAAAAAAAGCTTTTTATGGTCAAAATGCATGAAAAGACGCCTCCGGCAGCCAGGGAATTTTTTGCCGAAGCGGCGTTGCCGCCCCTGGGCCCCAGGATGCGAATGATCGTTATAAAAAGAAATTTAACCACGACCTGTTTATCAAACATTATAAAATAATGGCAAAAGCGTGGCCCCAGGCAAGGCCAACCGAGGCAGAACTGAATAGTTACATTTTTTAAAGGGATAAACCAGCTGACCTGCCGGATAGCCTTTCAAGGCCCCTGGCGATATACCCTATTTTATCCACGGCATAAAGCACCAAAATTATTCTGACTCACCATGCAAAATGCCTCTCGTCGCCCCCATGATTGATGGCCATGGTCCAGAAGCCCTAAAAACAATGGAAAAACAGTGTGTTTAAAGCCTTTCCCATTGCAATGTTTGAGGCAAAATGCTAACTCTCCTTATTTAAGCCCTACTAAGATTTTAGGAGAAAGCAGCCCGCGCACCACCATCATAAATCACTGTTTACTGTCCTTACAAGATATATGGTAGAGCGCCTTCACTGCCGGATACTTTATTTTACGAGCACAATGGATTGAATAGTTGCTCCTAGGGTGACAGGCCCCCTGCCCACCCAAGATGGAAGTAACCCCTTGCAAGCGAGCCTCTCCGTATGACCTACTACCAGAAACGCCATGTCCCGGCAGGAACGTTCCAGATAAACGGGAAAAAACCCCTCGTCCTCCAGGCCTATCTCAACTCCTGTGTCGGCATTGCTCTCTTCGATGCAGAGGCCAAGGTGGGCGGGCTCTATCATATTCTTCTACCCGAACCTGTCACCGGGAACACCGAGTACAACCGAGAAAAATATGCGGCCACCGGACTGCCCCTCTTCATCGGAAAAATTATCCATGAAGGGGGCAAAATAAATAGGCTTCAAGCCGTCATCGCCGGAGGGGCCCTTTCAGGCAAGGTGAGCAATCAAGACATTCGCTTGGATATCGGTGGACGCACCGCCGAAGTGGTGAAACAAATTCTAAGCAACCACGGCATCGAGGTGATTCAATCGGAAACCGGTGGTTTTTTTACCTGCTGCCTCAATTTTAATATGGACACATTTACCTGCGAGGTGATCCCTGCCCTCCTCTCCGAAGAGACATCCGACGATGAGGATAATAACGGCCGCATCTCCCGCTTAGATGATATCCAGCCCATTCCCCAGGTGGCCTTAAAGATTCTTCGCATGATCGGCGATGATGCCTACAACATCGAATACCTCTCCCAAGAGGTGAGAAAAGACCAGGTCATCAGCGCCCAAATCCTTAAACATTGCAATGCCGCCATCTTTTCAGGCAAAGGGGGCATCGACTCCATCGATGATGCCCTGCTCATTATCGGCCAGGCCACCCTGGCCAAAATCGTGACCGCCATGGCCGTAAAAAAGCTGCTCAACAACAGCTACACCGGTTACTCCCTCACCAAGGGGAGTCTTTACCATCATGCCATCGGCGTCGCCTTGGTCGCAGAAAAAATAGCCATTTTAAGCGGGAAAGCATCCCCTTTTGCCGCATACTCCACAGGCCTCACCCACGACATTGGGAAAGTGGTACTGGATCAATTCGTATCGGGCGCCCGTCCCTTCTTCTACCGGGAGATCATGAGGGAGAACGACCTTGTGGCAACGGAGAACCGTCTCTTAAAAACCGACCACACCAAGGCAGGGCTGAGACTGGCTCAAAAATGGGGGCTCCCCGCCTCCATCACCCAAACCATTCGCCACCACCACGCCCCCTTTGATGCACCGGACCATGGTGAGATTGTGACCATCGTCTCTGTGGCCGATACCCTCTTTCATATGTTCAGCGCCGGCCCGAGCCTACATAAGGTGGACATGGGCTCCCTGACGCAGCGGCTGGAGACTATCGGCATGTCCATATCCGACTTCCCCGCCATCGTCGACGCTATTCCCCACCGGGTACTCTCGGGAAGCCCGGAACTGGCCATCACCTAACCATCCGCTCACAAATTGCCCCCCCAGGAAAAGCATTTGCCGGGGGTGATCTTTTGAGATAAAAGGTTAAGGTGATTCCCCCACGAGATGGGACGGCCTTTTATTATTCGTAATGGCTCCTTCACCTAAGGCCCGGGATTATCCATCATCCCACGCGCCTCACCACCGTACTCTATGGTGATAAAGAGGAGATGCACCACACGGACACCCTTTGATCCAAGGTACCGGAAATGAAATTACGGGATACTCAGAAACAGCTGCTACGCACCCTTCCAGGTGTGGATACCCTCCTCGATGCCCTTTCGGCAGAACTCCCCCCCCACACGGTCCCTCGAAGCGTCCTCATCGCTGCGGCCCGGGACGCCCTGGAGGCCACACGCCGGGCCATATTCAATGACGAGGAGCCCACCATCGACCTCGCCTCGGTCATCACCCTGGCACAGGCGCGCATCGAGACACAGATGCGCCCCAACCTCAGACCAGTGGTCAACGGCACCGGGGTCGTGGTGCACACCAACCTGGGACGATCCCTCCTGGCCGATGCGGCCTTAGAGCGCATCATGGCGGTGGGAAATCGCTACTCCAATCTAGAGTTCAACCTCTCCACCGGCAAAAGGGGCCTGCGCTACAGTGCCGTGGAAGAGCTGATCTGTGAGATCACCGGTGCCGATGCGGCCATGGTGGTCAATAACAACGCCGGAGCCGTTCTTCTCTGCCTAGACACCCTGGTAAACGGCAAAGAGGCCATCGTCTCCCGAGGCGAATTAGTGGAGATCGGCGGGGCCTTTCGCATCCCCGACGTGATGACCAAGAGCGGCGGCATATTAAAAGAGGTGGGGACCACCAACCGAACGCATTTAAGGGACTATGAAGAGGCCATCACCGATGAGACCGGCCTCTTTTTAAAAGTGCACACCAGCAATTACAGCATCGTGGGATTTACCGCCGCCGTCTCCGTGGCCGAGCTGGTGGCCCTCGGCACGGAGCGGAACATTCCCGTCATGGATGATCTGGGCAGCGGCACCTTCGTCAACTTCGGCCACTACGGCCTCACCGCCGAACCCACCGTTCAGCAATCGGTGGCCGCTGGCGCCGATATCGTCACCTTCAGCGGCGATAAACTCCTAGGAGGCCCCCAGTCGGGGATCATCGTGGGCAGTAAAAAACAGATCGAGGCCATTCGGAAAAACCCCCTCACCCGCGCCTTACGTATCGACAAACTCACCCTGGCAGCCCTTGAGGCCACCTTGCGCCTCTACCGAGATGAGGCAGAGGCTGTGGCCAAGATCCCCACTTTACGCATGATGACCATGAGCCGGGATGAGACCGAAGTACAGGCAAAGGCTCTCATCAAGACCCTTTCGCCCCTCCCCGTCACGACCCAAACCTTGGCTCTGGCCTCCCGTCCCGGTGGCGGCTCTCTGCCTCTATTAGAACTCCCCTCCTGCTGCGTGGGAATCACCCTGCCCGGCATGGGAGCCAGTGCCCTTGAAAAGGCCATGAGAAAAAGCCATCCGCCCATCATCGGTCGCATCGAAAATGAGACCTACATCCTCGACCCTCGAACCCTGCAGGAGGGAGATGACTCCCTCATCTTCGAGGCGCTTTCCCAGATTGTGGAGGCTCGTACATGATCGACATCATCACCCAGACTCTCAAAGAGAGCGTGGCGGCCAAAGAGGCGGCCATCCGTGACAACGGACAGCGCATCATAGAGACGGCACATCTCATGGCCACATGCCTCATGGCAGGGGGGAAGATCCTTCTCTTCGGCAATGGCGGCAGCGCCGCCGATGCCCAGCATATCGCCGCAGAGTTCATGAACCGTTTCCAGACCGAGCGCATCCCCTTAGCCGCCATCGCCCTGACCACAGACACCTCCATCATCACCAGTATCGGCAACGATTACCACTTCGATGAGATCTTCACCAAGCAGGTGATGGGCCTGGGGCGTAAAAATGATGTGGCCATCGGCATTACCACCAGCGGCAACTCACCCAATGTGGTGAAGGCCCTTACGGTAGCCAGTCAGAGGGGAATGCACACCGTCGCCTTCACCGGCCGGGGAGGTAAAGCCGTGGAGATCGCCGACACAGCCCTTACCGTTCCTCTAGGCAATACCGCTCGAATCCAGGAGAGCCATATACTCATGGGTCACATGCTCTGCGACCTGGTGGATCGGATTCTCTTCCCCGAAAACTTTTAAAACGGCGACACGTCCCAGAGCCTGTGGGCATGGATGCTGTCCCATTGTCTTTTTTGAACACACCATTTGCCATCTTGTCCCAAGGTGCTTATTGTGTGTCGTGCCTGAAATCCCCCTTGTACCCGGCCCCCTTGTGACCCATGGGAGTAGCCGCAATAAAAGGGCTCAAACCCTATAGACGCCATGAGGTGATACCATGCCCATTTTTGAATACAAATGCGGTGCGTGCAGCCACAAATTCGAGTACCTCGTCATGGGAGGGAAAGATCCGGAATGCTGGGCTTCCAGCTCTTCTTGTACCGGCTGTTCAGCCACCAGTTGTGCGGGGTGCGGTTCCTGATGGAAAATAAAATTGTGATCGGAACCCGGGGGAGCCAGCTCGCGCTCTGGCAGGCAAACTGGGTAAAAACGGAACTGGAAAGACTTCATATTGGGGTCTCCTGCGAACTTCTCATCATCAAGACCAAGGGTGATAAGATCCTCGATGTGCCCCTGGCCAAGGTGGGCGGAAAAGGCCTCTTTGTCAAGGAGATCGAAGAAGCCCTCCTGGACGGTCGCATCGACCTGGCCGTCCACAGCATGAAGGACATGCCCGCTGATATCCCCGAAGGCCTTAAAATAGGCGCCATCCCCGAACGTGAAGACCCAAGAGACGCGCTTATCAGCAAACACGGTCTCACCTTCGCCGCTCTCCCCCAGGGGGCCCGTGTGGGAACCAGCAGCCTCAGGCGATCCGCCCAGCTTCTGGCCAAACGCCCGGATCTTCAGATCGAGAGCCTCCGGGGAAATATCGATACCCGTCTTAAAAAAGTCCTGGAGGGCGACCTGGATGCCATCATCCTCGCCGCCTCGGGCCTTAAGCGCCTGGGCTTAGGGGGTCACATCACCGAATGCCTGGATACCGATCTCATGCTCCCCGCCGTGGGACAGGGGGCCCTGTGCATCGAATCCCGTGAGAATGACGATCGCATCGATGGGGCCCTGGCCCCCTTAAATCACCTGCCCACACGCACCACGGTACTGGCCGAACGCGCCTTCTTAAAAACCCTCGAGGGGAGCTGTCAAATTCCCGTGGGTGCCTTTGCCGAAAGCGATGGAGAGACGCTGACCATCCGTGGCCTGGTGGCCGAAGTGGACGGCTCACTTATCCTAAGGGAAAAAGAGACGGCAGAGATCACAAATGGCATCGAACTTGGCATCACCGTCGCCAATCGCCTCAAAGAGGCCGGCGCAACAGAGATCCTTTCAAGACTCCTGGAGAACCAAGCATGAGTAAAGCATACGGAACCGTCTACCTGGTAGGAGCCGGCCCCGGAGATCCCGGCCTCATTACCGTCAAAGGACGAGAGTGCATCCAAAAGGCCGACGTCCTGGTTTATGACTACCTGGCGGCCCCCTCTCACCTGGCCCATGCCAAGAAGGGGGCAGAGATCATCTATGTGGGCAAGAAAGGGGGAAACCACACCTTAAGCCAGGACGGCATCAACGCCCTTCTGGTGGAGAAGGCCCAGTCAGGGGCGACAGTGACCCGCCTCAAAGGCGGCGATCCCTTCATCTTCGGACGTGGGGGCGAAGAGGCGGAGGTTCTCATCGAGGCGGGGGTCTCCTTTGAGGTCGTCCCCGGCGTCACCTCTGCCATCGCGGCACCGGCCTACGCAGGTATTCCCCTCACCCACCGTAAATTTACCGCCACCCTATCCATGGTCGCCGGCCACGAGGACCCCGATAAAGAGAACTCCAATATCAACTGGGAGGCCATCTCCAAATCCGGCACCATCGTCTTCTTCATGGGCGTTCGTAACCTTCCCAATATCGTCTCAAAACTCATCGCCTGCGGAAAGCCCAGCGAAACGCCCGTGGCCCTCATCCGCTGGGGCACCACCACCCATCAGGAGACAGTGGCAGGCACCCTTTCCACCATCGTCTCCGATGTGGAAAAAGCCGGCCTCAAATCACCCAGCATCATCGTGGTGGGCGAGGTGGTCACCCTCCGGGACACCATGAAGTGGTTCGAGAACCGTCCTCTCTTCGGAAAGCGTGTGGTGATCACCCGTGCCCGGACCCAATCCAGCGGCCTCACCGCAAAACTCATGGAGCTGGGGGCCGACTGCCTGGAGGCCCCCGTCATCGAGATCGAGCCCATCGAGGGGTCTGCCGCCGTGGATGACGCCCTGACCACCCTCAACGCGTATGACTGGATCGTCTTTACCAGCGTCAACGGCGTGGCCACCTTTTTTGACCGCCTCTTTGAAAAGGGTCTCGATGCCCGGGCCCTTGGCTCCCTTAAGACGGCCTGTATCGGACCGTCCACGGCCGCCGAGCTAAAAAAATATGGCATCGGCACCGACATCCTCCCCAAGAGCTACATAGCCGAATCGGTAGTAGAGGCCTTTCAGAGCCAGGCCATGGAGGGGGTCAAGGTCCTGCTTCCCCGAGCCGAGGAGGCCCGTCCCGTGATCCCCGTGGAGCTTGGCAAGATGGGGGCCCATGTCAACGAAGTGGCCATCTACCGCACCACCTTAGACGCAAGTTCCACTGAAAAAGTGGCCGATGCCCTCTCCCAGGGTGATGTGGATATGGTCACCTTCACCAGCTCCTCGACGGTGAGAAACTTCGTGGCCATGATCCCTAACGGAGACCTCTCCCTCATGGATAAGGTCACCGTCGCCTGCATCGGTCCCGTTACCGAAGAGACCGCCAGGGAACTGGGGCTCACCCCCCACCTCGTGGCAGAGACCTACACCATCGACGGCCTCGTGGAGACCATCATCAAGGCGTCCAAATAAGGCGAAATAACTGACCACCGGTGGCAGGAAGACCTCTTCTCTCACCGCCACCGGTGGCACAAAACGAGATAGAGGTCTTTTTAAAATGACAGATACTCTCACCGATAGTTATCATCGAACCATCGACTACCTGCGTATCTCCGTCACAGATCGATGTAATTTGCAGTGCAGCTACTGCGTCCCCTCCACCCCTTTTGCCCACATGAAACACACCGACATTCTCTCCTATGAGGAGCTACTGCGCCTCGTGCGGGTGGGGATCTCTCTGGGAATTCGGAAGGTGAGGCTGACCGGAGGGGAGCCCTTCGCTCGAAAAGGGATCATTCAATTTATACGAGACCTGGCTGCCCTGGAGGGCCTTGAGGATCTGGCCGTCACGACCAACGGAACGCTCATTGCCGATAAGATTATTGAGTTAAAAGAGGCGGGGCTCAGCCGCATCAATATCAGCTTAGACAGCCTGCACCCGGAAAAATTTGCCCAAATCACGGGGAAAGATCTTTTTCATGAGGTCAAGAGAAGCATCGACGGCGCCCTTGAAGCCGGCCTCTCTCCCGTGAAGATCAACACCGTTTTATTGGACGGCATCAACGGAGACGAGGTGGAGAACTTCGCCCGGCTCACCTTCGACAACCCCATCCACGTTCGCTTCATCGAGTACATGCCCATCGGCCAGGGAGAGGGACCCGCCCACAGTGACCTCCTCGCCCCCGCCATTATCAAGCGCCTCGAAGCCATCGGTCCCCTTGTGCCCATCATTCGAAGTGCCCACGACGGCCCCTCCCAGCGGTTTAAATTTGAAGGCGCCCAAGGGGAGATCGGCCTCATCAGCCCCATGTCCAACCACTTCTGCGCCACCTGCAACCGTCTACGACTCACGGCCGACGGGCACCTTCGCCCCTGCCTCCTCTCGGATGCCAAGGTTAGCCTCATGGAGGCCCTAAGGGGCAATCCCGATGATGAGGCCCTTACCGCCCTCTTCCGGCACGCCGTCAGCATCAAAGGCCAGCGACACGACCTCTCCGGCCACGCCGTCCAAGATATGATGTGTTCCATCGGCGGATAAGGGCGCCTTAAAAAAAAAGCCCAAAATCGAGGCCTCCTAGGGTTAAAGGGGGCTTAAAAATTGGGCCGCCAGGTTTGTGACTATGACGGGCCAAAAGGCCCGCCATAGTCACTATACACCTCTGTTTGGCAAACTTTTACAAAAGGTTGGCTCCCGGCAGGGCCTCCGAAGGCATCGCCCTGACCTTGATCAATTCAGCCATAATGCTGACGGCGATCTCTTCCGGAGTTTCGGCGCCGATGGCAAGACCGATGGGGCAGTGGACGCGATTCAGGTCGTCCTGGGTGAACCCGCTGCCGAGAAGGGACTCATAGACCGCCGCCTTTTTCTTCCGGCTCCCAATCATTCCCACATATCCGGCATCCGTTTTCAAGGCCTGTTCCAGCACATCCCGGTCGTGCAAATGGCCGCGGGTCATGATGACCAGGTAATCATCCCGGTCCAGGACGGCGGGCAGACAATGCCCCAGATCTGCAACGACCCTCACCTCATGAGCCTCCGAGAATCGAGCGGTGTTGGCAAACTCCCGGCGATCATCGATCACCCGCACGCGAAAACCGAGGGTAGCGGCCAGGCGGGCCGTGGCCTTCGCCACATGGCCGGCCCCGATAAAGTGGATCGTCTCAGTGGCGGCAATGGGCTCCATGAAGAGAGTCCCCCCGTCATGGGGCCGGGCAACCGGGGCTCGCATGTCTTGTGATAGACCAAACTCCGGCCAATGTGACGGCTGCTCGTCCCCGAAGGACCAGACCCCTCTGCGGATCACCCCCCCCGTTTCATCCAGCATCGTCGTAAGGAGACTCTTCCTCCCCACCTCATACCGGCGCAGAATCTCTGTGACGAAGGCGACCTGTTCGGCACCGGGGTCGATAAAATCAATCAGCACGGTCATCTCTCCGCCGCAGACCATGCCCAGGGACGCCGCGTCCTGACCGGTGAGATCGAACGCCCGTATTTCGCCCTCGCCCGTCTCAAACGCCCGGACCCCGGCGCGGATGCTCGCCTCTTCCACCAACCCGCCGCCAATGGTGCCGATAATGGTGCCATCCGAGAAAACGGCCATGACCGCACCAGCCCCACGCGGCGTGGAGCCGGTGCTTTTCATCACAGCCACCCGGACAACCGCCTGGCCCTTTTCAAGATGATTGAGGATCGATTTAAAGATATCACGCATCACTTTATACTCCTTTTCCGAACCCACAAATCGGGTATCGGCACTCGCCGCACCCTTCGCAAAAGCCCCCATGCCCCAAGGCGATGATATCGCCTCTGGTCACCTCTTTGCCGGCTAAAATACGTGGAATGATCAAATCGAAGACACTGGCTTTATGGTACATGACACAACCCGGCAGGCCCACCACGGGAACATCTCCAATATAAGCGAGCATAAACATGGCCCCGGGAAGAATGGGCGCACCGTAGGTTACGACCTCGGCCCCGGCCGCACGAATAGACGCAGGGGTCAAATCGTCCGGGTCCACGGACATGCCGCCTGTCAGCACGATAAAATCCGCCCCTTCGGCCAGAAAATCATGAATGGCTTTCACCGTCATCGCCTGCTCATCCGAGACAAACCGCTGACCGATCACCTGGCTGCCGTACCCGTCGAACTTCTCCCGGATAATGGGGCCGAACTTATCCGTGATGCGCCCATTATAGATCTCGCTGCCCGTGGTGATCACCCCCACCCGGCACGCCTTGAGTGGGCGAACCTGGATAAGGGGCGAACTCGCCTTGAGAATTTCTTCGGCCTCTGCCACGACGGTTTCGGGAACCACCAGCGGTATCACGCGGGTTCCGGCCAGCCCACGCCCTTTCCGGACCAGCTGATTGGTGTGAATGGTGCTGAAGATAACATCCTCAAGGGAATTGAGCGTAAAAAGGGCCCTCGTATCAATGTCCACAAGCCCATCGACGGCCGCCCGCAGGGTGATCTTCCCCTCCACTGGGGGAGTCAGCTCTATCCCCGAACCGGCCGCAGCCATGGCGATACGGCGGGCCGCATCATCCTCATGGACATACCCGTCTTCCGGGTCGAACACATAGAGATGCGCCTTGCCGATATCCAAGAGAATAGGGATATCCGCCTCCGTTACCACGTGTCCCCTGCGGAAGGCGGGACCTTTCGCTTCCCCCGGAATGATACGGGTGACATCGTGGCACAAAACCGTCCCAACGGCGTTTTCAACGTTCATGGTTTTCATGTCGACCTCGATATATGACAGATAAAAAAAAACGGCCTCCGGCGGCCCTGCCGGGGGCCAACCTTTTGCAAAAGGTTGCCAAACAGGTTTTAACAGTGCCCATGACGGGCCTTTGGCCCGTCATGGGCACTAAATTGGGGTTCAGGGGCCCAGTCCCTGGCCGCCGGAGGCCTATATTTTGTTTTCAGAGGAACTCCCTTACCGCATGTATGGCTGTAAAAAGGTGGTAATCAAGAAAACATATGCGATTTACCCCGAGGCACAAGGGGTGAAGCGCATATACAACCTGCTTTCAAGGTGACACACCGTGCCGCCGGAGGCCCATTTTTTAGCCACTTTAACCATAGAAGACACGCTTTTAAGATATTCGTTGATCAAAGGGCTCCACCCAGCCCGTACGCCGGTACTCCCTTAAGAAGGCGACGACGCCGATCCAGACCACGCCGAGGACGGGAAGTCCCACCACGATGGCGGCTGTCTGCAGAACAGAGAGCGGGCCGTCGATGAGCATGATACCCGTGGGCACCATGCCCAGGGAGAGGGCCCAGAATAGTCGATTCCAACGGACGGGCTCCTCATCGGGGGAGAGCTGTGGGGTGGTGGTGGCAGCCAAAGCAAAGGAGACGGCATCGAAGGTGGTGGCCATGGAGATGGCGGTGACCACGGAAAAAGCGATTTTATAGAGTGAGGCCAGGGGCATAAAATCAGCGATGGCCATGATGGCGGTGGCTCCCTTGACCGTCTTGACCAGGGTGACCACATCGAGTTGGCCGGTGAGTTGAAGGTACAGGCCAAAGTTACCGAACACCAGGTAGAAGCTGCCACAGCCAAGGGAGGCGATGATCACCGGTCCGAGAACGACTTCGCGCACCGTGCGACCGCGAGATATCTTGGCAATGAACAGACTCATGAACGGGGCGTAGGCAACGAACCAGGCATAGTAGAAGACCGTCCAGGACTGGGTGAACCCCGTCCCGCCCACCGGATCCATCCAGGTGGACATCCGCACGAATTCAGAGACCATGAGACCGAGACTTGCGAGGGCCATCTCGATGAAAAACCGTGTGGGGCCGACAAGGAATACAAAGAGAAGCAGGCCCATGGCCATATACACGTTAAAATCGGAGAGTTTGCTCAAGCCCTTTTTCAGCCCCAGGCACGAGGAGACCGAAAACATGAGGATAACGGCAATCATGGTGCCGAACTCCAGCCAAAAGGAGTGGGCCAGGCCGGTGACAGAGGCCACCCCCGCCGCCACAATGGGGATGCCCAGGCCTAAGGCAGTGGCCGACCCCGCCACCAGGCCCGTCATGAATAAAATATCGATGACCTTACCCGGCCACCGACGAACCCAAGGGCCAAGGAGACCGGTGCAGGCTTGGGAGATATTCAGAATGGGGACTTTCTTGACGTAATAGCTGTACCCGATAGGGACGGCCAGGGTCGCGTAGATGGACCAACAGATGGGCCCCCAGTGAAACATGCCGTACGCAACGCCCCACTCGGCGGCCTTGGCGGAGCCTGCGGCTTCACCCTGTATGGGAAAGGCCATGTAGTAGGCCCAGTCGATGGAGCCACCAAACATGATACCGGCCCCCACCCCGGCACAAAAGAGCATGCCAATCCAGGAGAAGGTGGAGTACTCCACCGTATCGCCAAGGCGCTTGCCGCTTAAAGGCCCGAAGGCAAACCACATGAGCAGGGCAAAGGAACCCATGCCGGCGATCATGTAAAGCCAGCCCATCTCAACGGTGATAAATGAGAACAAGGTGTTGATCACCCGTTCTGAGACCTCAGGGTACATGAGAAGCGGAACGCATGCGGCCAAAATGATGGAGAGAGCCCCAAAAAAGCAGACGGTGCACACCCCGCCCTTTTCCGGCGCATAGATTGTCAGCGCTACGGCTGTGGTTTTCTTCTTCTGAAACATGGCCCATATTCCCCTTTCAACGCATGGGTAAAAACACAAACGGATACGTGGTAAAAGATGCCTTCGGCGGCCCTGCCGGGGGCCAAACTTTTGCCAATTTTTATGAACTGGGTTTGATAAACAGATTCACACTCAATCAAACGCGGATCCGATTTGCCCCGAGGAACGAGGGGCGAAGCGCATCCGCAACCTGCTTTCAAGGTGCTTTAGCCTAAGTGGCTTCGCCACCCTTGCCGCCGGAGGCCGTGCAGTGAAAGCTTACCTCCGGTGGCCCTGCCGGGGGCCACCCTTTTGAAAAGGTTGCCAAACAGGTTTTTATAGTGACCATGACGGGCCTTTGGCCCGGCATGGTCAAAAACCTGGGGTCCAGGGGATCTTTCCCTGGCCGGGCGTGTCGATTTAATCAGACAAATGCCTGTTTCAGACGCTTTTACCCCAATATATTGTCGTCACTATTTACAAAAATTAGAGATACAGCGGTATCGTCTCCGCCTTAATATTTTAGGATTTTGGTAAAAACAGAGACCCGAAGTTCATAAGAGTACCGCTGTGATTTGTCCCGAGGAACGAGGGGCAAAGCGCAGCGGTCAATCGCTTTCGAGGTGGCTCACCTCGCCGCCGGAGGCATCGCTTTTTGTCTGTTTTATTTTTACTCCAGCACTTAAATCGACAGCCCTGGCCGCCGGAGGCTGGCGTTTTTCACGCCCCCTTTGACCATAAAAGGGATCGCCCTCTATTTTTCAAATGCCTGCCTATCCAATCGGTCCAGATATCGTTCCCGCACGCTGCCCGCACACCATTCAATATTCGAGGATGAGCCTTGATCAACGAGAGTGGTGCGGAACGCGTCCCACAGGCCAAAGCCACCGGGAATGTCGATCTTGTTTAAAAACACGCGAAGATCGCAATGCGGGGGAGCGCCTTTGAACAAACCGTTGGGATCCATGCCAAGGCGAACCATGCATGCCGGGGTGACCGGTTCTCCCGGTGGGAGATGCGTAAGACGAGAAAAAAGCCCATGGCGGTGCACATGTGCTTCGGTCAAAGGGCGATAAACGGCATCGAGGCCCATAACGCCGATGCACAGGTCTGTGCCCACTGGAATAATCGGCTCGTGAGCGTTCGGGGCCTTGAGTGGCTTTCGAGCCGCGCCATCGGCTTCGACCACCATGGTATCGGCCAGTCCAGACGCGTGCAGGCCCATCACGAGCTCCGTATCCAACCCGATGAGCTTTCCCAAGACCTCGTCGAACCGGCTGGCGACGCAAACGCAGGAAGAGCGGGTCAGCGCCTTTCGAACCCGTCCCATGAAGTCAGGGCCCTCTTCCTGCAAGACAGTCAACACACCGGGAAAGGGAAAAAACTTGGTCGTCGTGGTGATGAGCACCCGCCGATCGGCCCCTTGTCGGTGCGCTGCAATCCACTGCATCAGAGAGGTTTTCCCCCCCGCCCCGGTGAGGGCGATAAGCCGGTGGTTTGGTGAGATCAAAGAGTCAAGACCCGAGGCCCCCACCACCTGACGGCTCATGGGTGACTCCCCATCAGGAGATGTGCTGTGATAGCTTCAAGCACCCCCCCACCGATGGAGAGAGCCTTGTCAGACACCTCGCCGCAATAGGCGAGGATCCCCCTTGGGTCCACATCGCCCAGCTTGGTCCTCTTTGTGACCGGGGTGCCGTCGCGCAATAAGCCGCGCACGACCCCTGTTATGGCCGCCACCACGGGAATGCCGGCTACGGTACCCAGGGTCTCTCCCTTGGACACCGTGTCTCCAATTTGAAGCGGGGTGGAGAAGACACCAGGGCTTTCTGCCCAATAGACACGCTCGATGGTAAACCCACCGACATTGCCGGGAACCCCGGTGTTGGGTTCGGCCGAGCCGATACTGAGAACACGCCCCAGGCGATGCCCCCGCTTGGTCTCCACGACCTTGTGCACATCCTCACCAGCGGTGAACCCAGGACCTAATCCGATGACAAGGGGGGCTTGGGAGCGACTCGTGCCTAAATTACGTTTGGCGATGATGGCGTCCACCAGCACCTCGGGGCGCAAGGTGGCCAGGGTCTCGGCAGAAGGATCGGCCAGAACCGGAATTCGCCCGTTTTTCCAGCTAGCGGCAGCAGACCCCGGAACACGCAAAAACTCGGCGGTCACCCCTTCAACGCTTACCTGACCATGGTACACCGCTTCGGAGAAGGCCACGGTTCGGCGCACGGCCAAGGGATTCGCCGTCTCCAGCAGCACAAGCTTACGCAACCCGGCCCGATAAAGACGAAGGGCCACGCCCGTGGCAAGGTCCCCGGCCCCTCGAATCACAATGGTTGGCTGTGTCATGTTACTCATACGAATCCTTTAGGCCGACTTCGCGTCATAGCATTTCAAAAGTCTCTGATATTGATCTTCGGTATCCACGTCGATAAAAGGACCGACCTCGTTGATTCTCACCAGGCGAAGGGCAACCCCGGGGGAACCCAATAAGGGCCGCGCTCCCGTATCTCCCTCAAGCTCAAAAACCTTGGGAAACCAGCCCGAGGGGATGGTAATGGGATTCCCCCGCATGCTCTCCTGCACCGGGGCCACCCAACACTCGGGTTGCTGGGAAAACGCCCAGACTAGGTTGTCGATGGTCTCCGTCGTCATCAAAGGCTGATCCCCAAGAAGCACCATGCACCCATCGGCATCATCCTTCACATGACGCAAGCCCGCCTTCAGCGACTCCGCCTGCCCCAACTCACGATGAGTAGAGACCACAAGCTCGCATCCGTCCAGGTCCAGGCTCCGCTCCAACTCTGACGCTTGAGGCAACACCACCGTCACACCCTCAAGACGGGAGCGACGTGCCGCATCAATCACATGCTGAAGCATGGGCTTGCCCCGAAAAGGCATCAAGAGCTTATCCCGGCCCATGCGAGCCCCTTTTCCAGCGGCAAGAATCACACCGGACACCCTGGCTATTTTCTGTTCCATGCCTCATCTCTCCTTGTAAAAAGCGTGCCTCCGGCGGCCAGAGGCTGAGCCCCTGGACCCCAGGTTGCGAATGCTCCCGACCCTCGTTCCTCGAAAAAGATCACATTCGCTCTTTCGCTGGAATAACGTTGACGGATGACCTTACTCAATCGCCAAGACCTGTTTATCAAACTTTTCAAAAGTTTGGCCCCCGGCAGGGCCGCCGGAGGCACGTTTTCAACGCTTTTCGTCCCCTATTCAGCGCAATCCATCAAAGTGTCGGCCACAATGGTCTTGGCCATCTGCACTTTGTAGATATTCTGGAGGAGGGGCTTGGCTTCGGCCACGGCGAGCTCTCCGGCTTGTTTGGCTAAGGCATCCGTTAGGGGCTGACCGATAAGTAATGCCTCGGACTCTTGGCAGCGGCGGGGGTTGTTGTGCACGCCGTTGAGGCAGATGCGTGCAGAGATGACGTTTCCACCTTCAACGGTGATGGCTGCGGCGCAGTTGACCATGGCAAAGTCGATGGCCTTGCGGTAGGCCAATTTTCTAAAGGCGCTGGCAGAGCCTGGGGCCGGGTGCGGCACAAGGATCTCGGTGACGATCTCATCGCGATCCAATACGGTGGACTGGGACCCCATCTCGGCGGAGAAGAACGCATCAATTGCCACGTCGCGCGTGGTGGTTTTGACGACAGCGTTCAAGGCAATAAGGGCTGGCGCTGTATCGCTGGGGTTCACGGCGATGCATTTTTTCACCTGACCGAAGATAGAGTGGAAGCGATGATCGCCGGGAACGGCGAGGCACCGTTTGCCGCCTTTGCGGACACAGTCGATGCTGCCTCCGATTTTGTTCGGGTAGCGGTAGTACCAGCACCGGTTCTCCTGGCAGATATTACCGGCGATGGTCCCGATGTTGCGAAGCAGGGCCGATGCCGTGCGGCGTGCGGCTTCGGCCAGTCCGGCCCACTCTTTTTTAACGATATCGGACTCGGCAATCTCCGTTAAGGTGACCAGGGCGCCGAGGTGAAGACCATCCTCGTCCGTGCGAATCTCCTTAAGACCGGGGATGGTCTTCAGGTTGATGATGGCTTCGGGGTATGCCATCCAGATCTTGTCTTTAAGGCATCCCACAAGGTCGCTGCCTCCGGCGATGACATAGGAAGCGTCCTTGTGCTTCTGCAGAAGAGAGACGGCGTCTTCGATGCTGGTGGCATCAAAATGGTTAAAACGTTTCATTATTTCTTCCTCCCTTTGGCCTTAATTTTACCGAGGCCCATGAGGATCCTTTCCGGGGTAAAGGGCGTCTCGATAAGGCGGACGCCGATGGCGTTATAAATAGCGTTGGAGAAGGCGGCCAGTGAGGGGCAGGCGGCCCCTTCGCCGCATGCCGTGGCACCAAATGGGTGGGTGGGATCACCGGGTTTTTCTATCACCAGGGGTTCCACATCACAGTCCATGGCGGTGGCGTGACGGTAATCCACCCAGTTGGGCGTCAGAAGCCAGCCGTTTCGCTTGTCCACGATGCAATCGTTGCCGAGCACGGCATTCTCCACGCCATGACGGGAGGTGAGGAGCTGGCCTTCAACGACCTTGGGGTTGAGGGCCTTGCCCACGTTCTGGGCCATGATGACGCGGATATTGGAGATCATGCCGGTGTCGGTGTCCACATCCAGGGAGATGAATTGTGCGCCTTTCTCCTTGGGGATGTACACCTGATCTTTCTTACCGTCTTTGAACCCGTTGGGATGGGGGCTGTTGTTCACATAGTGGCCGATGACTTCATGGATGCCGCCGTAGTGGCCGCGTTTACCAAAGGCCTCGGCAAAGGAGACACATTTCTCTGGGGATTCTGTGACGCAGATCCCCCCCTCACCCATGGTCAGTGCCTCAGCGGGGACACCCAACTTATCGGCAGCGAGATCAAGCACTTGTCGCTTGGCATCCATGGCCGCTTCATAGGTGGCCCACCCCTGAATCCAGGTGCCGCAGCTGTTGGCGACGAGGGTGGCAAAGGGTGTGGAGTCCGTGTCATGGCAGACGATGCCCACCTTCTTGTAGGGGAGCCCCAGCACTTCGGCGACAATCTGGCACTGCACGGTGTGCTGGCCCTGTCCGATATCGGCAATGGCACAGACAAGGGAGGCAGAACCGTCCGGAAACACCTTAATCATGGCTTCACTGGAGTTGCCGGGCCCGGGACGGCCTGCCCCCATGGCGAAAATAGCCACCCCGAGGCCACTACGGATACGCCCACTTTTTTTATTGGGGTGCTCCCAGGTGTTTTTCCAGTCCAGGTGCTTTGAGCCGACGTCTAAGCAGTCGCGGATCCCTGAAGAGGAGATGTAGCCGGAGATGTAGCCCAAAGCGTCCCAACCCGAATCGATATCCCCTGCTCGCATGCAGTTTTTCCTGCGCAGGGCCACCGGGTCCATGCCCATCTGATCGGCAGCGATATCCATGGTGGTCTCCACGGCAAAGACGCCTTCAGGCGCCCCGTACCCTTGCCAACCCGCGGCGGGAAACCGGTTGGTCTGCACGTAGTGAATCTTACCGCGCAGATGCTGGCAGTTGTGGGAGTAGAGCACCGAACCTGTGGCGAGCATGGCGTTCTTGGCCGGATATTTGTCGCCTCCGGAGCCGGTCTCCTGCCAGTGGGCCAAGTCCATGGTGGTGAGGGTACCGTCTTTCTTGAAACCAATTTTCACATCGGTCAGGCTGCCGCGGGACCAGCCTGAGACCATCTCCTCCTCGCGGGAGTAGCCGCAGTGCACCGGTTTTTTCAAGTCCAGACAGGCAAGGCTGGCGATGAGAAGGTAGTGAGAGGGGATATTACGGTCCAGGGGGAAGGCGTTCTTTCCACCAAAGCTCGATCCGGTAAAGGGGGAGACGTAATTGAGCATGCTTGCGCTGATACCCAAAGCCTGGGCGAGGCAGAGTTTTTCATCATGCATGCCCTGGGAGTGGGTGTGCATGTGAAGTTTGGTGCCATCGAAGTGGGCGGTGCACCCCCGGGGTTCCATGGCCGGGCCCTTGCAATAGGCGTATTTGAGGCCCTTTTGTTCGATGATAACATCGGCTTCTTCAAAGCCTTTATCGATATCGCCAAACCCGTTGTAGTCAGACGGGGTCTTGGTCTTGAAGAGTCGGGTTTCTGGATCCCGATCGCTTAAAAACGCATGAAACGCCCAGTCATGGCAGTTGGCTTCGCCTTCAAAAACCTGGGGAGAATCGGGCTTGATGGCCTCCTCGAGGTCCAGGACGAACTTTCGCGTCTTGTACTCCACGTCGATAAGCTCCAAGGCCTCTTCGGCACGGGTCTCATCCACCGCCACCACCGCTGCCACGAGATCACCAACGTAATACAAAGATTTCCGAAACGCCTTGGGGTAGGTCTCATGGGTCATGACAAGGCGGACGCCCTCCAGAGCCTCGGCCGCCCTCGTGTCCATGGAAACAATCTCTGCGGCGGGGTATGGGCTCCGCAGAATGCGAGTGTGCAGCATGCCGGGAAAAAGAAAATCCGCATAATACCTGGCTTCGCCCGTGACGCGGGATCGTCCGTCTTTCTGGCGGACACTCTTTCCAACAGATGTCATCTTATCCACGCCCCTGCTCCTTTGCCATCTTTTTAGCCGCACTTCTGACGGCATTGATGATGTGCTCGTAGTTGTTGCAGATGCAGAGGTTACCACCGATGGCTTCCTTGATCTCATCCACCGTGGGGTCCGGATTCTTACTCAGAAGGGCCTTGGTGGACATGATCATTCCGGGGGAACAAAACCCGCACTGGGCACCGTACTCCTCCAGCCACGCTTCCTGGATGGGATGGAGGGTGCCACCCTTGGAGAGCCCTTCGATGGTCTCGATCTCCTTGCCTTCCTGCTCCACGGCAAGAACCATGCAGGCAGGAACCGCGACACCGTCGATGAGAACCGTGCAGGAACCGCAGGCTCCTTCACCACACGCCTCTTTGGTGCCGGTGTGGCCACACTCATTTCTCAGGACTTTTGAAAGGGTCCAGTGCGTCTCCACCGACAATGCACGGGTCTCCCCGTTGACTGTCAATTTGATAAGCTTTGTCTGTTGCTCCGCTGGGATCATGATGGATTTCCTTCGTCGAACGGTGTCGGTGCGGCCAAAAAGGAGCCGCGATTCATCGAGCCAGCCCGGGTCAAGGCTCACTCATCTCACCCTAGGCGCCGTAAAATGGTGCAAAAGGGCATGTGCTATGGAAAAAGCCTCCGGAGGCCCTAACGGGGCCACACTTTTGCCGAAGTGGCTTGGCCACCCTCGCCGCCGGAGGCACGCTTTACATCCTTGCCTTACGCTTCGCTGATCGCTGCAGCGGTGGCCACTTCGGGAGCTCGGCTGGCCCAGTAGATGCCACCAATGATGAGAATCCCGCTGACGAGGTGGGTCATGCCCATGGTCTCTCCGAGAAAAACAAAGGCGAAGATCCCGCCCCACAGAGGCAGGGAGTAGTAAATCATACCGCAAAGCTCGGGGCCGGCCTTCTCAAGACCAATATTCCATGCCCCCCAGGCGATGATGGAGGAGCAGACGGCAGAGAAGGTAATGCTGAAAAAGACGACGCCGTTCATGTTGAAGACCATGGAGGGTTGGGTGGATTCCCAGATGACGCAGGGGATCAGCATCAACACGCCAAAGAAGGCCATGAGCGTCAGAATGGTGGCCCCGGAGAGACCCTCGGGGGTTTTCTTCAAGACCAGGCTGTAAACGGCAAACCCCACGGCGGCCCCAAGCATCAAGAGATCACCGGATGCAAACTGAAGACCCAGAAGGCGCCCGATCTCTCCGTTGCAGACCAGGTAAAAGGAGCCGATAAGGGCCACTGTGCAGCCAAGCCATGTATTCATGGACTGTTTCTGCCCCATAAAGGTGGAGATAATGACAATAAAAATGGGGGTGGTGACTGAAATCAGGGAGAGGTTCATGGTGGAGGTGGTCTGGGCCGCAAAATAACTCAAAGGGGAGTACGCAGCCACGCCGGTGAGGGCCGCGATGATGATCTGAGGCATAAATTTTTTGGCGATGGGCCACTCTTTCTTCACCCTGGGCAAGGTGAAGCAACACAGAATAAAAAGGGCCATGATCCAGCGGGAGGCCCCCAGGGTCATGGGTGAAATCTGACCCACGGCCAGACGGGCAATCACGTAAGCACCTGCCCAGAGAACCGTGGCAAGCAAGGCATAGAGAGATCCGACAAAGACTTGATTCTTAAACATACATACTCCTCGACGTGTGGTGGTATTTGCCCCCATATCCATGGCCGTAACCAACACATGCCTATGGGTGGGACGACCACCATGTGCGTGTTGAGAGTGTTGCGCCAATGCATTGCGAGACTCGGTGAATATTTTTTTCTCAGATAACCGATGATCAGGTAAGTCGACTCTCCTCCCCTTAAACGTGCGTTTGACATCATGCGCTTGTTCTCTTTCTCGTAACATTCACCTGTGCAAACGATGTGCCAAGGGAGAAGTAGTGTTTTTCATGTGAACACGTATATCAGGATCCAATGTATTGTTGGTGCATTAGCTAAATTGATTGATTAGGCTTATGAATATAAGTAATTTTGATTATTAATAGTGAGTCAATGAAGACTCACTCCCTGAATAAAGGTATAGCCCGCCTTAAAACATGGCGCTATTTTATAATTAAATTCAGAACATTACGGCCAAGTGACAGGCCGAACCCTTGAAGACAAATGCCCCCCGTCCTCTCACCGTGCACCAGTGATGGCTTAGAAAAAAGGAGGGGGGCAGTCGTCATATGGTGGGGGGAGAAGGGAGCGGATCGAAGGGGGGAGAGACGCCTATTTTCAGTGTGTGTGGGGTTCTCTTTCTCTAAAAGCGACCCCATGTCACAGGAGCCGAAGGGTGCAGAATAGGCCCTGGGGGGTACGAGTCAGATAAGACTCGCTGAGTCTATGGCGACTCAGGACATCCCATGTGCTTGCGAATGAGACGAGAGGCACGTGATTGGCTGACCCCCAAGGCGGCGGCCACCTTACGCGTGCTGCCGTGTTTGGCCTGGGCCTCCAGCACCAGAGTACGCTCCATGGCAGCCAGGGTGTCATCCAGGGATCCTTCCGGTGCGGCTGTCGTGGCCTGGCTCCTGCTCTCATAGATCGATGTGGGAAGGTGGGCCCTGGTGATCACCTCATCTTCCACGGTAACCACGAGACGCTCCACCAGGTGGGCGAGTTCACGAACGTTGCCGGGCCATGAATGTTGGCTTAAAAGAGTTTGGGCTTCCTCAGAGACCCGCTTGCCTTTGCCGTGGAGTTTGCCGAAACGATGGAGAAATTGGCACAACAGGGGCACAAAATCAGCTGTGCGCGCCCTTAAAGGGGGGATCACAATATCAAAGACGTTAAGCCGAAAATAGAGATCCAGGCGAAAGGCCCCGGTGTTTGCCATGCGTTCCAGATTTCGGTTGGATGCCGCAAGGATGCGTACGTCGGCCGGTATGGTTTGGGAGCTGCCGACGGGTCGGTACTCCATCTCCTGGACCACATGAAGTAACTTGGCCTGCATGGGCAAGGGGAGCTCGGATATTTCATCCAGAAAAAGGGTGCCGCCTTTTGCCTTGGCGATGAGGCCTCCCCGAGCATGGATAGCGCCTGAGAAGGCTCCACGCACATGGCCAAACAGCTCGGATTCAAATAATTGCTCTGGAATAGCGGCACAGTTAACCACCACAAAGGGTTTATCGGCACGACGGCTATGGCCGTGGATGTACTTCGCCAAAAGGCTTTTACCGCTACCGGATTCCCCCAACAACAGGCAGGGCGCGCTCAGGTTGGACACCTTGCGCGCCGACGCCATAACCGCCTCCATGGGTCCGCTGCGGTAGATGAGGTCATCGGGCCGAACGTCATCCAGAGGGTCTGGATTATTTGTCAGATCATCGAGTCGAACAATCTGCCCTTCGTGGGTATTGTCTCGAATGCTCAAAAGTACGTACTCCACCTCACCGGAGTCATCCAAGAGAGGCACAGCGATGGTCAACACATCCAAGCCGAGGTAAGTCTTCTGCTCCTGCTTGACCGGGCACTTATGCTCGTACACGGCGGGGAGCGCCGGACGATCCCAGGCCCGATGCTTGTGGATGACCTCCCAGAACGGCAACCCGATCATCTCTTCCTGGGTAAAGCCATAATGTCGCTCGCACGCCTTGTTGACGTACAGCATGCGATAGTCGTTGTCGTAGATAATGACTTCGTCATGCAGGTTATCCATGAGACGGGCAAAGGTGGCAAAATCCAAGCCAAAATGGTCTGTTTTGATCATGATGAGTTCCTGCGAGGGTTCCTCTTCCGGCCAAAGAGTGAACGGACAATGATGCGGTTAAAAACAGGTCTTCTATGGTCAAAGTTCGGCAAAAGCGGGCCTCCGGCGGCCAGGGACGGGGCCCTTGGAACCCCAAGTGTGTGACGGTGACGGGCCAACCGAGGCATCTTTAACGGGGATACCTCCGGCGGCAGGGCGTGCCCCCTTGAAAGCAAATTGCGAATGCTCTTTATAGGGTAAGGACTAAGGTTTGACAAACAGGTTTTGATCATTTATTCAGGCGACTCGTCGGCTTATTTCCGTGAAAGCGAGCCCGAGAAGGTAACTCCTGGCCGCCACAGCTCATGACATCATGATCGAGAAATGATACACCATTACGGCAAATAAATAAGCACACCCCCTGCCCCACACCATGGAGATACTCAATGAACATTGAAACCGCACACCTCATCTGTTACTCCCCCACCGGTACGACCCTTAAGACTCTTGGGGCCATCGCCCGTGGGATGAATCTGCCCACAAGCCAGACCCTGGATCTGACCCGTCCCCCTAAGGCAGAGATCTCCTTCGAGACCATGAAGGGAGGACTCACCCTCATCGGTGTTCCCGTCTACGCGGGACGTGTGGCCCCGGTGGCCGCCGCCCGTCTCCAGGAGATCCAGGGAGACAACACCCCGGCGGTCATCGTGACGGTCTACGGCAACCGGGATTATGACGGGGCCCTGGTGGAACTCAAAGAGATCGCCGAAGCCAGGGGCTTTATCGTGGTGGCCGGTGCCGCCTTCATCGGAGAGCACTCCTACTCCAGCCCTGAAAAGCCCATCGCCATGGGCCGCCCCGACGCAGAGGATGAACACATCGCCCACCAGTTCGGAGC
>JABXKT010000209.1 GCA_013619155.1 Desulfobacteraceae bacterium
GTATCCCCCCTTTTTCGAACCCCCCGTCCACCATCTCCGGACTGCATCGAAGGGCTCATGAAGGCCTGGATGTAAGGGGCCCCCATGCTTTTTTTGTTCATCCCTCTCTTTTTTTGCGGTGTACCCTTTAAGGGGGTATCATATCATCACTTCAATATTCCGGATCTGCTTGGTGAGCCGCTTGGCTGAGACCTTTTCGCGGGTACCGATCTCCTGGGCGTAGACGGAGATCTTGAACTCTTCGATGGACCAGAAGAGGGCCTCGATAGCCTCCCTCTTCTCCTCGGAGGAGTCTGGGGTGAGGGAGGCGATGAGGGTGTTTAAGGTGCGTACGAAGGGGGCCGTCTCCTCTGTTTTGGCGCGGTCCTTCTCTGGAGCCTCAAAGGCCCGTTTGGCGCGTAGGGCGATGGCCCGGATATGGCGCTCGAGTTGGGTGAGGCGCCGGGATTCGTAAAGATCGATGAAATTTTTCGGTACGAGAAGGTCCAGTTCGTTTCTTAAGATACCGGTGAGAAGCCGTGCCGACGGACTCTTGGCACGGCCCAGCTCTTCGGCATAGATGAGGGCGCTGGTCTCATGGTAGCGGGCAAGGATGGTCTCCACAGCGGTGAGAAGGCCGGTGCCCGTGGTATAGAGATTTCGGGAGGCCGTCTTGAGGTGGTTTTCAAAGGCGGGGCGGTCTCTGACATCTGAGGGGAAGAGGATCTCCATGGTCTTCGCCGAGAGGGCCTCGGTGAGGGTGAGATCTCCCTTGAAGTAGGTGGCCCGTTTTTTAGCCTCCCCTGTGAGTTTCAGATCCTTGGAGAGGCGCTTCACCTCCGTGGATAGGTGCAGGGCCGTCAAGGCGGCCACCCCTTTCCTGTGGAGACGAAGGGCCTCGTTATCATGGCGATGCAGGGTGAGGCCGACGCCGGTGGGGGTGGCGACTAGGGCCGGGTAGGCAAAGAGGCCGCCCTGGGCGGGAATCTTGGTCGGGATCTCCTCCATGGGCCATTCGGTGAGCCCCTTTTTTTCCCAGGTCCCTTTTAGTGTCTGAAATATATCGTCTCGTGGGGTCTCCTGCATGGGGGCAAGGAGAATGGTTTTGTCTCTGCCGGCGGCCAGCTCTTTGCCTTTGGCTCCGGTGATCACGAGGCGCACCTTGAGATGATCGGAGATGGCATCTCCCTTCCAGGCGTTGGGTGGTATGCGTATCCCGAATCGCTTGGCGATAAACGATCCCAGGGCGGTGATGAGGGGACGGGTGGGGAAGGCCCCCCCCCGTAAGATATTCAGCTCCGGCATCTCGGCCGAGATTACGGACACGGTATCCGAGACGGGCACCAGGCGTTTTCTATGCTCCTTGGGGAGTCCCTTGATCATCGCCTCGATCTTATCACTCATGAGCCCGGGGACCACCCAGTCGAGGGCCTCTTTGGAGAGAGCCTTGGCCGAGTGTGCGGGGACCTCTAAGGTGACCCCGTCTCTCTCTTTACCCGGTTCGAAGGCGTAGGAGAGGGAGAAGGTCCCGCCGCCCACGGTAATTCCTGTGGGGAAGGCGGCCAGCTCATCCTCTTGCGGGGTGTAGCGGGCGATGGCCTCGGGGTCCATCTTCAGATGGGCATCCCCCCCCCTCTCACGGAGGTTTCGGGCCAGGGTCCGGATGTCCCAGATATGGGTGATCGTATCGGCATAGAAGGCGAAGAGATCCTCCTCGCTGATGAGAATGTCCCGCCGGCGGATGCGGTCCTCCACCTCCCGGACGTCGTCGATGAGGGCGTGGTTGTGCGCCAGAAAAGAGAAATTCTTGTCCCCCTTGGGAGGCTCTAAGTCCCCTTCCACCAAGGCGCTGCGAATAAATATACGGGTGGCCTCGTCGGGGTCTTCGGCCCCGAAGAGTACTTTGCGATTGGCGGCGATGATGAGACCAAAGAGGCTCACCTGCTCGTCGGCCATCACGCCCCCCATCTTCTTCTCCCACCGGGGATTGGATGTGATGCGCTTTAAGAGGCCCTGGCCCAGCTCCTCCAGCCAGTCGGAGTCGATGTGGGCGACGTTTCTGGCAAAGAGTCGGGAGGTCTCCACCATTTCGGATGCGACAATCCACTGCCCCCCCTTGTTAAAGAGGCCGGAACCGGGGAAGATCATCACCTCGCGCCCCTTGGTGGCGTGGAAGAGGTTCTTCTCTTTGACGGTGGCGATATTGGAGAGATAGCCCGCCAGGATGGATTTATGAATGGTGGTGTACTCGGCGCCAAAGGCCTTTTTTTTGGTGCCTTTCTCTTTTTTGGCCAGCGAATTGTCGCGTGGGGGCAGGCGAAACTCATCGGTGATGCGGGTGAGTTGGCCGTGGATGTCCATCCACTCTCGCATGCGCAGAAAGGAGATGTAGTTCTCCTTGCAGAAGCTCTTTATCAAGGCGATCTTCTTCGACCCGCCCATGTGCTCTTGAAAGCGCCGCCAGATGTTGAGCAGGGTGATAAAATCGGAGAGGGGATCTTTGAAGGGGGCGTGCTTCTGATCGGCTTGGGCCTCTTTTCCTTCGGGGCGTTCCCGGGGATCGCGGATGGTGAGGGCGGAGATGATGACCAACACCTGGGCCATGCAGCCGTTATAGGAGGCCTCGATGAGGATGCGTGAGAGCTTGGGGTCCACGGGGATCGACGCCATGATGCGACCCGTTTCGGTGAGCCGGTGGTCAGTTTTCCCTCCCGTGTTTTTAAACTCCTGGATGGCACCCAGCTCCAGAAGGGTTTGGAAACCGTCGGCAATGCTCTGGGAAGACGGGGGGTCGACAAAGGGGAACTCTTCTACCCGCCCGAGCTTTAGGGAGGTCATACGCAGGATGACGTCGGCCAGGTTTGCCCTTAAAATCTCCGGCAGGGTGAAGAGGGGCCGGCCTTCGTAGGAGTCCTCGTCAAAGAGTCGGATGCAGATGCCGTTCTCCACACGGCCGCAGCGCCCTTTCCGTTGATCGGCACTGGAGCGGGAGATCTCCATGATGGGCAGGCTCGTGGTGCGTGTCCGCGGTGAGTATCTCGGGATTCGGGCGATCCCTGTGTCGATGACGTACTTGATGCCGGGGATGGTGATGGAGGTCTCCGCCACGTTGGTGGAGACGATGACCTTCCGGCCAAAGGCACCCTGGAATACCCGCTTCTGATCGGGTGCCGAGAGGCGCGCGTAGAGGGGCAGTACCGTCATGGCCTTGTGACGACGCCCTTCGATCATGTCGCAGGTCTCTTTGATGTCGGCTTCCGTGGGCATGAAGATCAGTACATCCCCGTAGGGACCTAAGGTCACCAGTTTGTCTAAGGCCGCCACGGCCGCCTCTACATAGCTCTCATCTTTGGTCTCCAGGGGGCGGTGGATCATCTCCACGGGAAAGGTGCGGCCCGACACCTCAATAATGGGGGCCCCGTCAAAGGCCTTGGAGAATTTTTCGGTATCGATGGTGGCCGAGGTGACGATGACCTTTAAGTCCCGTCGTTTTTTTACCAGGGTACGCAGGATGCCGAGGATGAAATCGATGTTAAGGCTTCGTTCATGGGCCTCATCCACGATGATGGTGTCGTAGTTGGAGAGAAAGGGGTCCCCTTGGGCTTCGGCCAGGAGGATGCCGTCGGTCATGAGGCGGATGGTTCCGTTCTTATCTCCAGTTTCGTGGAATCGAATCTTGTATCCCACCGATTTTCCCGGCTCTTCTCCCATCTCTTCGGCCAGACGGCTGGCCACAGAGACGGCGGCGATACGCCGTGGCTGGGTGACGGCGATGAGGCCGCCGGTGCCCCGTCCCGCCTCGATGCAGAATTTGGGGATCTGGGTGGTTTTGCCGGAACCCGTCTCGCCGGAGATGATGACCACCTGATTTTTCTTGATGGTCTCGACGATCTCTGCCCGGCGAGTGGTGACGGGCAGATCCGTGTTGTAGTTCAGGGTCGGTGGGTGTTGCTGGCGGCGGGAGCGTTCCCCCATGGAGCTCGCGATGCGAGCCTTTAGCCTCTCCAGCGCCTTGGCATCGGCAGTCTCCATGCGTTGAAGCTTCTTTATATCCCGCCGTAGAGGGTGGCGGTCCCGGATCATGATACGGCCCATGGAACGCAAGGCCTTTTCCAACTCTTTTTTAAACGCCTTCGATTCCATGCGTCTCCTGCTCTTTATAAGATCATTTCAAGGCATCCGATTTTGGCACCTTGGTTTTCGGCAGGGACACTTTAATGATAATGGGGTGTAAAATCAAGGGGCAGGGGAGATAAGGGGGGGCGCTTCTTTGGCATATCCACGAATCCTTAGAGACGAAAGGTCTCTAGAAGCTCGGTGAGGGTTTCATTTCGTTTTTTTATCCGGACCAGAGCCTCGGCCGTGGGGGGGGGCTGGCTGAGCTCTTGTGTCAGGGCTCGGTTCTCCTCTTGGATGGCCTGGATCTGATCCCGGAGGTTCTCCTGGGCCTCGTTGATTAGGGCCGCCTCATAGTGGAGGCAATCCCTCTTTCGTAGATGGATGCGCCGTGAAAAATCGCCGTCGACCATACACTCGAAGGTGCGGGCAAAGTTGCCCAAGGGGCCGCAGATGCGATGGGTTAAGACGATGATGTGGATGAAGAAGAGAAAGAAGAGGCAAAGGGCCACCGGAACAAGGCGTCGGGCCAGGATCAGGAAGGTTTGGGCCGATTCATACTGCTGCTGGGGGTCTGGGGCCCCAAACATGCTGTGAATCGTGGGCAGAAGGGCCACAGAGAGGGTGATGGCCAGCATGAGAGTCATATAGCCGATACTGATGAAGATCAGCCTCAACTGCAGGGACCGGTTGATAAGAAGACGACTGATCTGGCGGCGATTTTCCTGGGTCATGGCGTCCTTACCTTTCGATGATGGTGTCGGTGGCGAAACTGTACTCATAGACGGTGTTGGCGTCTATGTGCTTGGCCTGCATGGTGTATGGGTTTTCCTCATTGTAGGGATCTTCCGGATCTCCGGCAATAATGGTGATGGCGATCCCCCGGGAGAGGGCATAGTTTTTTACCACGAGGGTGGAGGGGAGGCCGTCGTTTCTGATGGACTCTCCCTGCTCTCCGATGCAGTGCCGATTCATGTCGTAATAAAATTTCTGGAAATCGGAGAAGAGCTCAAGGTCGTGGTGGGTGGTGATCTTTATGGCGGAATCGCTTGTGATCTTGAGAAGGG
>JABXKT010000330.1 GCA_013619155.1 Desulfobacteraceae bacterium
GCTGCTAACTGGGATGCTTTAGGAGTTGGAGCTACAAATCTTAAACTATTTGTATATGGTTCTATCTTTGCTAAAGGATCTGCTGGACCTGTAAATAACGGCCTAGCTGCTGGATCTGTTAAATCAATCCAACCTTCATTTACTCAATTCTCTAATCAACCAATTATCTTAAAAGATTCATTCCAAATCAATGGTTCTGATATGGCTCAAATCGGTTGGGTAGAAGTTGCTACTGAAGATGGTACATCAGGATACTTATGGTATTTAAAGTCTGAGTCTGAAACAAGATTACGTTTTGACGATTACTTAGAAATGTCAATGGTTGAAGGTGAACTAGCTAACGGAGCTGGTGGTGTTAGTTTTGCTGCACAAGCTGCTAACGTACAAGGTTTTGGTGGTGGTATCAACGCTTATGGATCTCAAGGTCTTTTCGCGGCTATCCAAGCAAGAGGTAACGTAATGGCTGGATTCTCAGCTGGTACTGGACTTTCTGACTTTGATCAAGTACTTAAAAACCTAGATACTCAAGGAGCTATTGAAGAAAACATGCTTTTCTTAAACAGATCTTTGGATTTAGATTTTGATGACATGTTAGGACAAATTTCAGGTGGAGGCGTAGGCGGAACTGCTTATGGTTTATTTGAAAATTCTGAAGACATGGCACTTAATTTAGGTTTCTCTGGTTTTAGAAGAGGTTCTTATGACTTCTACAAAACTAGCTGGAAATACTTAAACGATGCTTCTACAAGAGGTGGAGTTGCAGTAAGTGGAATAGAAGGTGTATTAATACCTGCTGGAACATCAACTGTGTATGACCAACAATTAGGTACTAACATAAGAAGACCATTCTTACACGTTAGATACAGAGCTTCTCAAACTGAAGACAGAAGATACAAAAACTGGATCACAGGATCTGCTGGTGGTGCTTACACTACTAACTTAGATGCTATGCAAGTTAACTGGTTATCTGAAAGATGTTTGGTTACTCAAGCTGCGAATAATTTCGTATTATTCCAAAACTAAGATTGCTTTAAAGTTTATCTCCGTCTTCGGGCGGAGGTACTCTTTATTTTTTATTAATTATATTATAT
>JABXKT010000331.1 GCA_013619155.1 Desulfobacteraceae bacterium
CCAAAAGCGACTGCGTTTCTGGGGTATCATGATCGGCGCTTTTGTCGTCCCTTCATCAGGCTACGTCTTCTTCGGAAAACCTGTCAGGGGCCTTCTCATGCTCTGCTGGACCTTTGCCCTGGGCTACATCACCTTTCAGCTCACCACACCTGAGATCTCTTGGATGGGGCGTCTTTCCGGTGGGCTCACCGTCTGGACACTCTCTCTCCTGGAAACCCGAACCCTGGCGCTCAGGTATTTCACGCCCTCTTCCCCCTGACCGCCCAAATAAAAAGGCGCCGAACCCGCCCAGGGTATCGGCGCCTTAAAAAGTGGCCTTCTATGGTTAAGGTGGCCAAAAAACTGGCCTCCGGCGGCAAGGTGAACCACCTTTAAAGCGGGTTGCCGCTATGATTTAACCCGCGTTCCTCGGGTCAAATCATAGCGGCATTTTTATGAAATCTGTTTATTTATAAATAGGGGCTAAATAGGGGCCAGGTTTCATGCCAGTAGATACATATCTCCCGTTTCGATACCGTTTCAATAAAAGAAGGCCCCCCTTTATCGAAGGCAAATTATCACACATGTCACGCAAGAGACCGTCGATTCACATCAAAATGACCCCAACGGTGAGGAGATGCCCATGAGTCGACGCACCCCAACTGCTTTTCATCTTGATCTCTTACTATCCCATATAAATGGTGACATCACGGGAAGGAAGAATCAGACCTCCGTCAACCGCTTCATGGAATACATGCCATCGATTCCCTTCACCCGCTTGGGCACTCGCTCCCGGCTCGCAAAAAATCGGTCTTTAAACACCGCATACGTCTCCAGGACAAAGGCCTTGGAACCGATGATGCCAGAATCGGTGAAGTACCGCGTCCGATACCTAAACCGCCTTACTCTATTCAGCTCAAAATCGTCAGAGACCTCTTCAGACAGGACCTTTTTTGAAATTTTAGCCTTTCCCCGTTTATCCATGGCACCGGCGTGGTAAAGGTGCTCCCGGTATTGTTTCAGCCTCTGACCATCTTCAACCCCAAACTCCGCCAGCCCGAAATCAAGGGAGAGAAAACCGTCCCGATTATCAGCCTGAACATGATACCCA
>JABXKT010000210.1 GCA_013619155.1 Desulfobacteraceae bacterium
CCCAAGGTGTGATAACTAAGGTAACGTAGTGCTCTAAGCACTTAGACTGGTCAACGTGAGCTTTTACAAGCTCCGGCCTTTAGGCCGGGGTAGTTGACGCGAACGGTCCTCTTCAAGACGCTTAAGTCTATGGGAAATCGCCGTGACGGCCAGAATCAGTATCGAAGCACCGTGCCAGGAGTGATGGTGGACTCTGGTGGAAGGGGGGTGACGGTTCTGTGGGGTCACGGCTGTGTGTGTAAAAAACCTGTCTCTATTATATGTATCAGGTCATAAATGATTCATCTGTAAAAGTCACCCAAAAAACACAGCCATCTGTGACTCGATATGATTTAAAATGAGTGAATACATATGGATACATGGAACTTGTAAAGGTGCTTTTCGTCTGCCGGCATGTTGTGTGGACTCCATGGGGAGGTTCCGGCGATAAGCGGGTGATTCCCATGGAAAATGCGGTGAATATAAGGGCGAAAAGGCGGGCCGAGACAAAAGATAAACTTAACGTAAAGGGAAGTATTGGTGCCTGGAAAAAAATGGTGGTCCGGCGGTGATCCGTGGGTAAATGCTGGGGGAGGGCGCAAGGGGCCCATGTGCATGTGGGCCCCTTGCGTATGACGTGTATGACCGTGGTGATGGGTCTTAGCCTTCGTAGCCGGCGTTAAATACGGCCTTTCTCTTTTCGAGGAATGCGCTGGTGCCCTCTTTGGCATCGGCACTGGCAAAACAGAGGCTGAAGGCGTCGATCTCTATGGCGCAGCCAGTGGCCAGGTCGACATTCAAGCCGTTGTTAACGGCCTGCTTGGCGGCACGTAAGGGGACCCTGCCCTTGGCGGCAATGGCTGTGGCGGTTTTCATCACGGCTTCCATGAGGGCGTCCGGGGCCACGACCTTATTGACCATGCCAATCTCTTTGGCTTCGGCTGCGGAGATTAATTTGCCGGTAAAGATCATCTCCTTGGCCATGTTGGCTCCCACAGCGCGTGGCAGACGCTGGGTTCCCCCAAAGCCGGGGATGATGCCGAGGGTCATCTCAGGCAGGCCAAATTTGGCGGCTTCAGACGCGTAGATAAAATCGGAGGCCAGGGCCAGCTCGCTACCGCCGCCCAGGGCAAATCCGTTAACCGCTGCGATGACGGGGATTGAAAGGGCCTGGAGCTTGCCGATGGCATCGTGGCCATTTTTGACGAAGAGCTTGGCCTGAAGGGGGCTTAAGGTGGAGAGTTCTGCAATGTCGGCACCGGCCACAAATGCTTTTTCACCGGCGCCGGTGAGTACAAGTACACGGATATCCTCATTGGTGGAGATATCGTCAAGGGCGACGGATAATTCGTTGAGAAGGGTGCTGTTCAGTGCGTTCATAGCTTTGGGGCGATTGATGGTGATGGTGGCAATGCCCTTATCTACATGCAATAAAATAGTCTCGTAAGACATGGAAAACCTCCTATAGTAAATGAAATTAACATCTTGTCATGATCTATCCGTAAGAAAGCGGTGGGGTGGATACCCCATGGAACATTAAACATGTATTTTCAGTCGAGGCAGATTATATGCCTATAAATTTTCCTGACTTATTGCGAATCCATCATTAGCTAAGCCCACTCATGTTTGCCGGAGACTTCACTTATAATCCGACACATGTTCGTTGGGCATAACGTTTATTTTCATCCATGAACAGTGTGTGACTATAAGGGAATAGGGGGGGGATGAAAAGGAAAATATTGCCGTTTAATGACTATAAAACAATTGAAGAACTCCTGTTTTTAATATTCTATATATCGGCCTCGTATAGCAAATTGATTGCTGTAATGATATGTTACAGTTACTATGACTTGTGGTCATTTTTACGCGAGGTACGGCTCTTTCTTTCCTTTTTTTTATGGAAATACCCTTTGAAAAACAGCGATTCTATCCACGATGTATAGGAAAGGCGTCCATGGGTCCTTGCCCGTTCCTTCTACCGGTGCATCGCTTTATGCCAGTCTTGTATTAGACAACCATGGGCGTCACGGCTTGATAAATCATGGGATCTGTCTTATCGTGCCATAAATATGTGTTGCTGTTCGCAAAGCGTTACCGTGGCGAAACCAATTGGGTGCCATGGATTGTTTTTATTTTCTAATGATGAATGTAAGCGTATTTTGTCGATGAGTGAGGAGTTATTGTATGCCATATACCCATTGGGCCGATATTCACTGTCATATTTTTCCCGGCGTGGATGATGGATCCCGGGACATGGACGAGAGCATCGCCATGGCCGAGCAGGCACAGGCGGGGGGGACCTCCCTCATTGTGGCCACCTTCCATGCCGGGGTGGATCTTCTGGATGCCAAGAGGTACCGCCCCCTCATCGAGGGGCTCAATGCGGGTCTTAAGGAGAGGGGAATCGGGGTGACCGTGGTGCCTGGGGCCGAAATCATGGCTGGCTTTTTGCCCGATCATCTGGCCGATTTTACCATCAATGGATCTCGATATCTTCTGGTGGAGTTTCCCGGAAGTCATCTCCCCCAATCCGCTTCCGCCATATTGATGGCGTACAGAAGCCGAGGATTTCATCCCATTATCGCCCATCCCGAACGAAATCCGACCATCTTAAGGGATCCTCGGCGCCTCCTCAAAATCGTCGAGGAGACCGGTGCCCTGGTTCAAGTGACGGCAGACAGTGTGTCCGGAACCTTTGGGCGTGATATCGCCGCCTGTGCTCGGTATCTCTTGAAGAAGGGGTGGGTGGATATCATCGCCTCGGATGCCCACGATTTGGACTATCGGAAGAGCTCTATGGCAGAGGGGATGAAGGTCGCCGTCAAGCTCCTCGGCGAGGAGCGGGCGTTGAAGTTGGTGCGGGAAAA
Organism: Desulfobacteraceae bacterium; assembly: GCA_013619155.1. Lineage (GTDB taxonomy): Bacteria > Desulfobacterota > Desulfobacteria > Desulfobacterales > Desulfolunaceae > Desulfoluna. The sequence continues at coordinate 2,847 of JABXKT010000210.1, forward strand.
TCCGTGGGCGGTGGTGGAGGACAGATCGCTTTAAGGGGTCGGCGATAAAAATGGGTAACGATTCAGCTTAACCATAGAGGGCCGTGCAGTGAGCGCTTACCTCCGGTGATCCTGCCGGGGGCCAACCTTTTACAAAAGGTTGCCAAATAGAATTTAATAGTGGCCTCCAGGGTGCCTGGCCGCCGGAGGCTGGCTTTTACGGTCACTTGAACCATAGAAGGCTTCGTTTTAAGCCCACTTTCATCATTCGTAAGGTCCGCTTTTTGACTTCGCATGGGCTGCTGGAAGCCGCGAGACTTTTTAAAAGAGATGATAACTGTGAATTGAGGATATAAAATATGCATGTACTTGTAACGGGTGGTGCCGGATACATCGGAAGCCATACCTGTCTGGAACTGCTTGAATCCGGTCACGAGGTGACCGTCGTGGATAATCTCTCAAATGCTTCCAAAGAGTCCCTAAGGCGGGTCGAAGCCTTGACGGGGAAGCGCCTGACCTTTGTTGAGGGAGACCTCTTGGATGAGGCCTGTCTGGAGGGTCTCTTTGCCGCCCATACATTTGATACGGTGATTCATTTTGCGGGGCTTAAGGCGGTGGGGGAGTCGGTGATGATGCCCGTAGCCTACTACCGGAACAATTTAACGGGGACTTTAAATCTTATCTACGCCATGGAGAGGGCCGGGGTGAAAAATATCGTCTTCTCCTCATCGGCCACGGTCTATGGTGATCCGGAAACCGTCCCCATCGATGAGGGGGCTCCGCGAAGCGCCACCAACCCCTATGGTCGCTCCAAGCTGGTGGTGGAAGAGATGCTTGAAGATATCCTACGCGCCGACCCGTCCTGGCGTGTGGTGCTGCTGCGATATTTTAACCCGGTGGGTGCCCATGAGAGTGGTCGGATTGGCGAGGACCCCAACGGCATTCCCAACAACCTCATGCCCTATATCGCCCAGGTGGCCGTGGGAAAACTCAAGCAGCTCAGCGTCTTCGGTGATGATTATCCCACCCCCGATGGCACCGGCGTGCGGGATTTTATCCACGTGGTGGACCTGGCCAAGGGGCACTTATGTGCCTTGAAAGATACCCGTGAGGCACCGGGTCTCTACGTCTATAACCTGGGTACCGGTCATGGGTACTCTGTCCTGGATATGGTTCGGGCCTTCGAAAAGACCTCCCAGAGATCCGTACCGTATCTTGTGGCCCCGAGGCGTTCGGGGGATATTGCCATGTGTTATGCCTCGCCAAAGAAGGCGCTGGAAGAGATCGGCTGGAGGGCGGAGAGAGGGGTGGAGGATATGTGTCGGGACGCCTGGCGATGGCAATCCGAAAATCCCCAGGGTTACGGGGCGTAAGGGCTTGGGCAGCCTCTTTTTTTGTCGTGGTTTTAAAAAAGAGCCTCCGGCGGCCAAGGGCTGTGCCCTTGGAACCCAGGTTTGAGAACGTGAAGAGCCAAAGGCCCTTCACGTTCTCTGCAAAAAGCGTCTTACAGGTACGTATTCATGTCATCGAAAAGTTTTTGAGGCGATTTTTCAGAAAAAGAGCGCCGGAGGCAGTCAGGTTAAAGATGCCTCGCTTGGCCCTGCCGGGAGCCAACCTTTTGCCTTATTTTATAAAAACGGGGTTGCCACACAAGTTTTTATAGTGACTGTGACGGGCCTTTGGGCCGTCACAGTCACAAACCTGGGGTCCAGGGGATTTAATCGGAAAAACGCCTATTTTAGCCGTTTGCACCCCTGTATATTGCAGTCACTATTTATAAAAATTAGAGATACAGCGGACCGCCCTTGCCCGAATGCCTTGAGGGCTCTGGCAAAAAATAAACATCCGAATTTCATAAGAATACCGCTGTGATTTGTCCCGAGGAACGAGGGGCAAAGCGCAGCGGTCATTTGCTTTCGAGGTGGTTCACCTCGCCGCCGGAGGCTCAGCTTTTCCAGCTCACTTTACCCATAGAAGGCATCATGCCCCAATGAGGCGATGCAACCCTGCCGGGGGGGGGTAATGGGTTGAACAACCAATGCTTAATACATATCTCAGAGTTATATCGAACCAAATGCGGATGTGATTTGACCCTAAGCGTGTGGAAAAACGCATTCGTTGGCCTGCTTTTAAGGTGTGTTTGCCGAAGTGGTGTTGTCACCCTTGCCACCGGAGGCTTTTTTAGGGCTGAATAGTTACAGTTGACACTCCCCTCCCTAAAGGAAGGGGATTCTTGGGCTTAAGCTGTAACCAGCTTAATATCTCCGCAAGCTAAAACGACATGCCCTGCCGCTAAAATA
>JABXKT010000039.1 GCA_013619155.1 Desulfobacteraceae bacterium
TTCTCCCCCACCGTTACCTCCGGCGGCACCTCGCTTCGGCACCGCTCCATCACATGGGCACACCGGTTCTGAAACCGGCAACCGGGGGGCAGCTCCATGAGCCCCGGCACCTGCCCGGGTATGGTGGCCAGGCGCCTCTTTCGCGGCGAGTCCAGGCGCGGCATGGAGGCGAGGAGCCCCCGGGTGTACGGGTGCCTCGCCCCGGCAAAGAGATCGGCCACCGGTGCACGCTCCACCACGTTTCCTGCATACATAACCACCACATCATCGCACTGCTCGGCAATCACCCCCAGGTCATGGGTGATAAAGATCACCGACATGCCCGAGCCCGCCTGCATGTGCCGGATCAACTGGAGAATCTGGGCCTGCACCGTGACATCCAGGGCCGTGGTGGGCTCATCGGCGATGAGCACCTCGGGAGACAGGGCCAGGGCCATGGCAATCATCACCCGCTGCCGCATCCCCCCGGAGAGCTGATGGGGATAGGCGAAGAGACGCGCCTCGGCATCGGGAATCCCCACCTCGAGGAGCTGGCGCACCACCTCGGCCTTCAGGGCCTTTTTCCCAAGCCCCGGGCGATGAATCCGCAAGGACTCGGAGACCTGGGCGTAGAGGGTATGCACCGGGTTCAGGGCCGACATGGGCTCCTGGAAGATCATGGCCACTTTCGCCCCCCGAACGGCCTGCATTGCCTCGACGGGAAGGGTCACCAGATCCGTGTCATGGAACACCACCTGCCCCGCCTCGATGCGGGCCATGGGCTGGGGCAGGAGGCGCATGATGGAGAGGGCCGTCACACTCTTGCCACACCCCGACTCCCCCACGATGCCCAGGGTGCGCCCCGTGACGAGATCGAACCCCACCCCTTTCACGGCCTGCACGGGTCCCGCCTCGGTATCGAAGGCCACGGTCAGCCCCGACACACGAAGAAGGGAAACCTCTTCCGGGTCATCGTCTGCCCTCATCGGGATCCCCCAGGCCTGAAGGTCTCATCGATACGGGTCACCGGAGCGAAACGCTCCCCCCGTTTCATGGCCCGCTTCGTCTCGTCACGGCGCGCCGCATCGTACCAGAAGAGCCCTCCACCAAAGGGATCGAAGAGATCATCGGCGTGTTTGGTTCCCGGCGGATTGGGGAGTCGCCACCAGCGCCAGTAGGCCTGACGAAAATAGGGCACCATCATGGTGGGGACGAAGCTGGCCTGGGCGTGGAGCATCCCTTGAATCTTCCGGGAGAGCCCCTGCCTCGCCTCGGCATCCAGGGAGTCGTGATAGGCATCGATCACCACGTCTAGGGCCTTGTTATCCGTATTGGTGATATTATTGGTCTGGGGCTTGTGGGCGTTGTCCGAGTGGTAGGTCTGCCAGTACCGGGGCCTGAAGTTGGTGGACCAGGCCATCATGGCCACATCATGGTTCTTCTCCATAAATTTTTTATAGGCCGAGGAGTTGTCCAGCTTCTGGAGCCGGAGCTCCACCCCGGCCTTCTTCGCCTCCTCCTTTAACACCACGAGCCGTTCGGTGACCTCATCGAAGGAGTAGGTCACCTCCACGGAGAACCGCCGTCCCCCCTTCTCCCAGATGCCGTCCCCGCCTCGGTGCCACCCCGAGGCGGTCATGAGGGCCGTCACCCGGGCGATGTCGTACCCCCGCGCCCGGATCGTCTCATCCGAGTATACCCCATACCCCTCATAGGCCTGATTGAGCCGAAAGTAGTCCCCCCGAAGTACCTTCTGGATCACCTTATCCACATTCATGGCGTGGGCAAAGGCCATACGTAGGTTGCGGTCCTTAAAGATCTCCCGGTCCTCATTTAAGTAGAGCCCCTGGGGAGGACGCCGCGTGTCGTTGTAGAACCAAATCCGCTCCACATAGCCCTTATTCACCACCGCGGTGTCACTCTTCCGGTACCAGTACTTGGGATAGGTGATGCGAAAGGTGTCGATCTTGGCCTTCTTGAAGTACTCCCACTGGGTGTTGAAATCCCGGATCACCCGAAAGATCACCTTATTGACGTTAAACCGGTGCCGGTTGTAGGTCAGATCCCGGGCCCACCACGCCTTCTTGCGCGTAAAGACTACCTCCTTGCCCTTTTTAAAGGAGGCAATCTGGTACGGCCCGGTATTGGGAACGATCTTCCAGTTGTACCGCGCCACAAAATCGGAACCCAGGCTGCCGTAGAAATGCTTCGGGGTCGGTGTGATGGAGAGCTTCAAATGCAAATCGGGCTCCGCCCGGGTGCTCACCACCGCCAGGGTGTGGTCGTCATAGACGATCACCCGCTCGATCTCTTCGCTGTAGTAGTGGGCGTACCAGGGGGCCACGATGGCCTTGGATCGCATAAATTCTAAGGTGTAGGCAAAATCTTCGGCCGTCACCGGCACCCCATCGGACCAGCGCGCCCGGGGGTCGAGCTTAAAGTACATGGTCCGCTTATCGCTCCCAAAGGCCCAGTGGGTGGCCAGCTCCGGGATGATATTCTCGGTATTGGGATGCATCCCGATGAGACTCATCTGATTGGCGCCGATATGGCTCCGAAAGCCGCTGTTGGAGTCGGGCCCCACGGTACGAAAGGTCAGAGGAAAGCTGGGGATAGGGCTAATAAACACCCCTCCTTTAACGGCCTTCTCCGAGGCGAAGACGGGGTCCTCGTTATTGGTCAGCCAGACGAGTCCGTCGGGCAGCGTCTCGGCGCAGAGCGGCGCCCCCCCCAAGGCCAGTAAGGCCATCACCCACACACACACTCGCTTCATGTTCTCTCCTGACAAAATATTAAAATCACTAGCCGCATACGGCTTCGGATTACAGTGACCAAAAAACATGCCTCCGGCGGCCAGGGAATAGATCCCCTGGACCCCAGGTTTGTGCCCATGACGGGCCTTTTGGCCCGTCATGGGCACTATTAAAAGCTATTTGGCAACCTTTTGTAAAAGGTTGGCTCCCGGCGGTAAGCTTTCACCGCACGGCCGCCTATGGTCAAAGTGACCCCAAAAAGGGCCTCCGGCGGCCGGACGTGTCGATTTAATCGAAAAAACGCCTATTTTAGCCGTTTGCACCCCAATATATTGCAGTCATTATTTATAAAAAATCAGACATACAGCGGATCGTACCCGCCATAATGGCTTAAGGACCTGTCAAAAAATAAATATGCGAATTTCATAATAATACCGCTGTGGCTTGCCTCGAGGAACGAGAGGTAAAGCGCAGTAGTAAACCGCTTTCGAGGTGGCTCACCTCGCCGCCGGAGGCGTCGCTTTTTATATCTTTTATTTTTACTCCGGCACTTAAATCGACAACCCCGGCCAGGAGATAAATCCCCTGGACCCCAGATATGTGACCCTAACGGGCCGAAAGGCCCGTCAGGGTCACTATTGAAACCTGTTTGGCAACACCAGTTTATAAAGATTGGCAAAAGCTTGGCCCCCGGCAGGGCCAAGCGAGGCTCAGTTTTCACCGCAGGGCCAATCCAGGCAGCTATTCATAGTAGGTGTACATCTTCGGGTCGAAGGCCTCCCGGACCGCCTCCCCCACGAAGGTGACGGTGGTGAGGACTAAGGTCATGGCCGCGATGACCGAACCGGCGATCCACCAGGCGTCCATATTGGCCCAGCCCTGATTGAGGAGCTCTCCCCAACTCGGGGCCGGAGGGGCCAGGCCGAAACCCAGGTAGTCCAGGGAGGTGAGGGCAACAATCCCCCCCGATACGGAGAAAGGGGCGTAGGTCACCACCACGGAGAGGATGTTGGGCAAAATATGGTGAAAGATAATCCGCCTCCGGGAGGCCCCCATGGCCCGGGCGGCCAGCACATACTCACGCTCACGCTCCCGGTAGGTCATGGTACGCATCACCCAAGTCATGCCCATCCAGCTGAAGAGGGCCATGAGAAAGATGAGGGTCCAGAACCCCGGCGTCATCACCGAGGCGATGATGATCACCACGTAGAGAAAAGGGACGTTGGACCAGATCTCGATGAGGCGCTGAAAAAAAAGATCGAAGCGCCCCCCGATATACCCCATGAGACAGCCGAGACCGATACCCACCCCATAGGTCACGGCAAGGAGCCCCAGAGAGAAGAAAATCGCCGTGCGAAACCCGTAGATGAGACGAGCCAGTATATCCCGTCCCACCGTATCGGTGCCAAGAAGATGCCCCCCTGTCCAGGAGGGGGCAAAGGGGGGATAGTCGTCATCCTTCAGATCGGTCTCTAAGGGGTTCCAGGGGATGGGGGGCAAAATCACCCATCCGGTCCCATCGGCATCCACCTTTTTTTTAAGCTGACGGTAGTTGGTCTCGTAGGCGTAATCCAGATCAAAGGTGGTGCCAGGGACCATCGCCCCGTAGGTGGGAAAGTAGAGCCGCCCCCCGTAAGCCACCACGAGGGCGCGGCTGTTAACGAAAAGCTCTGCAGATACGGCCAGGATGAGCAAGGCCGCCAGGATCAGCGCGGAGATGTATCCGCGCCGGATAGAGCGAAACCGCCGGAGCTTTCGCGCGGTGAGTGGATTCATACAGATCATGAGAAGGTCACCCTGGGGTCGGTCAGCGCCACGCAGAGATCCGAGACGATATTGCCGATGAGAAAAAGAAGGGAAGAGATCACCAGAACGCCTAAGACCACCGGGTAATCCCGCTCCACCACCGATTCGTAACCGAGAAGCCCCATGCCGTCAATATTGAACACCTTCTCAATCAAAAAGGATCCGGTTAAAATAAGCGATAAATTGTTACCAAAACTGGTGGCCAGGGGAATCAGGCTGTTTCGTAAGGCGTGGTGAAACACCGCCCGACGAAAGGGGAGCCCCTTGGCCACTGCGGTGCGCATATAATCGGCGGCCAGGTTATCCATCAAGGTATTCTTCATGAGCATGGTCATGACGGCAAAGGAGCCCGCCATATAGGAGATCACCGGGAGCACCGTATGCCACACCACATCCTTCACCCGACCCCAGGTATCCAGCTCCTCATAAAAGTCCCCCACAAAACCCCCGAGGGGAAAAAACTCCCACCGAGCGGCAAAGAGAAGGAGGAGCAAGACGCCGATCACCCACCCGGGAATGGCATATCCGGTAAAGACGAGAAAGGAGGAGACGTTGTCGAAGCGACTGTTATGCCGCACCGCCTTGGCCACCCCCAGAGGGATACACACCCCGTAGACGAGAACCAGGGAGATAAGGCCAAAGTAGAGGGAGATGGGAAGACGATCGAAAATCATATCTATCACCGGATCGTAATACCGGGTGGAGGTCCCCAGATCCCCCCGCATCACCTTACCCAGCCAGAGCCCGTAACTTTGAAGGATCGGCTTGTCGAACCCGTAGTAGGCATTCAGGGCATCGATCTGCCCCTGGGACAGGGGCTGGTCCTGGTCGGCACTGGCCATGCCCGCCTGCTGACTCCTCGCCTCGGCGATCATGCGCTCCACCGGACCTCCCGGTACAAAGCGGGTCACGGCAAATACCATCACCGTAATCCCCAAAAAGGTGGGAATCACCAACAACAAGCGCCGGATAAAATAGGCCTTCATACCCCCTCCCCATAAAAAATAGTCACTATTCAGCCCCAAAAAAAGCCTCCGGCGGCAAGGTGTACCACCTTGAAAGCAGGTAGCGGATGCGTTTTGCCCCTCGTGCCTCGGGTCAAATCGCATCCGCCTTTAAGATGAAATTTAACCAAAATTTTAGTCCGCCCTTGTTCATGCTTCGGCGGAACAGGGTTCTATAAATGTGGTGCCCCCTGGTTAAAGTGGACTTAAAACTGAGCCTCCGGCGGCCAGGGAATAGATCCCCTGGACCCCAGGTATGTGACAGTAACGGACCAACGGTCCGTTACTGTCACTATAAAAAACTTGTTTGGCAACCTTTACAAAAGGTTGGCCCCCGGCAGGGCCGCCGGAGGCTATACTTTCGCCATAGAATGCCCCATTTTTACGCCCACCCTGGCTACCAGAGAAGCGACACCTCGCCCCAAACGGTGAGATCCAGAGAGTCATCGCTGCGGCACTCGCCGTCGAGCATCCATCGAAGGGGGCCCTCTTCACGACGGATCGTCACATGCTCTGCCGGGGCGGAGTGATGCATGGCCGGATGGGTGATCTCATGGCCCTTCCAGAGTTTCGGCATCTGGGCCACGATCTGCATGGGAGAGAGGGAGCTGGCGAGAAAGTGAAAGGCCCCTTGGCGCTCGTAGGCCCTTGGGGTCGCCCGGCACCCCAGGCTGATATCCTCAACGGTGCAGCCGAGGATAATGCTGAACTCGGTCTCGGGAAGGGTATGGCCGTCCACCGTCACGATGAGACGCTGGGGGGTGAACATCTTCGGGGCGTAATGGGTGCCGAAAAGGGCGCTCCCCGCGATACGGAGTCCCATCTTCACCGCCTGCAGCCCCCCTTGACTTGGGGCGGCATAGTAATCATCCAGAAATCTCACCACCACGGCGGCCCCGGACATAAACCCCAGGTGGCCATTGGCGCAGAGCACCGGGTGGTTCATGCGGGTGAGGGGGCCGGCCCCTTTGAGCCCTTTCACCACCCGGGTGAGAATCGATTCCGGTGTCCCCGTAATTCCCAGGCCGCCGGCCACGGTGTTCATGGTCCCCCCCCGCATCACCACAAAGGCGGGGAGGGGCGCGTCCTCATAGACACGGGCGAAGATCGTCATGGCCATCTGCAGGGAACCGTCTCCGCCATTAACCCCCACCACCGGACACCCATTTTTCAGGCACTCTCCCGCCACGTCGAAGACCGCGTCCACGGTCTCGGTCTGATACAGCGTTCCGATGCCCTCCAGGATGTCGGAGAGCACCTTGACCCGTTCGGGTCGCTTTCGATTCTGTTTCGCGTGGGGGTTATGTATAACGGATATCACAGCTCGTCTCGTTCCTTAAAGAATAAAAAAAGAATGAAAATTATAAGAAGTGGGGAGCCCCGGTACATTGACGATTTCTTCCCGGCAACAGATATTCAACGAAGGGGCGAGGCATCGGAGACCGAGGGTCGATTTATAGGAAAACCATCCTCTATTTAGGCCGCAGAGCCTTACAAGTCACCTGATTCTTATCAGAACGGCCCATAAAAAGCCCCCCCCTTTTTTCAGATATCATTTCCCCCTTCCACTTTACTCCCTCAAATAATACAATTTCTTCTACTCTCTTAATAGTATATAATCATTCACTAAACCCTCATAAACCCCGTTTTTCCCCTTGACTATTCGATGAAAAATTGTAGTCTTACAAAAATAAAGTGGATGTCATGTGCACCCAACTATCCAAAGGCTCGGCATGAGTGCATTTAGAGGCACGTCAAATCACACACTCGACCCCAAGGGACGATTGATTGTTCCCTCACGATTCCGGTCTGTCATCCAGGCAGAGCAGGAAGAGTGCGTGATGATAACAAAACTTGACGGTGCACTGTACGCCTACACCATGGACGGGTGGAACGCCTTCGAGACAAAATTGCGTCAGGCGATGGGTAAGCATATGAACAAGATAAGGCGCTTTATTATCGGCAGCGCCCAGGCGTCTACCATGGATAAACAGGGCCGCATTCAGATCCCCAAAGAGCTTCGGGATTACGCCGGTATCATGCCCAAGGGGGAAGTCACCCTTATCGGCCTTGTGGAACGTTTCGAAATTTGGCAGTCAGACAAATTGAAAGAGGAGCAGCGAGCCATTGAAGCGCTGCTCAAAACCGATGAAGCTCGTGATGAGCTGATGGAATTAGGACTTTAATCCACATGGATTTTAAACACATATCGGCCATGCCCCGAGAGGTCATGGCCTTTCTCGATCCCAAACCCGGTGAGACCTTCGTAGACGGCACCCTGGGCGGGGGCGGCCACTCCTCCCTGATCATCGATCGCATCATGCCCGGCGGCCGCTTCATCGGTATCGATCAGGACATGGATGCCATCTCCAACGCCAGGGAACGCTTCAGCCATCACGGCGATTCGGTCTCCCTGATCCACGATAACTTTGCCAACATCGCCTCGGTACTAAGCGAGCAGGGCATCTCGGGTGTCGATGGTATCCTCGTCGATATTGGCCTCTCCCAGCATCAGCTCAATGGCAGCGGCCGAGGCTTCAGCTTCATGCGGGACGAACCCCTGGACATGCGCATGGATTCCCTGGGTGACACCACCGCCGAGGAGCTGGTCAACACCCTTCCCGAGAAGGAGTTGGCCGATATCATCTTCAAGTATGGTGAGGAGCGATTCTCCCGGGGTATCGCCAAGGCCATCGTCAGGCGAAGGGAGGTGGCCCCCATCACCCACACCTTGGAGCTGGCCGATATCATCCGCTTTGCCATGCCCGCCAAAGCCGTCGCCAAACAGAAGATCCACCCGGCCACACGAAGCTTCCAGGCCTTACGCATCGCGGTCAACCATGAGCTGGAACGCCTGGAGCGGTTCATGGATGATTTTCTTGCGCTGCTCAACCCCGGAGGCCGGCTCTGCGTACTCTCCTTCCACTCCTTGGAGGACCGCATCGTCAAACAGAAGATGAGGTACCTGGCCAGCGGATGCATCTGCTCCAAGAGCATCCCCATCTGCGTCTGCGGCAACGAGCCCAAGGTGAAACTCCTCACACGCAAGGCCGTTCGCCCGGCCGACGATGAGGTGGAGGCAAACCCCATGGCACGCAGCACACGCCTGAGGGCTTGCGAACGCTTGTAGCGAAAGACGGTGATTTTTCCCCGATGCCACGGACCCAAACGCTTCTGAACCCGAGACCCACCCCTCGAACGGACCTCATCCCATGAATAAAAAAAAGGGGCTGCTGACCCAGGCCATGCAAGCCGCCATCCTGTTTTTTTTCATGGGCCTTCTGGTGGAGGGGTTCAGCTACACCTGGGTTCGAAGCCGAGGGCACCTGACCATCCAGGCCATCGCTTCGGAGAAAATCCTCCATCAAAAACGGACCAAGATACGAAAACGACTGACCGTTGAACGGGCGCACTTGACATCACCGAGGATTATCGCCGAACGGGCCAAACAGGAACTCGGCCTGAAGCGCCCCACTCCGGATCAGATTCTTCGGGTCAGAAACCAACACTGATTTTTCTTTACGGCTCATAGGAAACGATTATAAGAGACCGGTCTCGTACCGGGGGGAAACCATGGCGCCACACACCGACACCACCATCAAACGATTAAAGGCCAGAAGCATCGGCGTTGCCCTTGTCTTTGCCTTCGCCTTTCTCATCATCGCTGGCCAGGCCTTCTCCCTGCAGGTCCTCAAGAAGGGGTGGCTCACCAGAAAGGCTGAGGCCCGTTTTGCCCACTCCGAGACCATCATGGGAAAGCGGGGCAGCATCAGTGATCGAAACGGCACCCCCCTGGCCGTGAGCATCGCGGCCAAGGCCATCGGCGTCTACCCGAAAAAGGCCGCCACCATCACAGATATTCCCAAGGCGGCCACACAGATCGCCTCGGTACTCCACATGAACCGCCGCACGGTGGAAAAATCCTTGAGGCATCCGAAGTACAACTGGCTCAAGCGCCCCGTCACCCCGGAGATGGGCACGGCCATTGCCGCCTTAAAGATTCCCGGTGTGGAGGTTCGCCCCTTTCACAAACGGGTCTACCCCAGCATGGAGCTGGCCGGTCAACTCATTGGCGCCTCCAAGATCGATGCCATCGGTGGCCGAAACGGCCTGGAGTATCGCTACAACAAGGTCTTAAGCCCCACCACGGCCAACCGCACGGTGACCCGAGACGGCACGGGCACCCCCGTCAACATCGAATCGGCCCCCGTCGAGGAGATTGGCGGCAACAACCTTCTCCTCACCATCGATGCCAACATCCAGGACATCGCCGAGACGGCCTTAAAAAAAGCGGCCGTCACCCACAAGGCCTCATCGGGCATGGCGGTGGTGATGCGCCCCAAAACCGGGGAGATCCTGGCCATGGCCAACTATCCCGGCTTTAATCCCAACAACTTCGGTGCCTTCAGCGGAGAGACCCGGAACAACCGTACCGTGGTCTCCGATTTCGAGCCCGGATCCACCATGAAGGTGTTTCTCGTGGCCGCCGCCCTGGATTCGGGACAGATCAACCGATCCAGCACCTTCTACTGTGAAAATGGGGCCTACAATGTGGGGGGGTATACCTTCCACGACACCCACAAATACGAATGGCTCACCCTAGAGCAGGTGATCAAGTTCTCCAGCAACATCGCCATGGTGAAGATCTCCGAGATCATCGGAAAAGAGGCCCTCTACGAGGCCTTGAAAAATTTTGGTTTCGGCCAGCGCAGCGGCATCAAGTTAAACGGTGAATCCCGGGGCATCTTGACCCGCGCCGCCAACTGGAACAAGGTGGAGACCGGGGCCGTCGCCTTCGGCCAGGGGGTCTCGGTAACCGCCATTCAACTGGCCACCGCCTACTCGGCCCTGGCCAACGACGGGATGCTGGTAAAGCCCTGGATAGTGAAAGAGATCACCTCCGCCTATGGAGAGTCCACCGCCCACTTCGCCTCCCCCGAGAGGCGGCGAGTGGTCACCCCGGAGACGGCCCGGTTCGTGAAGAAAATTATGGCCTCTGTCACCCGAAAAGGGGGCACAGGGGTCCAAGCGGCCCTTCCGGGCTATACCGTCTGTGGAAAGACAGGCACCGCCCAGAAGATCGGTCCGAATAAACGTTACTTTAAAGACCGGTACATCGCCTCCTTTGCAGGCTTTGTCCCCATGAAAAATCCGGAACTGACCATCGTGGTCATCCTGGATGACCCGAGAAGCGGGGGGTACTACGGCAGTGTCGTGGCCGGCCCCGCCTTCCGTGAAATTGCCTATAAAACACTGGATTATCTGCACATCGCCCCCGAATCCGAGTCGATTCCCAAGAGGCTGTTGCTGGCATTACAGAGCAAGGAGAAGACGTGAGACTATCCTGTCTTACCCATATATTGGGACCGCTGGCGGTGAACATCCCCGTCGGGGCCGACCCCCAGGTAACGGCGATCCATTACGACTCCCGATGCGTCACCCCGGGCACCCTCTTTTTTGCCGTGACCGGAGAGGCCGCCGATGGACACCGGTTTATCTCCCAGGCCATCGCTAAGGGGGCCGTGGCCATTATCGGAGAGCGCCCCGCTCCGGATCTTTCCGTCCCCTATATTCAGGTCACCAATGCGCGGAAGGCCTTAGGGCGTCTCTCCGCCCACCACCAGGGGCACCCGGCCGAGGCCCTGACTCTGGTGGGTGTCACGGGAACCAACGGAAAGACCACCGTGGCCTACATCCTCGAGAAGATCTTCGAGGCGGCGCATCACTCCCCCGGCGTCATGGGAACGGTGAGCACACGCTTTGCCGGTCATGAGACGGTGAGTGCCATGACCACCCCCGAATCCCGGGATATTCAGTCCACCCTCGCCCGTATGGTGGCGGCCGGCGTCACCCACGCGGTGATGGAGATCTCCTCCCACGCCCTGGCCCTCCATCGGACCCAGGGGTGCGCCTTCGATGCGGCCATCTTCACCAACCTCACCCAGGACCACTTAGACTACCACGGCACCATGCGGGCGTATGGAGAGGCCAAGGGCCTCCTCTTTCAGCACCACATCAAAAAAGGGGGCACGGCGGTAATCAACATTGCCCACGACCCCGGAAAGCGGCTGGCCGAGAGCCTTTCGGGCCCCCTCTTCACCGTGGGCACCCAAGAGAGTGATCTCACCGCCGCCCATGTCACCGTGACCATCGACGGCATCCATGGGGAGTTCCTCAGCCAGGGTCAGGCCACCCCCTTCGCTTCACGGGCCACGGGGCATCACAACCTGGAGAACATCCTCTGCGCCGCCGGAGCGGCTCTCTGCTTAGGCATTCCCATGGGGGCCATCGTCCGAGGTGTCGCCGATTTTGCCGTCCCGGGACGCTTAGAGCGCATGGAAAATAGTCGCAATATTCACCTGTTTGTGGATTACGCCCATACACCCGATGCCTTAGAAAACGTCTTATCGACCTTAAAGGCCCTGGTACCGGGACGACTCATCTGCGTCTTCGGGTGTGGGGGGGACAGGGACCGGACCAAACGGCCCCTCATGGGGGGGATCGCCGCCTCATACAGCGACCTGGCCATCATCACCTCGGATAACCCCCGAAGTGAAGCACCCGAAAAAATTATCGATGACATCATCCCAGGTATAGACGGGACGAGTCGTTTCAGGTATGAACCGGAGCGTCTCCTAAAGGGATTCGACCGAAAAGGCTACGTGGTGATGCCCGACCGCCGGAATGCCATCGGCCTGGCCGTGGCCATGGCCCATCCCGGAGACGCCGTGTTGGTGGCGGGTAAGGGCCATGAGACCTACCAGATTATTGGAGACCAACGCCTCGATTTTGATGACAGAAGGGAGGTTCGAAAAGCGGTTGGAAACGCAAGATAGCTTACACCCCGTGCCCTGGAGCACCCACGATATCCTCACGGCCACCGAAGGCACCCTGGCCTTCGGAGACCCCCACGCCATCCATGCGTCCATCTCCACCGACTCCAGAACCATCCAAAATAACTGCCTTTTCGTTCCGCTGGTCGGTCCCGATCACGACGGCCATCGCTTCATCGACACGGCCATCCATGGGGGTGCACGCTGCATCCTGGCCCAGGCATCAATAATCCGAGAGATGGATACCACGCCATGGCACAGAGCCGGTGTCTCCCTGATCTTGGTGGAGAGCACCCTCGGTGCCTTGGGACGCCTCGCCCGATTCCGGCGGGATGCCTCCCCGGCACGCCTCGTGGCCATCACCGGATCCAACGGTAAGACCACCACCCGTGCCCTCACCGCCTCGGTCCTCTCCACGCGCCACACGGTCCACGCCACCCATGGCAATTTCAACAACGAGGTGGGCCTTCCCCTCACCCTCTTCCGTCTGGCCCCTGGCCACACCTGGTCGGTGGTGGAGTTGGGAATGAACGCCCCAGGAGAGATGAGACGCCTGGGCCACATCTGCCGCGCGGATATCGCCGTCATCACCTGTATCGGAGAGGCGCACTTAGAAGGCTTAGGCACCCTGGCCAAGGTCACCGAGGCCAAGGCAGAGCTCTTAGAGACCCTGGCCCCCGGGGCCACCCTCATCTTCAATGGGGACGACCCCCAGCTAAAAAAGCTGGCCAGAGACCGGGGCCTTGCCCCCATCTGGTACGGATTCAGCCCCGACGCCCAAGTCCGGGCCGAGGCGGTGCGCTGGGACGGAGAGCGCCAGCACTTCACCCTCTGTCATGGAGGGGCGTCCCAGGCCACCTCCATCCCCCTGGCCGGGGCCTTCATGGTTCAAAATGCCCTGGCGGCGGCTGCCGTAGGCATCGAGGCGGGACTCTCCCTTCCCGAGATCGCCCGGGGCCTCGAAAATGCCACCACCGAGACTGGCCGCCTCACCCTCCACCACACACCGGGGGGACTGCACCTTATCGATGACACTTACAACGCCAACCCCCTCTCCATGGCCGCGGCCCTGGAAACCCTGACCCGTGTCAGCCATGGAAAACGATCCATGGCCGTCTTAGGGGACATGCGTGAGCTGGGCCCCGAGGCCCCGCGCTTTCACCGGGAGCTGGGAATAAAGGCGGCATCATGCGGCATACAAACGCTCTACATCACCGGAGAGTTTGCCGAAGAGGTTCGAACAGGCGCCATGGAGGCGGGGCTCTCCCCAGCCTCCATTCACACGGGTGATAAGGATACGCTGATCCGGCACATCACACGCCACATACACAAAGGAGAGTGGGTCCTCATTAAGGGCTCCCGCTCCATGAGCATGGAACAGGTCGTCACCGATCTGCTGTGCAGGTAACAAGGTTTTATGATTTACAATCTCTTATATAGACTCCATGTGGACATCTCGTTTTTTAACTTGTTCCGCTATATCACCTTTCGCACCATCTACGTCACCATCACGGCGTTTCTCATCTGCTTTCTCATGGGCCCCTGGGTCATCGCAAAGCTCCGGCAGCTCCAGATCGGACAATACATCCGGGAGTGCGGCCCCGAAAGCCACTTAGGGAAAGCGGGCACCCCCACCATGGGCGGGGTGATGATCCTCTTCTCCATCATCGTCTCCACCCTCCTCTGGGCGGATATTGCCAACCCCTATGTCTGGATTGCCCTCCTGGCCGCCGTCGGCTTTGGCCTCATCGGATTTACCGATGATTACCTCATGCAGATCAAGAAGCGGAGCAAGGGGCTCTCGGCCCGGGGAAAATTTAGCCTGCAGACTCTTCTTGCCCTCATCATCGGCTGGCTGGTCTACAGCTCTCCGGGATTTTCCACCACGGTCACCGTCCCTTTTCTGAAGAATGTAAGCCCGGACCTAGGACTCGGCTACATCCCCTTTGCCGCCTTTGTCATCGTGGGCTGCTCCAATGCCGTTAACCTGACCGACGGCTTAGACGGCCTGGCCACCGGCCCCATGATCATTGCCAGCATCACCTACATGATACTGGCCTATGTCTCGGGACACGCCGGCCTTGCCGAGTATCTCCAGATCCCCTTTATCAAAAACGGCGGAGAGATGGCCGTCATCTGCGGGGCGGTGGCCGGAGCCGGCGTCGGTTTTCTCTGGTTCAACGCCTATCCGGCTCAGATCTTTATGGGGGACACCGGCTCCCTCCCCTTAGGGGCGATCCTGGGCACCGTAGCCGTCATCACCAAACAGGAGATTCTCCTGGTGATCGTGGGGGGCCTCTTCGTCATGGAGGCCCTGTCGGTCATCATCCAGGTGGGCTACTTCAAACTCACCGGAGGCCAGCGCATCTTCCGCATGGCCCCTCTGCACCACCACTTCGAGCTGAAAGGGTGGGAAGAACCCAAGGTAATTGTTCGATTCTGGATTATCTCAGCCATGCTGGCCCTTCTGGCCATCAGCACCCTTAAGATTCGATAGGAGGCCCCCCGTTGAAGCTCTCTGGTAAAAAAATTGTTGTGGTGGGCCTTGCCCGCTCCGGTGCCTCCATCGCCCGTTTCCTCGCAGAGCGCGGAGCCGACGTCGTTGTCAGTGATGCCAAGCCCCGGGAGGCCCTGGGTGATTTTCCGAACACCATGGAGGCCGAGGGGATCGCTCTCGACTTAGGCGCTCACACCCCCCACCTCTTCGACACCGCCGATCTGGTGGTCTTAAGCCCCGGGGTGCCCCACACCCTGGCCCCCATCGCCCATGCCCGGAAGATGGGTGTCTGCGTCATCGGTGAGATCGAGCTGGCCGCACGCTTTATCGAGGCCCCCATCGTGGCGGTGACCGGTACCAACGGAAAGACCACCACCACCTCCCTTCTGGCGGAGATGCTTGAAGCCTCGGGTAAAACGGTATTTACCGGTGGCAACATCGGCACCCCCTTAAGCGATTACCTGCGACGGGAGCATCCCGCCGATGTGGTGGTGGTGGAGGTGAGCAGCTTTCAACTGGACACCATCGAGACCTTTCGTCCCCGGGTGGCCGTGCTTCTCAATATCACCGACGACCACCTGGACCGTTACCCCGATTTTCATGGCTACCAGCGCTCCAAGGGGCGGATCTTCGAGAATCAGCGCCCCGACGATATCGCCATCTTAAATACCGCCGACCCCCATGTGGCGGAGATCGCTCGGGTCTTAAGAAACAAGAAGTTCACCATCGGCGGAGATGGCCCCAATGCGGCGGCCGTCTTGCGCACCCATGTCACCATTCGCACCCAGGGACTCCCCGAGGTGCGCATCGACCTGGCCAAGTCCACCCTGGTGGGCGAACACAACCGCCAGAATATCGCCATGGCGGCCCTGGCGGCCCTTACGGCGGGCGCCACCCCCGAGGGAATCCAAGAGGCGGTGAACCGCTTTAAAGGGTTGCCCCACCGCATCGAATATGTGGACACGGTCCGGCGGGTTCGCTTCTACAACGACTCCAAGGCGACCAATATCGATGCCGTGGAGAAGGCGATTACCGGCTTCGACAACCCCATGATCCTCATCATGGGGGGACGCTACAAGGGGGGACGCTTCGAATCCCTTGCCAAGGCCTTGAAGAAAAAGGCCCGGGGCATCGTCGCCATCGGTGAGGCGAAGAAAAAGATTGTCACCGCCCTTGGCCACTGCATTAAAACCGTGGAGGCCCAGAGCCTCGATGACGCCTTAGACAAGGCCTTCGCCCTGGCCAAGCCCGGAGACGCCGTGGTCCTCTCCCCGGCCTGTTCCAGCTTCGATATGTTCACCAATTACAACCAACGGGGCGATATGTTCCGCGAATCGGTCCAGCGACTCAAAGAGAACCATGGCTAAGGAAAATACCCCCACATCCCGAGGCGAATACGATCGATGGCTCCTCTTCACCACCTTTGCCCTGGTGGGGTTGGGCCTTCTCATGATCTTCAGTGCCACCGTGCAGAGCAGCAGCGGCCTCTTCTACCTGAAACGCCAGATTCTCTTCATGATCACCGGAACCGGGCTCATGGTCCTGGCCAGTAAGATGCCCTACCGATGCTGGAAAAAACTGGCCATTCCCTTTATGGCCATCTCCCTCATCGCCGTTGCCCTGACCCTAGTCCCCGGCGTGGGGCACCGGATCAATGGCGCCACGCGGTGGATCCGCTTCGGGGGGTTCTCCCTCCAACCCACGGAATTTTTAAAGATCACCCTGGTCATCCTCCTGGCGGCATCCCTCAGCAAGAAGCAGGAGAAGATGCGCTGGTTCAAGATTGGCATCCTTCCCCACCTCATCATCATCGGAATCATCAGCATCATGGTCAACAGCCAACCCGATTTCGGGACCCTCATGATTCTCATCCTGGTGACCTGGATCATGCTCCTCATCGGGGGCGCCCGGCTCTGGCACCTCTTCTCTCCCCTCGTGATCGTGGTGCCCCTCTTGATCTATGTCGTCATGGTCCAACCCTACCGCATGAACCGGATTCGGGCCTTCATCGACCCCTGGGCCGTGGAACAGGACAGCGGATACCAGGTGACCCGCTCCCTCATGGCCTACGGCTCGGGAGGCATCACCGGCAAAGGGCTCTCCAACAGTCAGCTCAAGCTCAAGCACCTGCCCGAGTGCCACACCGACTTCATCTTCCCCATCCTGGGTGAAGAGCTGGGCCTCTTAGGGGTCTTGAGTGCCCTGGGGCTCTATATACTGCTCCTATCCCGGGGCTTTCTGGCGGCCATGCGCTGCACGGATACCTTCGGGACCCTTCTCGCCATGGGGCTCTGTGTCATCATCGGCATTCAGATTATCGTAAACTTAGCGGTCACCATGGGGATACTGCCCCCCACGGGACTCACCCTCCCCTTAATGAGTTACGGGGGCAGTTCCCTTCTATGTACCATGCTCGCCATCGGCATCTTACTCAACGTGGCCCGGGAGGCTCATCATGTGCGCTAAAAAAGAGTATCGTCTCGTCGTGGCCGGTGGAGGCACCGGTGGCCACCTCTTTCCGGGAATCGCCATCGCCAAGGCCTTTTGCGCCAAGAGACCGGAGACAAAGGTGCTCTTCATCGGCACCGATCGCCCCTTTGAGGAGCGGTGTGTCACCCGAGAGGGGTTCCTCCATGCCGTGGCCGGGGCCTCGGGCATCAAGGGGCTGGGACTCCGCAAAAAACTCATGGCGGCGGCCAAGCTGCCCCTGGCCCTTCTCGGCTGCATGGCAAAGCTCCTCTACTTTCGTGCCGATGCGGTGGTGGGTGTCGGGGGGTTCTCCTCCGGTCCCGTGATCCTTGCCGCCTGGCTCCTGA
This sequence comes from Desulfobacteraceae bacterium, assembly GCA_013619155.1. Lineage (GTDB taxonomy): Bacteria > Desulfobacterota > Desulfobacteria > Desulfobacterales > Desulfolunaceae > Desulfoluna. Next base: position 17,689 of record JABXKT010000039.1, read on the forward strand.
GGCGCCCCGTGGTGATCCACGAACAGAACTCGGTGCCCGGCATCGCCAACAAGCTCTCGGCCCGCTTCGCAAAAAAAATCTTCATCACCTTTCCCGGGAGCCAGGCGTGGTTTCCTCAAGAGAAGTGCCACCTCTCGGGCAACCCGGTGCGGGAAGAGATCCTGACCGCCATGGCGACCTCCGACCATAAAGGCCCCCTCACCCTTCTCGTGGTGGGTGGCTCCCAAGGGGCCACGGCCCTCAACCGGGCCGTCACGAAGGCCCTGCCGAAACTAAAGGCCCTGGGACTCTCCATCATCCACCAGTGCGGTGATAGCGACGCCGAATGGGTCACGGCCGCCTACGCCGATGAGGGGCCCTACGGAGAGGTCCTCCCCTTCATCGATAACATGTCCGGGGCCTACGGGCGGGCCACCCTGATTCTATGCCGCGCCGGGGCCACCACCCTTGCAGAATTGACAGCCATGGGAAAAGGGGCCATTCTGGTCCCCTTTCCCCATGCCACCGATAATCATCAGGAGATCAACGCCCGATATCTGGTGGAGGAGGGGGCGGCACGTATGATCCTCGAATCAGACCTCACCGAAGAGAGGCTGATCCATGAACTGACATCGCTCCTTGAAGAGCCCCAGGCCCTGGCCACCATGGGGCAGTGTGCACAGAGACTGGCCCACCCCGACGCCTCGACAATCGTGGCCGAGGGCATCGTATCCCTAATCCAAAAAACAGAGTCTCCCGCCCCATAGGGGAGAGATCAACCATATTAGGACAGTGACGTATGTATCAAAAGAAATACCATATCCACTTCGTCGGCATCGGCGGCATCGGCATGAGCGGCATTGCGGAGATCCTCGTGCGCCTCGGCTACACCGTCACCGGCTCAGACCTCTCCCTTTCGGCCAATACGGAGCGCTTGGAAGAGTTGGGGTGCAAGATCTCCACCGGACACGCCGAGGCAAACATCCAAGGCGCCGACGTGGTGGTCACCTCCTCGGCAGTGGATCGCACCAACCCCGAAGTGGTGGCGGCAAAGAAATGTGGCGTCCCCATCATCCCCCGAGCGGAGATGCTGGCCGAGCTCATGCGCCTCAAATACAGCATTGCCGTGGCCGGGGCCCACGGAAAGACATCCACCACCTCCATCACGGCGGCCATTCTGGAGCAGGGAGGGCTGGACCCCACGGTAGTCATCGGGGGCGTCTTGAAGAGCAAGGGGACCAATGCCCTCCACGGCTTGGGGGACTTCATCATCGCCGAAGCCGATGAGAGCGATGGATCCTTCTTAAAATTTTCACCCTCCATCGCCATCATCACCAATATCGACCGAGAGCACCTCGATCACTACGGGAACCTCGCCACCATCAAGAAGGCCTTCGTCTCCTTCACCGAGCGAGTCCCCTTTTACGGGCTCTCCATCCTCTGCCTGGACAACGAGTCCGTGCAGGAGATTCTCCCCGAGCTCACCGGACGGTACACCACCTACGGACTCAACACCCGGGCCGACTACCAAGCCCGAGGCATCTCCTTCGAGGGGACCCGCAGCGCCTTTGGCGTCTACCACCACGATGAGTTCCTCGGTGAGATCACCTTGAACCTTCCCGGGGTCCACAACGTCACCAACTGCCTGGCCGCCATCGCCGCAGCCCGGGAGATCGGCATCGATTTTGCCACCATCAAAAGCGCCTTGGAGACCCTTCAGGGGGTGAAAAGGCGCCTGGAGGTGAAGGGGACGCGAAACGGGGTGATGGTGGTGGATGACTACGGTCACCACCCCACAGAGATCAAGACGACCCTCATGGCCGTGCGGGAGAGCTGGCCCGAAAAGCGCATCGTCGCCGTCTTTCAGCCCCACCGCCATACGCGTACCCGGGACCTCTTCGATGAGTTCACCCGGGCCTTTTACAACACCGATACCCTAATCCTCCTGCCCATCTACGCCGCGGGTGAAGCACCGGTGGAGGGGATCTCCAGCGAAAGCTTGGGGGCCATGATCGGCACCCGGGGCCATAAAGACATCACCTGCTTCGACACCTTCGAGGCGGTGGTGGATCACCTCGAGACGACCCTCACCGAGGGCGATATCCTCCTCACCTTAGGGGCCGGAAACGTACTCGCCGTGGGTGAGAGCTACCTGGACGGGGAGAGCGCCTAAAAGATGAGCCCCCTCGCCCACATAGAGGCCCTCTTGCCCCGTTACCAGGGGGTGATCCGGAGAGAAGAGCCCATGGCCCGCCACACCGCCTTCAAGGTGGGGGGTGCCTGCGATCTCTATCTGGCACCCGAGAGCCTGGATGACCTCTGCATGGCCGTGGCCACCCTCTCCCGGGAGGGGATCCCCCTCATCGTGGTGGGAGGCGGCTCCAACCTCCTGGTCAAGGACGGGGGCATCGAAGGGGCCGTCATCACCCTGGCCGGCCTCGACACCACCCTGGACGAGGAGGTGGCCGGGGAGACGGTATTTTTGACGGTACCCGCCGGGATCAAGACCCAGCGCCTCGGCCGGTTTGCCGCCCAAAAAGGGTATGCGGGGCTCAATTTTACCACCGGCATTCCCGGCACCTTAGGGGGGGCCCTGGCCATGAACGCAGGCACCACCCCCGTGGCCTTCGAGGGGATCTTAGATGCCCTGACGGTGGTGGATCGCTCCGGTGAGATTCACACCGTAAGTCGCCACGCCCTCACCTTAAGCTACCGCCATCTGACTATTGGTGGAAAAGACCGCCACGACGAAGCGTTCCCCATCATCGTCTCGGCCCGTCTTCGCCTGACCCGCGGCACGAGGGAGGCACTCATGACAGAGCGAAAGAGGCTCCTTAAAAAACGCACCCAGAGCCAGCCCGTCCATCTGCCCAGCGCGGGGTGTTTCTTTAAGAACCCGCCGCAAGGGCCTTCGGCGGGTAAACTCATCGATGATCTCGGCCTGAAAGGGGAGACTCACGGCAGGGCCCAGGTCTCCCCCCTCCACGCCAACTATCTGGTGAACACCGGCGGGGCCACGGCGGCCGATATTATCGCCCTGGCCACACGGGTAAAAGAGCGGGTCAAGAGACGCCATGGCATTCAACTGGACGAAGAGGTGACCCTTGTCGGAAAAGAGGCGTAAACCGGCCCCCAAGAAGAACCGTTTCATCGAACCCGAGGCGGTACGCCTCGAGAGGCGTCAGAAACGACGACGGTGCTGTCTCTTCGGCACCAGCCTCTTCTCCCTAGCGGCCCTGTGCGGTATCCTCTGTGTGCTGAGCTACGCCTGGCTCACCCAGACGCATTTTTTCCAGGCACGGATCATCCTCGTCTCGGGAAACCGCAGCATCGACCAGACGGAGATACTCTCGTCTGCGGGGATCGAAAGGGGCGCCAATATCTTCGCCATCAACTTAGATGTGGCCAGGGCCCGGCTCACCGCCCACCCTTGGATCGACACGGTATCCATCATCCGGGAGTATCCAAACCGCATCGTCATCCAGGTAAGGGAGCACAGGCCCGTGGCCATCGCTCAGATTGGCCACCCCTATCTGGTCAACGATCGGGGAGAAATTTTTGACCGAAGCCGGGGGGCCTTTCCATCGCTTCCCGTCATCGAAGGACTCAGCCGAGACAGCCTGCCTCTGGCCGGTATGGCCCCTCCGGACCATATCGACGTGTCACATCGGGCGCTGCGAGAGCTGATTCCCCTCCTGGGACCACTCACCCAGAAGGGGGGCCGGTTTGTGGTCACCGGCATCGAAGCGGACCCCCACACCGGCCTGCGCCTCATCACCGATGGGGCCACCCGGTCCATCGTGCTGGGATTCGGCCATTTTGATAAAAAGATCAAACGGGTCAACGAACTCTTTGCCCTGCTTGAAAAAAAAGTAAACCGTACCGCTGTTGCATCCATCGACGTTCGGGATACCAACAGCGTTGTCATCAAACCGGCAAAAAGTTAAAGGAGGGTGCCCATGCAGGCACATGACGATATTATTGTTGGCCTCGATATTGGCACAACAAAAATCTGTGCCGTCGTCGGAGAACGATCCGGAGACGAAGTACACATCATTGGCACGGGAACTCACCCCTCCATCGGCCTGAACAAAGGGGTGGTCATCGATATCGCGGCCACCGTAGACTCCATCAAGAAGGCGGTGGAGGAGGCAGAACTCATGGCGGGCTGTGAGATCTCCTCCGTCTATGCAGGCATCGCTGGGGGGCACATCACCAGCCTCAACAGCCACGGGGTCATCGCCATCAAAGGGCGAGAGGTGACCCAAGAAGATGTGGACCGTGTCATCGAGGCGGCCAAGGCCGTCTCTATCCCCATGGACCGTGAGGTAATCCACGTCCTTCCCCAGGAGTTCGTCGTCGATGATCAAAAGGGGGTCCATAACCCCTTGGGCATGACCGGCGTCCGCCTGGAGGCCAAGGTGCACATCGTGGTGGGGGCAGCGGCTTCCACCCACAATATCATCAAGTGCGCCAACAAAGCAGGCCTTGAGATCAACGACGTGGTTCTGGAGTCCCTCGCCTCGGGGGAATCGGCCCTGACCGATGAAGAGCGGGATCTGGGCACGGCCCTGGTGGATATCGGCGGCGGCACCACGGACCTGGCGATCTTCTCCGGGGGCAATATTCAGCACACCTACGTGCTGGCCATCGGAGGGCTGCAGCTCACCAACGACATCTCCATCGGCCTTCGTGCCAGCAAGAATGAGGCGGAGAAGATAAAGATCAAATACGGCACCTGCCTCTCCAGCGAGGTCCCACCCACGGAAAACATCGAGGTGCCGGGCATGGGGGGCAGAGAGTCCCGCAGCATGCCCCGCCAGATCCTGGGTGAGATCTTAGAGCCCCGGGTGGAGGAGATCTTTGCCCTGATAAAACGGGAGATCTTCCGGGCAGGCCTGGAGAACCAGATCGCCTCGGGTATTGTCTTAACGGGAGGCTCATCCCTTTTAGACGGCATGTCCGAAATGGCCGAAGGGATCTTCGACCTACCCACTCGCATCGGCAAACCCCATAATATCGGGGGACTGGTGGATATCGTCAGCAACCCCATGTACGCCACCGGTGTGGGGCTGGTCCTCTACGGTGCCCATAACCAGGTGAAGAAGAAATTTTCCATCCAGGAAGAGGGAACCTTTCAGCGTGTGGTGAACCATATGAAAAAATGGTTCTCCGACGTGGTGTAGATAAAAAAATAGGCCCCTTTCCAACCCGAAGGGGTCATGGGAGGCAAAAAGGGGCACTATCCCTATTTTGCCTGGCTCACCTAGGTATCACCTAAAAGTTGCACGCGTCCTTTGGCCGGATATGCAAGGCGCCGGACATGCAGCTGTAGTATTTTACCGCAATTGTCTGGTAACGCGGCAGAGCCGGTCAAAGGGCGTTCCCGAAGGGTGAGCCCATTTCCGCATTTTCGTCTGCCGTCACGTTGATGACCAGCAGAACACATAACAAATGCTTGTAATAGTAGCGTTTTAACTATGATACAAAGCGGTGAATGCAACTTTTAGGTATCAACCTGCCTGCCGGCAGAGGCTCCAACGGGCGTTGACGGGTCGACCCTGGCAGGATCAATCAAGGGATCACCAACTGAATTTATGAATTTACGTGGAGGTGGGATATGAGTTTTTCATTTGTAGACAGTGACAAATCCGCAAAAATCAAGGTTATCGGTGTGGGAGGGGCCGGAAGCAATGCGGTCAACAACATGATCGATGCCAACCTGTACGGCGTCAAATTTATTGTGGCCAACACCGATGCCCAGGCCCTTGAGAACTCCCGGGCCGAGGTCAAGCTTCAGATTGGGGGCAAACTCACCGAAGGGCTCGGCGCCGGCGCCAACCCCGAGCTGGGCAAACAGGCCGCCTTAGAGAACGTGGACGCCATCCGCACCGCCATTCAGGACAGCCATATGGTCTTTATCACCGCAGGCCTGGGTGGGGGCACCGGCACCGGTGCCGCTCCGGTGGTGGCCCAGATCTGTAAGGAGCTGGAGATCTTAACCGTTGCCGTGGTGACCCGCCCCTTCTCCTTCGAGGGCAAGAAGAGGGCCCGTCAGGCCGATCTGGGCCTGGAGGAGCTTCGCAAATATACCGATACAGTCATTACCATCCCCAACGACCGCCTTCGAAGCATCGCCGAGAAGAAGGCGACCATGATCGACATGTTCAGGAAGGCCGATGAGATTCTCCACCACTCGGTGAAGGGGATCACCGACCTCATCATGATGCCCGGCCTCGTTAACCTCGACTTTGCCGACGTGCGCACCACCATGCGCCGGGCCGGCCTCGCCCTCATGGGCATCGGCATCGCCTCCGGAGAGAATAGGGCCCGGGAAGCGGCCCAGAAGGCCATCGCCCACCCTCTCCTCGAGGATATCTCCATCCGCGGCGCCAAAGGGGTGCTCATGAACATCACCAGTGGGCCCGACCTCACCTTAGACGAAATGACCGAGGCCTCGGATTTCATCCATGAGCAGGTGGGTGAAGAGGCAGAGATCATCTGGGGCCAGGCCATCGATGAACAGATCGGAAACGAGATGCGCATCACCGTCATCGCCACCGGTATCGGGGACCCCATCAAGCTCCCCTCCATCGATATGCCCAACCACCACCGCCACCCCATCGAAAAACGGGGCAAGGTGAGGGACCTGACCTTAAGCGATCTGGAACTCAACACCGGGTCCTTAGACGAGCCCACCTACGTGCGCCAGAACATCTCTGTGGGAGGGGGCATGGGAACAATGACGGCCAAGACAGCCGGCCTCACCATCAACGCCGAAGAGGATCTGGATATCCCCACCTTCCTTCGAAAAAAGGCGGACTGATCCCCATGGGAATCGGCCCCACACCTTAAACGAAAGCCGCCCCCATACATGGGCCACAAAGCCGCCCGGTGTGCGTCGTCGCATCGGGAGACGGTATACACCCCCCCTGCCC
>JABXKT010000211.1 GCA_013619155.1 Desulfobacteraceae bacterium
GGCTAAAAAAGAGGGGGCCGTTCTATAAAAACAGCCGGGGATCGATAGCCCTTAAAAAGGGCTATAGCATGCCACTGGCAAGGAGCGCATCAATGGCATTGATGACAAAAAAAACCACATTCGGTTAGCGACAGAGCCGGCACAAGGGGTTGTCCTGTTCACATCCAAATTTGGACATACGCTGGCCAGACTCAATATAGTGATCACGGATGGTCTGTTCAATGACCATGGCATCCCGTGTCCGAAGCGCCTCGAGAATTTTTTTATGGCGGTCCCAGACTGTCCGGGGCGAGAAGAGATTTCGCCAGTAGCGAAAGAGAAGAAACTTAGAGAGTCCATGGCAATAGCGCCTGGAGAGCTCCACCACCAGAGTGTTGTCCGTTTTTGAAAAAAGCACACCGTGAAATTGATCATCCAGACTCGGCATATAATCGGCGGCCGTCTCCAGGGAGGCCATCACCTCCATGCGATCCACGACAGACTGGAGCACATCAAAGTCCGCATCGGTAAAGGTATCGATGGAGGCCGCAACCCCGGCCCCTTCCAAGACACCCCCGGTAAAATAGCTCTCGGATATCTGCTTTTTGGTCAGGCAGTTGATGAACTTTCCTTTTTGGGGAATAGAGACAATCAACCCCTCACGGGTCAACATCTGAAGGGCTTCGCGCACAGGGGCCCGGCTGATGGAGAGGGTGGCGGCCACATGCACCTCATTGACCTTATCCCCAGGATTTAAAGAGCCTTCCAGGATGGATCGCTTGATATACTCAGTCACCTGCTCACTATACGTTTTGATTTCCTGCATGACACCTGTACTTCCATTTATATCAACCCAACTCCTTCAGAGACAAAAGAATTTGGCCGGGGGTTATTGATCATTTTGCATCCATTTTATGCATCAAATCGTTCAGGATATCAACCGAAAGTCGTTCGTCTACAAAGCGATTGACCCCATGCATACCGTGAGCGATCAAAAAGGATCGCCTTTCAAAATCAAATTCTTTCAGCCCAGTCCGCCCCATGGTTCGTTCACTAATGCCTGTTATTCCAAGGCATTATTCGCCCGTCCCCATAAAAAAAACAGCCCCATTCCCCGGCATCAAGACACCGGCGTTCCCCCGTTGCATTGTCACTCACCCAAAGGGCCCATTCTTTGCCCATATATAACTTTCTCGAAAAAGCTAGGCATTCCACGCATGGGCGGAGACGATAATATCATGCGGCCCGCCTTTTGAGGAAGCACTCCCTCAAAAAAAAACCGACGAGACAAGACCACACCAACAACTACAAACGTCCCATGAAGAGACCGGCGGCAGGTACCACCTGGGGATGAAAAACGCTTAAATGGGAGGGGGAAATCACCCCGAGGATCCGGGATCTTAGGGTGCAGCACGGTGAAAAAAAGGGGCGCGGCGTTCCCCTCGAGGGAGGGGGAAATGGCGGTGGCAACGGACATGGACAGACCAAGGATCGATGGTAAGGCCCGTGTCACTATATACGTCTTTATCGGACACATCTGCGTCTCCTCGTGCATCACGATCTACGTCGCGAAGAGGGTCAAACAAGGGTCCCGATCTCGAAACAATAGAAAAAGGGGCCCCCGGTTGTTTGATACAAACCCTCGGGAGCCCTTTTTTTAACCATACGTTCCGAGATCAAATGCTACCTAAAGGTACTTCAGGTATACATAAGATCAGATGCTACCTGAAGGTATCCAGGTATGCATAAAGAGCAGGGGATCCGCCGGTGTGGAGGAAGAGAACGTTGGAACCTTCAGCGAAAACACCCTTGCGGACGAGGTCGATGAGACCTGCGGCTACTTTACCGGTGTAAACGGGGTCCAGAAGAATGGCCTCTTCAGAAGCGAAAAGCTTAACAGCCTCAACCATTGCATCGGAGGGGATAGAGTAACCGGGACCTACATATTCGTCGTAGCATACCACGTCTTCACGAGCCACGCCGCCTTTCACACCGAGGAGCTCGGCAGTTTTGCCGCAGAGACCAAAAACTGTCTCTTCCTGGGGACCCTTGGGACGGGATACGTTGATACCAGAGACAGGGATACCTGCGTTGCTACCGGTCATACCTACAACCATACCTGCATGGGTACCGGCAGAACCGGAAGGAACAACCACGTGATCGATAGAGAGGCCCATGGTGTTGAGCTGGTCCATCATCTCTTCGGCACATGCCGCGTAACCCAAGGCACCGATGGGGTTAGAAGCGCCACCGGGAACGATGTAGGGCTTCTTGCCAGCTGCTTCGAGCTCAGCAAAGGTCTTTTCCATCTCAGCCATCATGTTGGAACCGGCTTCAACAACACGCTTGGTCTTCACGCCAAGGAGTTCGAAGAGGAAGTTGTTTCCGCTGGCGTCTTCTTTGTAGGAACCTTTAACGCGCTCTTCGAGAACGAGGTGGCACTCGAGGCCTTCTTTGGCTGCCCAGGAAGCGGTCAGACGGCAGTGGTTAGACTGAATGGCACCACAAGTGATGATGGTGTCTGCGCCTTTTTCCATGGCATCTGCGATGCAGAAGTCAAGTTTACGGGTTTTGTTACCACCGGAAGTACCGGGAAGCAGGTCATCACGCTTGACAAAAAGATTCACCTTGCCGCCGAGGGCTTTGCTGAGGTTTTTCATGGGCTCGATGGGAGTCTGACCCTGGAGGTATCCGCGACGGGGGAATTTAGTAAAATTCATTGTCTTTTTTTTCCTTAAGGATAAGCGTTTATTGAATCTACAAAGAGAGAGATTCGTTTGTTTCGGGTGATTCTGTGTGCCATCACCACCCGGACTTTTTAAAGGGCAAAAATCGCTTCGATTTCGATGTCAGCGCCAAAGGGGAGCGCACCCACCTGAAAAGCACTGCGAGCAGGAAAAGGCTCCGCGAAATACTGAGCATACACCTTGTTGGCTTCTGCAAAGTCAGCGATATCCGCAAGAAATACGGTTACCTTCACGGCTTTTTCGAGAGAGCTTCCACCGGCTTCGGCAACGGCCTTGAGGTTTTCAAGAGCGCGTACCGCCTTATCGGCAATAGTTCCCTCCACCATAAGAGAGGTGGCAGGATCGATGGGAAGGCAGCCTGAGGCAAAAACAAACCCGCCAGAAATGATCCCCTGAGAGTAAGGGCCGACGGCTGCAGGTGCATTGGACGTTTGAATTGGCTTTGTCATAGTGCTTGATACCTTGAATTATATGGGTTTTTAATGTCTGCCTTTGGATGTTAGGCCTCTTTAAACCGGTGCATTCCAAATGTCGACATTTGACATGTATTAATGTTTTAAAGACCCCCCCGGCCTCTTGTCAAACTTTTTTTTCACTCTATTTTTTTAAAAATGTGGCAAGCCCTTTACTTACAAGCATCTCCACACCTTATCAAATTTATACATCGGCACCGCACCCATCCATCAAAGGCAACCCACCGGCCAAAGTCGCATGGCTTTATTTTAAATAAAATCAGATTGTTATACCGACGAAATTCCATAAAAAAGAAAAAAGGCCTCGCCATACCGAATCTGCCCCGGACGTTTCCCCTCCCCTTTTCGCCGCAATGGTTCCTCATCCATTTCAATTTGATCCCTCCACCAAACAATGCTATTTTAAGACTGCGTCATCATCTAAAAAAAGAGGGGCCCCGCCAGAAAAAGCGCCGACAAACCCGCCCCTTACCACCACTCCATGACAAAATAGAGGCCCATAACCACACCGGAGGCAGCGCCCCAACCATTGACCGGTGCTTGCCTCGACACCCAAACAGAAGCCCCCACAGGCCTAAGGCGACCATGGTCAATCGTACCTTACGCCCGCCTTAAGAGGTGGCTGTGGATGCCCTGCGAAATCACCGGGCCCCCCGACGGGAGTCAAAAAGAGCCCTGACACAGGCCGACTCAACCCTGGCCTTCTGCCCAGCGGCCCCTTAAATCTATCTCCATGACGACCCGAATTCAGCATCACCGTAGGAGGCCTATTTTTTGGTCACGTTGACCCGAGAAGGCGTCCCGCATGGCCCCCTCTGACCCCACGATCTTGCCGGTGATGCACGATCAATCTTAACGGGGAACTTACTTTTTTTCGTAAGCCAAACATCTGGACTCTGCCATGACATCCCTTTCTCTCATTCAACCCTACTTCCGGGAAAACCAGTACCGCATCGCCACAGGCCTCCTCTTTCTTCTCTGCGTGGATGCCTTCCAACTCTTTATCCCCCGCATCATCAAGCATAGCATGGACGCCCTGACAGATGGCACAAGCACCCCCCTTCTCCTGGCCCAGGACGGTGGCACCATCATCGGCTTCGCCATACTCATCGGCCTCTTCCGCTTTGGATGGCGGCACTGCCTCATTGGCACCTCCCGGCACGTGGAGAAGGGACTGCGCAACGCCCTCCACACCCACCTTCTCACCCTGGACGCCCACTATTTTGATATCACCCCCACCGGAGATCTGATGAGTCGGGCCACCAACGACCTCACCAATATCCGCCTGGCCACGGGTATGGGAATTGTCGCCATCACCGATGCGGTAATGCTCGGAGGAGCCGCCATGGGATTCATGGCATGGATCCACCCAGGCCTGGCCATGATGGCCCTCATCCCCATGCCATTTATCGTCATAAGCACTCGGATTTTCGGCAAACGCATGCATATCCGCCACAAATCGGTACAAGAGGGGCTATCCATCATCACCGAACATGTGCGGGAGGCCATGGATGGTATTGAGGTAATCAAGGTCTTCGGCATGGGAGAACAGATCGATACCACCTTGCGGGGTCTCTCCCAGGAGTATGTACGGCGAACCCTCAAACTGGTACGCGTCACCGGGAGCCTCATGCCCCTTATGATCTTTCTCTCCGGCGCCGGCACGGCTATCGTGGTGGGGGTCGGGGGCCGGCTCGCCATATCAGGCGCCATCTCCATCGGAGACTTTGTTGCCTTTATCAGCTACTTAGGGCTCCTCACCTGGCCCATGATGGCCCTGGGCTGGATGACCAACCTCGTCCAGCGTGGCAAGGCCTCCCTGGATCGCCTGGCCGTTATCTTTAACGAGAGCCCATCCGTTGCCGAACCCACCGCCCCCACCCCCCTTC
>JABXKT010000332.1 GCA_013619155.1 Desulfobacteraceae bacterium
GGGCCGTTTCCCCCTTGATTCTTGGCACTACCCCGCCCATTGGGACGGTTCACACCAGATTAGGTTCCGAGCTCGGTCTCAGCCGCACCCTGGCCACTGCACGGGCCGATGCCCCCTCCGCGACCGCGTCCCTGGCCACCACCTCCCTGGCCACTGCCGCCCTGACCTCGACATCCGGGGCCGTTTCCCCCTTGATTCTTGGCACTACCCCGCCCATTGGGACGGTTCACACCAGATTCGGTTCCGAGATCGGTCTCAGCCGCATCCTGGCCACTGCAAGGGCCGTTGCCCCATCCTGATTGTGGCCCTTTTCCCATGGGTCCTTTTCCATCACCTCTTGGCATGATAACCTCCTCTGTATTAAAATAATCCTTTTCGCGTCCGCCGCGTCTCTGTCTCCGCCCACCACATCCGGGCATTCGAAACCGGTCTGGAATCTCGCCCGTCGTCAGGCGCAGAGTAAGAAGGGCGTCCACATTGCCTGCTAAAAAATCGTTCACGCAAATCCCCCCCGCCTCCAGCATCATGCGCACAGGCCGGGATACGGCCCCGCAGATCAGCTCGGAAACTCCGGCTGTCACCAGCCCATGAATTTTCCCCGCCGGATCCTCCGGGACCCTTACCTCCTCCTGGCGTACCACCTCGTTCCCGTCCAGCTCCACAAGGAGAAGCACGGTCCCCACGTCAAACACCGGGGCGATGCGGTCTTGCCATATACTCAAAGCGATCTTCATTGCAGGCCTCCTTTCATACCTTGAAGAATTGCATAAATGATGCCAAAGAGTCATCGTCACCCGAAGGCTCCGTATATCAAGGCATACCATCAAAACCCACACCAAAAGCCCCTTCAGAACTGTCGCAATCCTGCATCATCACCTGTCGCAACTGTCGCACCATCGCGCCACATGAGAGGCGGGTGCGCCCCGTCATATCACGGCACGCCTCCGGGAAAAGCCCCCTTCAATTTTCCCAGCTTCCGCAGGAGGGTACTGCGATGAATACCCAGGAGCCGGGCGGCGGCGCTTCGATTGCCGTCGGTCTGGACGAGGGCGTCTCGAATCATGCGCATCTC
>JABXKT010000212.1 GCA_013619155.1 Desulfobacteraceae bacterium
GCCTCGTCTGATGCGATGAGATCATAACGCCAAGCGGCACCCTGTAGATATCCGGCACATCCCACCCCCAAAATTCCAAACCCACGATGTTGGCCCACGAGAATATCCGTCTCAAAGACACCCGAAGCGCCATGCATCTTGAGGGCGTAAGTCGAGGCCCCGGTGGTCACCCTCTCCGAGAGGGCATCACGACCGGGCCGCCCAATCATCTGAATCTCATGCCCCGTCTCATGGGTATATCCAAAAAAAACCATATCCTCTCCGGACTTGTAGTCACGAAAGACGTCGGTGGGTGAGAAAGAACTCACCAGATCCATCGGGTTAAAGAGCAGCCCCCCTCCCCAGCTCACCGCCTGACGCCCCACACGTAAGGACGCCCCATGCGCCTCCCAGCCAAGGGCCATACGATCCAGCCGGTGAAGGGTTTGATGATGGGACGACTCACTCACCGTAGCGGTGAGATCAAACAAACGAAGACGATCCCCCCCCTCTCCATCCGGCATGGAGACAATGCCAGCCTGGGCCAGATCAAAACGACGCCGGGTCGCCTCCCCGCCCCGATACGCCCACTCATAGTCGAGATCGAGGAAGAGAGACCCGGTGAAGCGAGTCCGGGAGGTGAGGCGAAAATCTGCGGTACCCTCTAAATCATGGGATGTATCGAGGCTCGCCCGCCCATCCTCGGCCTCATAATGGATCCTCCGTCCCGAGGCTTTAAGATGCCCCCCCACCTCCACAGGAAATCCAGAGGCACCGAAGGGCATTGCCAACAGCATCCCAATCACCAGCCACCCTGCCCTCACGCCCCCTCTCCCGAGGCCAGACGACCATCCTTCATACGGATCACCTGACGTGCGGCCGCCATGACCATGGGATCATGGGTGGAGAATATAAAGGTCACCCCCTTGACCTCGTTCATCTCCCGCATCATCATCAAAAGCCCCTCACCTGTGGCCGAATCCAAATTTGCCGTGGGCTCATCGGCCAGGACGATAGAGGGGTGAGAGACCACGGCCCGGGCGACGGCCACCCGCTGCTGCTGCCCTCCAGAGAGTTCTGCCGGGCGCCGATGGTAGAGTCCGGAGAGCCCCACCTCATCTAAGGCTGCCATGGCCCGCGCCCGACGCTCCGCCTTCGTCTTCCCCTGCAGGAGCATGACGTATTCGGCGTTCTCCACCGCCGTCAACACGGGGATAAGATTGTACGACTGAAAGACAAAGCCAATCTTATGAAGGCGAAGGGTGGTGAGCTCCCTGGCCGAAAGGGCGCCCAGATCCCGACCGTCCACCCGGATGCGCCCATCGTCGGGTATATCCAAGCCACCGATCAGATTGAGAAGGGTCGTCTTCCCCGACCCCGACGGCCCCGCCAGCGCCACAAAAGCCCCTGCCTCAATGGTCAAAGAGACCCCTGAAAGGGCCGAGACCGATACCCCACCCTGCCGGTACACCTTCCTCACATCTGTCACCTCGACCATCGCCATACACCGCTCCTTACCAAAAGGGACCATGGATAAACGCCCATACCCTGGGCTCACCGTAACCGGGAGGGGGAATGGTGGGGGCCTGCTCTCAAATAACAGCATAAAAAATGATAACACCCTTCTTTATCTACCATAATACCCACGTCCGGTTCAATATCATCGCCTCGGCCAACAAAGGGAGAGGGGAGGGGCCCACAACCGGCCCCAGTGCCCCCCCTATTATTTACAAAATCGTTATTACATTTTGATGTTTGAAAAATTTGGAAAATAGAAATATGATACGCGTACCAGAAAGATAAGAGAGATATTATCGCGAACGATTATCATCAGGTATCAACGAAGGGGTCCGATTTACATCACACCAGGGGCCACCCCCATACACCGAAAAGAGACCTCCCTGCCCCCTTATCAGCACATGCCCGAGGCGATACGCCTCGTCGATATCAGCGTGGAAAAGACAATGAAACAATCGGCAGCCGTCGACCTAAAAAAAATACGGGAAAAACTAAAGACACGCGTCCAGAAAGGACATGGCAGTGCCCTCCTCAAGGAGAGTGCGGTAGCCGTCGACAACTACTTTATTCGCTGTTTTGGTGAGAGCGACACGGGCCAGAGCCTGGCCATGGGGGGCCACCCCTTCGCCATCGTCGCCTTGGGCGGCTACGGCAGGGGAGAGCACTGCATCCACTCCGATGTGGACATCCTCTTCCTCTTCGATAAAGAGGTGCCTGATGAGGCGAGCGGCCTCATCCAGGAGTTGGTCTACCCCTTGTGGGATCTAAAAATGGAGGTGGGGTATGCCACACGCTCCATCGCCGAAACCCTGGAAATGGCGGCACACGACCTACATGTCCTCACGTCGATCCTGGATGCCCGCTTCCTCTGCGGGATGTCACCCATATACAGCGATTTCCTCCAGCAATTCCGGAATCGGTTTGTGGAGGGGAACCCGAAGCGCATCGTCTCCCAGATTAACGAGATGTGCCGGAGCCGTCACAACACCTTTGGGGATGCCTCCTACCTCATGGAGCCCAATATCAAAAACGGCAAAGGGGGCCTAAGAGACTACCACAGTATGTACTGGCTCTCACGGGTACTAGTCGGAGCGCGAGAAGCCCGGGATATGGAGTACTCCGGCTTCTTGTCCAGCAAAGAGTTTGAACGGCTGGAGGAGTCTCTGGCCTTTATCTGGAAGGTGAGAAACCATCTCCACCTCATGAGTGGACGAAAACTCGACCAACTCCACCTCGAACACCAGATCGAGTTGGCAGAGGCGATGAGATTCCGGGGCAATGTACGCGGCCAGAAACCCGTGGAGCGATTTATGGGGGAACTCCACGGCCACATGGAGTTCATCAAACACCACCTCTCCCTCATGCTCACCCAGTGCACCCGCTCCACCAAAGGCTTTATCGGGCGGCGCTTCTTAAAACGTGCCCGAAAACCGGGCATCATCACCGATGGCGGGGTGGTCAACTTTGCCGCCCCCGAAGAGGTCAACAGGCGCCCCACCCTCATCATGGACATCTTCGAAGAGAGCGCCCGCCTTCAATATGCCCTGGCAGCCGATGCCCTGCGCATCATCCGGGAGTTTCGTCACCTGGTCACCGCCTTCAGACGCGATGCCGTGGTAATGAAGAGTATGGAGCGGATCTTGGCCACCGTGAATAAAGAGTTTAACGTCCTGGAAGAGATGCTGGCCTCGGGCTTTTTAGAAGCCCTTCTGCCCTGTTTTGAAGGCATCGTCAACCGCATGCAGTACAACCGCTACCACATCTACCCCGTGGATCGACACAGCTTCTACACGGTCCAGACCATCAATGAATTTGCCGACTCCAAATCGGAGCTCTGCTCCCTTTATGGAAAGGTGTTCGGCGAGGTCCAGGGCAAGGGACGGCTTCACTGGGCCGCCCTTCTCCACGACATCGGTAAGGGCGAACCCGGCGACGATCATGGCGTCTCCGGGGCAATCCTCGCCCGAACCCTTCTCCTCTCATGGGGCATGGGGAAAAAAAAGGTGGACGATATCGTCTTTCTCATCGAAAACCACCTCTACCTCGCCAACGTGGCCCGAAGGCGTGATATCGACGATGAAGAGACAGCCATATCCTGTGCCCGCACCATCCGGGATGCCAACCGCTTAAAGATGCTCTACCTGCTCACCATCGCAGACTCTATCTCCACCGGTCCCAAGGCGTGGAATGCCTGGACCGAAAATCTCTTAAGGGATCTCTTCTTCAAGGTCCTGGACATCATCGAGAAAGGAGAACTGGCAAGCGCCAAGAGCCAGCGCTGCATCGAAAAGAAAAAGCTGGCCGTCTCCAAACGACTCGACTCGGATCTGGCAAAAAAACACCTCGGCACCATGCCGCCCCGATACCTTCTCTACGCCTCGGTGGAGGAGATTGAAGAGCACCTGCGCCTCTTCTCCATGATGGGCGACGAGGGGGTCAGCCTAAGCATCAAGAAGAGGGAGGACAGCGCCGCACGGCGGGCAGAGATATGCGGCAAGGACCGCCCCGGACTCTTCTCCAAACTTGCCGGAGTCTTTACCTTAAACGACCTCGACATCCTCTACGCCCAGGTATACACCTGGGGCCATGCCACCGCCCTGGACATCTTTTCCGTGAAACCCTTCTTCGACCTCACCCGGGAAGAGGAGCGCTGGGATCGTGTGAGACGGGACCTTAAGGCCACATTGGATGGTGAACTGGATATCCACAAGGCCCTTACGAACAAGGTATTTAACCCCGCCATCCGCAAGAAGATCACCCTATCGGATACGCCCGACAGGGTGGAACTGGACAACGTGGGCTCCAGTTTTTTTTCCATCATCGAGGTCTACTCCGATGATTTCCCCGGCCTTCTCTTTGCCGTTACCCATGCCATCTTTGGCCTGGAGTTGGACATTCACTACGCCAAAATCACCACCCACGTGGATCAGGTGGTGGACATATTCTACGTACGCACCGTCTACGGGCAAAAAATCGTCGGAACCAGCAATATCGCCCGAGTGAAGCAAACCATCCTTGAAGCCATCTTACAAATGCGATTATAAACGATTAAGGAGCCATGCATATGCGCAAAATTGAAGCGATTATCAAGCCGTTTAAATTAGACGATGTTAAAGAGGCCTTAGGAGAGATTGGTATCCAAGGGATGACCGTCGCAGAAGTCAAAGGATACGGCCGTCAGAAAGGGCACAAGGAGATCTACCGCGGTGCTGAGTACGATGTGGACTTCGTGCCCAAGCTCAAACTCGAGATTATCACCGAAGCCTCCCGGGTGGACCAGATCGTCGATATGATACGAAAAGTGGCCAACACCGGTAAAATAGGGGATGGCAAGATCTTTATCACCCAGGTGGAACGCGCCATTCGAGTGCGCACCGGTGAAGAGGGCTACGACGCACTATAAAAAAAGAGGCGAGACGAGGAGGGGTTCCCCGTCCATATGATTAAACGCTGCGCTTTGATCCACGAGAGAAAGGGGGCCAAAGCGCAACGGCCCCTCCCCCCCTACATTTATGT
>JABXKT010000213.1 GCA_013619155.1 Desulfobacteraceae bacterium
GGCCTCGGATGGTGGGGGCCAGAAAGCTCTTGATCGCCATGAATGTGGCGCTGCGAAGGGCGTTGGCGGTTTTTCCCACGCGGTTCATCGCCTCGTAGACCATGTGGAGCACCACCAGGGGGCTTTGGTTCAGGTTGGCCGGGGGGATGCGGTTCCCTTCGGTGAGATCGCAGGTCACCAGGGCGATGAGGTAGTCCATGGAGCCCTCTGGAGCGAAGAGCCAGGTCCCTTTTTTTTGGGTCTCCATGAAGTCCCGGGAGCCGGGGAGATCCGATAAGGGGGTAGCCTGGATGCCGATGCGGTTCTGGGTGCAGAAACGGCCGTACTCCTGGCCGGTGTTGTCGGCGAGGGTGTGGAATCGGTCGTTGGGAAGTCCCAGGATAAAGGAGCCGTGGATGGACATACCCGCGTTCTGGATTGTGCGGATTTGGGCGGCGTAGTAGTCGGGCACGCTCTTGTTACTCGACTCGATATCCTGCACCGCCTTTTTGCCGATGTGCTTCAGGTCCCCTAGGTTGAGGGACTCGAATCCGATAAAGAGGTGGGTACAGCCCGAGAGGCGCAGTTTTTTGAGGAGGAGGGCGTCGTCGGCTACATCGATGGAGGTCTGGACGATGAAGTTTATTTTCAGCCGTTTTTCGATGATGAGATCGAGGAGGGCGATGAGCCCCTTGCCTCCCAGGAGGATGTTGTCGGGTAGGAGGAAGAAGAGGCGGTTCTTGAGGGTGACGCCCCCCTTTTGGAGGTGTTCGATCTCGGCCACCACATCGTCTGGAGCGCGCATGGTAAATCGCCTTAAGGCCTTGGGCAGGCTGGAGATGGAGCAAAAACTGCAGGAGTGGGGGCAGCCCAGGAAGGGGGCGATGGGCTGGATGCAGAGGGAACGGACGAGAAACTCCCCGATAAGGGGGATGCGCCTTAGGAAGGAGAGTTGCAAGGGGGGCATCCGGATGACATTTTTCGCCCCCCAGACCCCCTCTTCGATGGTCGTCATGCCGGTGTAGGCTTTTTTTAGCGCCCCTTTTTTTAGATCATTGAGGATTTGGCCCATGATTTGGGTGTCCCCGCTTCCCTTCACCTCGCTCACCAACTCCGGGTGGGGGATGTGGTCCCTTATGAACCGGTCGGTGTCTTTGGGGCTGGTGGAGACATGGATACCGCCGATGATAACGGGGATACGCCCGTGGTTGAGGGCCAGGGTGGTGCAGACGGTGGTGGGAAAATTCGAGCTCATGGAGGAGATAAACACCGCTTCCGGAGGGCCATTTTTCCGGATGATCTCGCCTACGGTGCGCCGGACCCCGTCGGCCAGGATGATCGTTGAGTCAGGGCGGTGGCGGGCGATCTGGTTGGCCACATAGTAGATGGCGTAGCTCTCGATGGCAAAGGTCTCTACCATGCCCCGTTTGTCCAGGTCGGGGTTAAAGGCCAGGAAGTCGAGCCAGGTCTCCTCCGAGAGGTGGGAGCCCTTTTTTTTGGCGAGGACGCCGAGGAGATCCAAGGGGGTGGTGCAGGTGCCCAGGGCGTCCATGGCGTTGACGGTCATGGGGTTGTAGACGATGAAGTAGGGTGCGGCCATGGTAGATCTCCATTTCAAGGGCTGTGGGGGTATTTACTTATGTGTAAGTAAATGATGCCGGTCCATGATGTATCTTATTTATTCCTTCTTATCAGTCGTGTGTTCTCAATGCAATGTTTCACTGATTTCAGCTATTTCTTTTGTTAAAGTACAGCTCCTTTTGACTCGTTTTGCTCGGTATTTTTCTGAGACGCTTTTCCTTGACAATCCTCCATAAAACCACTACCCCTAAATTGCAGGGGCCAATTTATGGCGGTACCGGAAGGGGGACCTTATGAAGCGACCACGCTTAAAAGAGATTGTGATTAATCGTGACTGGTGCAAAGGGTGCGGGCTCTGTATTCATTTCTGCCCCCACTGCGTCCTGGAAGAGGATGCCGAGGGCAAGGCCTGGGCCGCCCATCCTGAGCGGTGTACCTGTTGCCGGCTCTGTGAGCTGCAGTGTCCGGAACTCGCCACCGAGATCATCATCGAAGAGTGAGAAGGGGCACCATACCTTATGGAAGAGCGAGTCGTCTTTGTTCAGGGAAACGGGGCGTGCGTCGAAGGGGCCCTCTATGCGGGGCTTGGTTTCTTTGCCGGTTATCCCATCACCCCCTCCACCGAGATCGCCGAAATTTTAGCGGCGCGTCTCCCCCGCCAGGGGGGGCGGTTTATCCAGATGGAGGATGAGATTGCCTCCATGTGTGCCATCATTGGCGGCTCCCTCACCGGTCATAAGGTGATGACGGCCACCAGCGGCCCCGGATTCTCCCTCATGCAGGAGTCCCTGGGGTATGCGATCATGGCCGAGATTCCCTGCGTCATCGTCAACGTTCAGCGGGGCGGTCCCTCCACGGGCAACCCCACCCACGTGGGCCAGGGGGATGTGAATCAGGCCCGGTGGGGTACCCACGGGGATCACTCCATCATCACCTTAAGCGCCTCCACCCACCAGGACCTCTTCGCCATGACCGTTCACGCCTTTAACATGGCCGAGACCTATCGCACTCCCGTGATCCTCCTTCTCGATGAGGTGATCGGTCATATGCGGGAGAAACTCGTCATCCCCGAAGCCGGGGTGCTGCCCGTGGTGGATCGGTTGCGCACCGCCGTAAAAAGGGGGGTGGATTATCACCCCTACCTCCCCCGAGAGGACGGACGCCTCCCCATGAGCGATTTTGGCGGGGATCACCGCTACAACGTCACCGGTCTCTACCACGATATGTGGGGCTTTCCCTCGAGCAACCCGAAGGTGGTGGGGAGTCTGCTCAACCACCTGGTGGAGAAGATCGAAACCAGTGTCCACGATATCACCCGGTACAAGGAGCGATACTTAGACGATGCCGAGGTGGTGCTCCTCTCCTTTGGTTCGGCGGCCCGGTCGGCCCTTCACACCGTAGAGAACCGGCGTCGACGGGGAGATAAGCTGGGATACTTTGAGCTTCAGTCCATCTGGCCCTTTCCCTCCGGGCTGGTCCGGGAAAAATTAAGGAAGGCCCGGCGCATCGTGGTGGTGGAGATGAACAAGGGGCAGGTGACCGCTCAGGTTAAGGCGGCGGTGGAGAAACCGGAGCGGGTGTTTTTGGCCAATCGCATCGACGGGGAGCTGATCTCCCCCACCAATATCGCCACGATTCTGCGGATCATTCAGGGCAAGGGGGTGTGAGATGGGAACCCGGGATTTTATTAGGGAGCGTTTTTTTCCCCATATGTGGTGTCCAGGCTGTGGTCATGGAACGGTCCTCAACTGTCTCATCCGGGCCGTCGAATCCCTGGGCCTCGACAAGAGCCAGATCGTCATGGCCTCGGGGATCGGTTGTTCGGCGCGTATCTCCGGTTACGTCGATTTTCACTCCCTGCATACCCTGCACGGGCGAGCCCTGGCCTTCGCCACCGGGGTGAAGTTCAGCCAGCCGGCCCTGACCCTTATCGTTCCCATGGGGGACGGGGATGCCCTGGCCATCGGGGGCAATCACTTCATTCACGCCGCCCGCCGCAATATCGATGTCACCGCCATTGTCATGAATAACCGAACCTACGGCATGACCGGCGGCCAGTACTCCCCCATGTCTTTGATGGGCGATTGCGGCACTACGGCACCCATGGGCACCCTCGAGCGTCCCTTTGATGCGGTAAAGCTCGCCACGGCCGCCGGGGCCACCTTTGTGGCGCGCACCACCACCTATCACGCCCGGGAGGGGATCTCCATTTTAAAGCGGGCCATTGCCCACAAGGGCTTCTCCATGGTGGAGTTTCTCTCCCAGTGCCCCACCCAGTATGGGCGACGAAACGGCCTGGCCGATGCCCCATCTATGCTTGAGTATTTTAAAACCCACACCGTTCCCATTGGCTCCGAGAAGGCCCAGGAGGATCCGAATATTCTGGAGCGGGGTATCTTCGTGGACGAGGATCGCCCCGAGTACTGTGAGTCGTATGCGGCCATGGTGCAGAAGATGGCGCCGTCGTCGGGAGACGGGGGTGCGCTCTGATTGTCCATAAGGGAAGGGGATGGGGGTGTTGGCGTTCCGGTGGGGGCGCGTCTCCTCTTTGAGAGGTATCGATATAAACAGACTTTTATAGTGACCATGATGGGGTCCAGGGGCCTCGTCCCTGGCCGCCGGAGGCGCGGCTTTTCACGCCCACTTTAACCATGGAAGGCGCCGCTTTAATAGTTAACAAGGGGGGATGCGATGGAAAAGTGCAGGCTGGTCTTCTCCGGTTCCGGAGGGCAGGGGGTGGTCACCGCGGCCATTATCCTGGCCGAGGCGGCGGTGATTCACGAGGGGTTTATAGCCGTGCAGTCCCAGTCTTACGGGGCGGAGGCGCGGGGGGGCAGCACCCGCAGCGATGTCATCATCTCGGATCATCCCATCTATTTTCCCCGGGTAACCCAGCCCAATGTGCTGGTCTGCCTCACCCAGGCGGCCTACGATAAATTCTCCCCCATCATCCGGCCCGGGGGACTTTTGCTTACCGACGAGCGTTACGTGAAATGTGGCAAACGTGTGGAGGCCAGGCAGGTGACTCTGCCCATGTATCAGACCGTGGAGGAGGCCTTGGGCACCCCCATTGTCTTTAATATCTGTATGCTCGGGGCCCTGATGAGTCTGGTGCCCCTCGTCTCCCGAGACTCTCTTCTGGCCGTTATCTCCGAACGGGTCCCGGAAGCCTATCTGGAGATGAACCGGGCCGCCTTCGATCTTGGCATGGGTCTGGTCGTATCGCCGCCGTCTGCCTGACGGTATTCAGCGCGATGATTTTTGACGAAGGGCCCGTCTCCTATGCATTGGCATTGGGCGGGCCCTTTTCTATGGTGAAAGGGGGCTTAAAAACGAAGCCTGCCGGTGGCCAGGGCTGTCGATTTAAGTGCCGGAGTAAAAATAAAAGATACAAAAAGCGATGCCTCCGGCGGCGAGGGTGGCGAAGCCACATGAGGCAAAAACACCTCGA
>JABXKT010000214.1 GCA_013619155.1 Desulfobacteraceae bacterium
GAAGGGGGGTCTGCGGCTCACCACTCACCGCTGTTCCATCTGGGGCTCGGATGTAAGAGACGGTATTGAAATTGGCACAGAGCGCCCCGTTGGGTGCGTTGTAGGGCTGGTGGGAGGCCCTGGTCACACCGGGGATGGTGACAGGATCGAAGTAGCGTGCATCCACACCGATGCCGGTGAGGGTAGAGAGTCCCCGACTCGTGAGGTCCTGGGCCACGATACGGGCATACATCTCGAGGACCTCGGAGGTAAGAAAGGGGTCTCCGTACCCTTTAAGATAGAGGCCCCCCTCTTTTGTGACACAAACATCCATGGGGAAATGGTAGGCATCGCCCAGGGTGTTTAAGGCAAAAAGGGCCGTGGGGATCTTCAAAATGGAGGCGGGGACACCGAGGTGATCGGCATTTTGTGAGAATATCAGGCGATGGGGCTCTTCGGTGACTAAAAATATATCAGAAGGGGCAAGGATCGTCGAGATGCTTCGGGGCAGTTCTTGAGCCATCGTCCCCGTCACCAGTATACAATATGCCATGATAAGGGTGAGGAGGCGTTTTAAGAGGCGCCCCATGCACATACGTGTAGAGGCCACCATGGTTATTTGCTCTCCACAATGAGGGTGACCGGGCCGTCGTTGGTCAAGGTCACATCCATATGGGTCTGGAATCGCCCGGTCTCTACACGTATGCCCTTGAATCGTACCGAATCAATGAATGCGTTGTAGAGACGATCCGCGTTTTCAGGTGGCGCCGCCTCGATGAAAGAGGGGCGTCTCCCTTTTCGGCAATCTCCATACAGGGTGAACTGGGAGACGACCAGCATGGATCCCCCCACATCTTTTAAGGAGAGATTCATCTTGTCATCATCATCTTCAAATATTCGTAAGGTGGATATTTTGTCGGCCAGATAGTCGGCCTCTTTTTCCGAATCATCCCGGTGGACGCCTAAAAGAACCATCAACCCTTTTGCAATGGACCCAGTTATCTCTCCATTGACGCTGACCTCACCTTGACTGACCCGTTGAACCACAGCTCGCATCAAACTCTCCCTTCTCTGTTTTTTTTAAATTTCGTTTATCTCTGGTGATCGTTTATTTTTCAGCCATACCATATATGGACTTTCATGGTTAAAGTGGGCGCAAAAAGCCGAGCCTCCGGCGGCCAGGGACAGGGCCCCTGGACCCCAAGTGAATGGCAATGCCGGGCCTTTGGCCCGTCATTGCCATTATAAAAGCCTGTTTGTTTTAAATCAGGCAAAAGCCTGGCTCCCGGCAGGGCCTCCCGGAGGCATCCCTTTGCGATGTTTTGCCATCACCTTTTGTTTCTTTATATGGTGATGGCCCGCATCTATTTTTTTAAGAGATCGGCAAAGGGGTTGTTGAAGGGACGACCCTTCTCTTCGCGGTCTCGGGGCTTTTTGGCGTGGCTTTTGGCTTTCACCTTGGCTTTCAGTGAAGGGCTTTCGCTCTCTTTTTTTGGGGCCCCTTCCATGGGGCGGCTTTTCATGGAGAGGGAGATGCGTTTTCGTATGGCATCGATCCCGATGACGGTCACTTGAATTTTTTGTTGAACCTTTAGGATATCGGCCGGGTTTTTTACAAATTGGTCCGACATCTCACTGATATGGACGAGCCCGTCTTGATGCACACCGATATCCACAAAGGCTCCGAAAGCCGTGACGTTGGTCACCACACCGGGAAGCCGCATTCCCTCTTCGAGGTCATTTAAGGTCTCCACCCCTTCACGGTAGTGAAAAAGCGTAAAGTCTTCCCGGGGGTCTCGGCCCGGTTTTGCCAGCTCATCGCAGATGTCGTTTAGGGTGGGAAGTCCCACCGTTTTTGTGACATAGCGGGAGAGGTCGAGGCGCTTACTTAAATCGGACCGACCGATAAGAGAGGTCACCGTCACGCCCAGCTCCTTGGCCATGGCATCGACGATAGGGTAGCTCTCTGGATGCACGGCGCTGGCATCTAAGGGGTTCTTTCCGTGGGTGATCCGAAGGAAACCCGCGCACTGCTCATAGGCCTTGGGGCCGAGACGGGGTACCTTAATCAGCCCTTTCCGCGTGGTAAAAGGCCCGGTCTCATCCCGGTAGTTCACGATATTCTTGGCCAGTTGAGGCCCCAAACCGGAGACATAG
This sequence comes from Desulfobacteraceae bacterium, assembly GCA_013619155.1. Taxonomy (GTDB): domain Bacteria; phylum Desulfobacterota; class Desulfobacteria; order Desulfobacterales; family Desulfolunaceae; genus Desulfoluna. Next base: position 2,137 of record JABXKT010000214.1, read on the forward strand.
GTGAGAAGTTCGGCACTGGCCCGGTTGATGTCGACTCCGACGCCGTTAACACAGCTGATGACGGTGTCGTCCAGGGATTTTTTTAAGGCATTTTGATCCACGTCATGCTGGTATTGTCCCACCCCGATGGATTTGGGATCGATTTTTACCAGTTCGGAGAGGGGGTCCATGAGTCGCCTGCCGATGGATACCGAGCCGCGTACGGTGAGGTCTAAGTCGGGGAACTCACGGCGTGCCACCTCCGAGGCGGAGTAGATAGAGGCGCCGCTCTCATTGACGAGGGTGATGATGACCCCTTTGTCAAGGCCCAGGCCTTTAATAAATCGCTCTGTCTCTCTGCCTGCGGTACCATTACCGATGGCCACGGCTTCGATGTCAAACTGTGAGATGAGGGCGCGTACCGTCTCGGCGGCCTTGCGCTCTTTTTGTTCCCCCATGGTGGGGTAGATGGTGTCGTTATGGAGGAGTTTCCCCTGGCTATCTAAGCACACCACCTTGCAGCCGGTGCGGAATCCAGGGTCTATGCCCATAATGCGACGGGCCCCCATGGGTGGGGCCAGGAGAAGTTCGCGTAAGTTGTCGGTAAAGACGGAGATGGCCTCGAAATCGGCACGCTCCTTGGACAATACCCTGGCCTCGGTCTCCATGGATCGAGATAGGAGTCGTTTGTAGCCTTGCTCCATGGCCTTACGGACGAGTTGGCAATCGGGCCCATCACCTGTAATTAAAAGATTGTGAAGGATCTGTAAGGCATCCTCGGGGGTAGGACGGATGGTGAGGTTCAGGATCTCTTCTCGTTCGCCCCGGCGGGCGGCAAGAATACGGTGGGAGGGGGCTTCGTGCAGTGGTTCATGCCAGTCAAAATAGTCCCGGAATTTTGCCCCCGCCTCCTCCATGCCCGTGGCGACGCGGCAGGATATGGTACTTTTTTTTGCGTAGAGTTCACGCAAGGCCTTTCGTACCGTCTCTGTTTCGTTGATCCACTCTGCCATGATATCCACTGCGCCAGCCAGGGCATCTGCCGTGGTATCGACCCCTTTATCCGTTGCCACGAATCTCGTTGCCAGATCATCTGGATCTGCACCGGCCTGTTGAAAAATAGCCTCGGCCAGGGGCTCAAGCCCTTTTTCTTTAGCCTGCTGGCCCTTGGTGCGCCGTTTGGGACGATAGGGAAGGTAGATATCCTCTAAGGTGGTCAATGCCTGTGATGCGTCGATGCGGGCGTCGAGATCGGCGGTCAGATGGCCGTTTTTCTCGAGGGAGGTACGGATGGTTGCCTTGCGGGCATCGAGCTCTCGACGTTGTGCGCTGAGATCACGTATCTCGGCGACGGCCACCTCATCCAAGCTCCCGGTGACCTCTTTTCGGTAACGGGCAATAAAGGGGACCGTGGCACCCTGATCGAGGAGGGCAAGGGTTTTGGAAACTTGAGTCGGATTGATATCAAGTTGTTCAGAAATAAAGGTGATGTTGTCCATGCAGTAGACCCGTTTATCAAAATTGATTTAGATCGTGTAAAAGATGACGAAGTGGGCCGGAGACCCTCTCTTTCATGCATTCAAAAAAAAAGGCTTCGCCGTGAACCAAAAAGCTATCGTTACCATGAATTGTAAGGTGTGAAAAACCCTTTTCGAGGGAAAGTTTCTCTCCTGGCAAGGGGCGGTGGGGTTTTTCTTTGGGACATTTATCTCTTCTTCGGTGTCTCGGGGGAGAGGGACCCTCATTTTGAGCGATGTATCAATGGTTTCAAAAAGTTTGGCACGGGCAGGGTCATCGGGTTTGAGATGGGTAGGGGGAGGGCGCAATCGTGACCGTGCCATTTATGTTTGACAACCCTTCCCGGGAAGGCAGATAATGAAAAAATGATAAAAAATCATTACTTTTGTGGAATGGCAGGGACATTACCCATTTTTTTGTGCAAAATTTTTCAGGCAGTGTGTACCCCCCAAAGAAAAAGGGCCCTTTTCGTCTAATTTTATTCAAGCGCGTTATTTACCAAGGGTTTTTATAAATTATTATGTTGACATAATGCGCTGGAAAAATAATATTTCTGTTTCAGAAACCGTCGGGTTTCCTGGTGTTGGCTGGCCCGACCCCATCTAAGGTCCGATCATGCCGGACTTTTTGGGGCCAATGATTTTGCCCACACGAATGATGATGGACCCCTACCGATCCTTTCTCCTCCCATATCTGGAGAGAGAGTGGAACTTTCGTATTCACATGCGGCCTGTATCATGGTTTGCGGTACAATATCATTATCCTTTTAGGGGTCGTTGAATGAATATAAAAGAGAGAGTCAAATCGCTACTCAAGGAGGCGGAGCTCTATAAATCTCAGCGTCTCTTGAGGGAAGCGCATGAAAAATATACAATTATTATTGATATTCTTCAACAGCAGGCGCGGATTCAAAATTGTGACACCCTCATCGCTGCCGTGGAAAAAAAACGGTCACACCTTGAGTCGGTCATTGCCCAATGGGATCGGTCACAGGTCAATCCCGTGCTTTCGAGTCATGTTCAAGAACTGATCAAACGGCTCTTCACCACCTCCGAAGAGGGGGGGAGTGCCGAAGAGAAAAGAGTCGATGAAGCCATTACCCTTGCAAAGTTTGGCCAGCATCGCAAAGCGTTGGAAGAGTTGAGTCATCTGGTTCACCGTCCAGGTGTCTGCCTCTCTGCCGCAAAAAATACCATTAAATGTTACCTCGAGCTTTCCGAGGCGGATGAGGCGATGACGACTGTTCACTCGTGGTGGAAGGCAGGGTGTTTCACACCGGAACAGTATGCCGCCCTGCTGAGCTTTATGCAGTCCATTTTTGAAAAAAAGGGGATCACGGTTATTAATGGAGAGGTGCGTGATGTCGA
>JABXKT010000002.1 GCA_013619155.1 Desulfobacteraceae bacterium
GTAATAACTTACTAGGCTCATCAATATGTTCTAAAAAATTGCATATATAAAAAGCATCAAATGGACCATTTTGAATTTTAATTTTTGGATCATCCAGAAATCCTTGAACTACATTCAATCCTTTTGAGCGACACTCTGCTACAGACTCCGTCCTATTTTCCAGTCCAATGGCATTGGCGCCCGTTTGACTCATAAAACCAAGGTATTCTCCTCTACCGCAACCCACTTCAAGTATTTTTTTACCGGTGAGATGATACTTATCAACAAAATCTTGAAATTGCTTTGTACGAAATTTCTCAACCTCTTTAGAAACCGAACCAGAACGAATAACATCTCGAAAATAAAACACAGGATCATTATCAAGTTGAATTAAACCACACTTAGAACATTGACAAATAGTTAAGTCCACGCATTTATCTTCCGAAAATTCTTCTATGGTTGGTAAAAATTGAGATATAGCTGGCATATTTTTATACACGAGAAGTGGTAATTTATAAAGGTCTTCTCCACATACTCTACAGGGTCTCTTCTTCATATTAAACCTCTTTTAATTCGAATATCATATCAATCAACGGATGAATAATACCATCGAATAGTCGATAATATCATTTGCTTAAGGTCTATTTTAAGTTTAACCCCTAAACTATATTCAGTCTTTGATGTATCTGGAACATAAACATGTCGATGATCATTAGCAGATATCTTCCCCATCACTTTATATTCAACCGGATTATTACTTACATCTATAATTGTTTGAGCAAGATCTTGAATACTAACCTGACATGAAGAACCCACATTATAGGGTACTATAGGTTTACCTTGAATCATTATAGCCATGAGCCAATCAATGAGATCCGTGGGATACATATAAGAACGTATCGCTTTTCCATCACTTTTAATAATAATATCATGGTTATGAATAACACTATGAATAAAATTACCGGCAGCAAAATGCGTATTTAATTGTAAAAACGGCCCCAAGAATGTAAAACATCGGGCTATTTTTACATTCAGACCGTATTGCTTATGATACAAAGAGCAGAGCTGTTCTGCTGCTTGTTTAGCAATCAGATACCCATTATCTGAATTTAGCAGGTCCGTCTTTGACAATAAATCTTCAGAACGGGCACAAGAGTAATTACCATAAACAGCCCCTGAACTTATAAAAAGAAGGGTGCAATCGGAATTTCTTATTGCCATTTCAAGAACCTGTTTTGTCCCGAAAACAATAGAATAAAACTGAGAGATAGGATCTTTCAATGAAGCTTTTGCATCATTCCTAGCCATATGAATAATAAAATCAAAATTTATTTCTGGAGGTACAAATGTAGTAATATCTCCCACACACCACGAAATATCTGCAATATTACATTCTGGAAACTCTGAAATAAAAAAGCCGGGAGAACGAGATAATATTGTTATCTCAGCCTTAACCCCCAAATGCTTTTTAGCATAGAGGTAACAAGCTAACCACCATTTTCCAAAGAAACCAGTTCCGCCAGTAATAAATATTTTTTTACCATCAATGTTCTGCCATCGTTCTTTTTCTTTGGTGTTGCTAAACACCGTTTCTATGTATGGAAGACTACCTAATTTAGATCTCATAAATTAAAATCACTCTATAAAATTCCAATTTAAAAATTAAACTTTACGATATTATCAAAAACTATGTATGTTCTGAAACCATATTTTTCTTAAGTTCTTCTTCGGATAAGTAGGGATACATGTCTTCAAATTTTCTGGAAACAAGGGACCCGTCAGGAAGTTTATCAGAGGATACCCTCGGGACAATCAGCTGCCACTCCTGGGTGATTACATCACAAATAACGGGCCCATCGTAATCAAGAACCTCTTGTATTTTTTCATCCATTGCCTCTGTAGATTCAATCCTTACCCCTTTAATACCATATGCTTTGGCAATTTTAAGGGCATCAGGACACCAAACTCCCGTATCTGGACTTTCCCCGTAAAGCCGTTTCTCCATAAAATTATTTTGAGTCTGCCGTATCAAAAGATAGCCATTATTGTTGAATATAAATACTTTAATAGGAAGTTTATTATGCTTAATGGTAGCAAATTCCTGCATATTCATCTGAAGACTGCCATCCCCAGTAATAACAATTGTATTCTTCGTATCATTGGCAACACATGCCCCAATACTTGCAACCCAATACCCCATAGAAGAAAGACCACCCGTCGTTAAAAAACGTTGCCCTTTTTTTATTTTCCATGACTGACACGCCACATGAAAACAAGAGCCTGTATCAACAAGAATGGCTGTGGTGTTGTCAACCTTTTTGCATAAAGATTCGGTAAAATAATATGAATTAACCGGTGTCTCATGACGATAAGAATCCATAACGACAGGATATTTATCTTTCCAAGTTTGACATATTTCTACCCATGAATGGGTGTCTTTCATAGTAATATGATTAATACCCGAAAGCATTTCTCTCAAAAACAATTTTGCATCATCATTAATTTTAAGATCTATTTCAACGCCCGGTTTGTCCAACTCTTTCTTGTCTATATCAACAACTATAATTTTTGCATGTTTACCAAATTGACCCGGATTATGACCAACACTAGCCGTGGATAAACGGCTTCCGATGACTAAAATACAGTCCGAATTCTGCACAGCCAAGTTTGCCGAGCGTTCCCCGTAATTACCTGGTCGACCCACATACAAACGATGGTCAGACTCTATAATATCAATCCCAAGTCTCGTTGTAAGAAGGGGAACATTCAGTTTTTCTGCCAATTCGATCAATTCTTTCTTCGAATCAGATAGACTCACGCCCTGACCAGCTATGATCAAAGGTCGATCAGAGGACTGAAGAGTCTTAAAAATATCTTTAACCGTATTTTTTCTTTCAGGAATAGTAATAAAATCACTACCCATTTCCTCTTCAGGATAAAAAGGATAAAGCAATTTTTCAAGGACCTCCATCCGCTGTATATCCAACGGTATATCAATCCATACAGGACCTGGCCTTCCAGTGGTAGCTAAATAATATGCTTTTTCCATATAATATTGAATTTTTGAAGGATCATCCACCGTAACAAAAAATTTGGTTCCGCTCTCTACAAATGGACGTATATTTATGCCCTGTATGCCGTATTGCCTGATACGACTCTCTTCCTGATACTTCACACAGGAATAAGCAGATTGGCCAGAAATAACCATCATCGGCGCAGAGTCCGTCCAGCCCCCGACAAGACCATTGATCACATTTATACTTCCTGGACCTGCGGTTACAACAGCCAAACCTAATTTATTTGTCATACGAGAATAAGCATCTGCCGCCATGCCACAGGTTTGCTCATGATGTGCAAAAATAGGCTTTATTTCAGGACGCTTTGCCATGGCATCATTAATATACATAGCCTGACCACCAGTCACAACAAAAGCTGTTTCAACACCTTTCTTGATGAGAAAATCAAAAACATAATCTGAAACAATCATTATATAGCTCCCTTAAAGCAGTGATTCTAACAGGTAACTTGAATTATCTATTTTCCTGTTCTGTACCATATACATGGCAACGTCGACAATTAAATCTTCCTGCCCCCCAACTACATTTCTATTACCAAGTTCAATAAATATATCACGTGGATCCAAGGCGAATTGCTTAGCCGCTTTTTGCACTTTTTCATCAAAAGCACTAAAAACACCTGATAGCCCACTTATAATATTTAATGGTGAAATCCCACCACTATAACCAATCTCACCTGCCACAATATCATCGCTGACATCGAGCATCTTATAAAGATCGACGCCTGAAGAAATACCCATTTTTTTCAGGATAGCCAGAAGTGTCTCGAGTTGGCAATTACCGGCACCAGCGCCAAAACCCCGGGTCGTCCCATCGACAATCGTTGCACCCGATTGAATGGCCGTCAGGGTATTTGCCGTGGCTAAATTCATATTATTATGAGCATGAAATCCTACTTGGAGATGGGTTCCATTAACGAGAGATTCCATCCGAGATTTCACCTCGTCTGGCAATAGAGCACCGGCCGAATCCATCAAAATAATGCCTTGGGCACCATAACTCTCCATTTTCTTAGCTTCTTCGAGAAGACGAGGGACGCTGGCCATATGGCTAAGCATGAGGACACCATACACCTCGTGGTCATTTTTTGCTAAAAATTCAATATGTTCCTTTGTCGTATCCGCTTCAGTACAATGAGTCCCCACCTTAAAAATATCCACACCTATTTCAATAGCCGGCAGGAGCCCATCCTTGATCGTTCCAAAACCTGGTATCATATAAATACCCAGTTTTGTTTTTTTTAAATTTTTCTTAGCCGTTGAAAGCATACTGATATCAGAATGCTTGGATAAACCAACCTGAAGAGAACTGGCACCAAGTCCATTACCATGCCCCACAATCACCGCAGAGAGCCCGGCATCGTCAACTGCACGACAATATCGCCCAATAGTTTCAAGCGATAGCTGATGATTTATGGCATGGGATCCATCACGTAATGTCGCATCAAAAAATTGGATTTTATTCATAATTTTCTCTTTACATAGGTTTCGGCCACATGCAGTGCGGCACAAGTTATAATATCGAGATTACCCGAGTATTCCGGTAAATAATCACCACGTCCAGTCACCTGAACCATCGTTGAAATCCTATTATTTTCAAAGGTAGGCGTAACAACAACACTATAACCCGGCACATACTGTTGAAGCCTCAATTCCATAAGAGAAACAGCATGTTTAATTTCATCCATTTTGGGACATTCAACGAGTGTATACAATGTATTATGCATAATAATGGGCGGTTCTGCAGGGTTGATAATTATAATGGCTTTTGAGTTATCAACGTGGGTCATGTTGATGAGTGCTTGTTTTGTAGTTTGCGTAAATTCATCAATATTGGCTCGTGTACCGGCACCAGCGGACTTAGACGCAATGGCCGCCACAATTTCAAAATATGAAACATCGGGATGAACCTGATTAATCGCATAAGCAATGGGTACAGCCGCCTGACCACCGCATGTCACCATATTCACATTATCTTCATCGAGACATTCATCAAGATTAATGGCTGGAATACACATCTTCCCAATCAGTGAGGGAGTCAAATCTATGGTAAACTTATTCATAGATTTTAAAATAGGTGCATGGTGTCTATGCGCCGTGGCAGAAGTCGCATCAAAAATAACATCACATTGATCAGGATTATCAATAAGCGCATCGATGGACCGATCGGTGACGGGCACGCCCATTTCATTAGCAATTTTCATGCCTCTGGAGTTATAACGGCGACCCATGAAAAGAGAACATTCGAGTTCTTGACTCCTCTGGACTTTAACCAAAAGATCCGTTCCTATATTTCCGGTACCAATTATTCCAACTTTAACTTTTGTCATTTGCAACCACTCCACCCATGAGAAATTTAATCACAAAAACTTACCTAATCTGTGCTCTTGCTATAAAAACTCGAAGAAAGGCTACAAGATTATGATGAGCCATGAGCTATTATAAAATATCATTATAGCTCATGACAAAGAAATTCTTGTCTACACTTTCATCCCCTTACGAGAAACTTGATTATCGATAAACAGTTCTATTTGGGAACACATATAATCAAGCTTAACATCCGATAATCCAGGATAAACACCCAACCAAAAGGTCCGGTTCATAACAATATCCGTATTTTTTAAATCACGGACAATTCGATAACCTTCACCGTTATGCCTCATCTCATCAAAACAAGGATGTTTTACCAAATTCCCGGCAAATAGCATCCTTGTCTGGATACCCTGATGTTCTATATAATCGACAATTTCGCCACGTGTAAAACCGGCATCTTCACGAACGGTTAACAAAAAACCAAACCAGGACGGATCCGAATTTCGTGTTTTTTCAGGGAGAATAAAATATTCTTTTAACGATTCCAGACGATTTCGTAGAAACTCCCAGTTTTCTTTACGCTTCTGCGTAAATGCCGGCAGTTTCTCCAATTGAGCGCAACCAATGGCTGCCTGCATATCTGTCACTTTTAAATTAAAACCAAAATGAGAATAAACATATTTATGATCATATCCCAAAGGCAATTCACCAAATTTTTGATTAAACCTATTTTTACAGGTGTTGTCCTGACCCGATGGGCACCAACAATCTCGCCCCCAATCACGATATGATTCAACTAATCGTTTTAACTGAGTGCTGTTCGTATAGACAGCCCCCCCTTCCCCCATGGTCATATGATGAGGCGGATAAAAACTAGAAGTACCGATGTCTCCAATGGTACCTGTTTGTTTCCATTCGTCATCCATAAAATATCTAGACCCGAGAGCATCACAATTATCTTCGATTAACCATAGATTATTTTTATCACAAAAAGATTTAATCCGCTGTAGATCAAAAGGATTTCCAAGGGTATGGGCCACCATGACAGCCTTGGTTTTTTCACTCAGAGACTCTTCCAATAAATCACAATCGATATTATACGTTGGAAATGTAACATCAATAAAAACAGGCACGGCACCATATTGAATAATAGGTGCCACTGTCGTGGGAAATCCAGCGGCTACAGTGATGACCTCATCCCCTTTTCGAATTTGCCTTTCTTTTAATTTAGGGGAGGTCAACGCCATAAAGGCGAGTAAGTTAGCCGATGATCCAGAGTTGGTGAGTGAACAATATTTCACTCCTAAAAATTGTGAAAAATCTTTTTCAAACTTTTCGGCATAACGACCAGTTGTCAGCCAAAAATCAAGAGAGGAGTCGATAAGATTTTCTATTTCCCTCTCATCAAAAATACGACCGCCGTATGGAATTTTATCTCCTGGAGTGAAGACATGGTCTGAAGCATGCTTGTATTCATAATACGCTACGGCTGCATCGATCGCTTTTTGACGTAAATTTCTATCTTTAGAATCCATGGTATTATTCCACTTCTGTTTTCGTATAATCATCAATTTGTTGAAAGCTAAAAGCCCTTAAGTCTTTGCCATCTTTATAAACACGCATCCACTCAACAATAGAATCAAGGGCCCGGCCCAAGGTCCACCTTGGGGACCAATGAAGACGTGTCATGGCTTTCGAACAATCGAGTTTAAGGTATGTCGCCTCGTGCGGATGATCCCCCGACTCCACACAATAGTCCCCTTCACCCCACTTTTGGCAGAGCTCAGAGACAATCCACTCAACAGGCTTGGCATCCTTATCATCGGGTCCAAAGTTCCACCCTTCAGCAAATTCTGGCCCCTCAAAAAACAATTTTTCAGCAAGCATCAAATAACCAGACAATGGCTCAAGAACATGTTGCCACGGTCGAATTGCATGAGGATTCCTTATTTTAATTTTTTCATTATTTAACATCGCATTAACAGAATCAGCAATCAACCTGTCTTTGGCCCAGTCGCCCCCGCCAATAACATTCCCAGCGCGGGCAGTGGCGACAGCCATATTATGAATTGGATAATCCTGGATGTTAAAAAAAGAATCCCGGTATGAAGATGTGACTAACTCAGAACACGCCTTACTGTTTGAATAGGGATCATAACCACCCAAAGGCTCATTTTCACGATAACCCCAACACCATTCCTGATTTTCGTAACATTTATCTGTTGTAATATTAATAAACGCTCGAATATTTGGAGTGTGACGGGCTGCCTCGAGGACATTAACAGTACCCATCACATTGATTTCATAGGTTTCAATTGGTTTTATATAGGAATCACGGACCAATGGTTGTGCTGCCATATGAATGATAATATCTGGCTTTGCTTGAGCTATCGAACGAGACAATAAATTATAATCACGAACATCACCTTTAATTGAATAAACCAACTCATCGATCTTGCAAAGATCGAACATATTTGGATTTGTGGGTGGCTCCAGCGCATATCCTGTAACTTCGGCACCAAGAGAGTGCAACCAAAGGCACAACCAACTGCCCTTGAACCCAGTATGCCCCGTTATAAAAACTTTTTTATTTTTCCAAAATGTGGAGTTCATATCTCTCACTTTTTCCATATTTTCCATGGTGCCGTTCCCTCTTCCCACAATTTTTCCAGCTTAATTTTATCACGTAATGTATCCATGGCATGCCAAAATCCTGTGTGATAATAAGCCGACAACTTACCTTGAGAAGCGAGAGATTCCAAAGGTTCCTTTTCCCAAATGGAATCATCGCCTGGGATACAATCGATTACCTTGGGATTAAGAACAAAAAAACCGCCATTAATCCATCCGCCATCCCCTTTTGGTTTTTCGTGAAACTGAGTGACATGATTGTCCTCGGCAATTTCAAGAGACCCATATCGTCCGGGTGGCTGCACCGCTATCATGGTTGCAAGGGAACCCTTTTCTCGGTGATGTTCAATGACCTCTTTAATATTTACATCAGAGACTCCATCTCCGTAGGTAAAACAAAAATCTTCATTGGGATCCAAAAATGATTTTACCCGTTTTAAACGGCCACCCGTCATAGAAGAAGCACCCGTATCGACCAATGTGACTTTCCATGGCTCCGCATGTTGCTGATGCACTTGCATAGAATTATTAGCCATATTAAAGGTAACATCGGACATATGTAAAAAATAATTGGAAAAATACTCTTTAATACAATACCCTTTATAGCCAAGGCAAATGATAAAATCATTTAAACCATATTCAGAATAGATCTTCATTATATGCCATAATATGGGTTTCCCACCGATCTCTATCATTGGCTTAGGCTTCAAATGTGTCTCTTCACTTATCCGTGTACCAAGACCACCAGCTAGAATAACTACTTTCATATAACTTTTCCCTTCTTATCTATCTAAAAAAGTATAACTATTTATAACATAACAATGTTTAATTTAGTTTTTTGTACACGCTAACCTGCAAACCCTCCACAACCAACCCCCTGGAATAATATAACAAATCCTTTTTAATATCTTGAATATTATTCATACCTATTTTCAGCTGCCTGATAGGAGAAAACATAATATTAAACCATGAAGATCCATGCACTCCATCAGCCACACCCTCCGGCTGAACGATATTCACAAAAGGTTTAAGATCGGTTACTTTTTTATAGCTATTTTTAGTAAGAAAATTTTTCCATTCTTCGGCATTAAAATGTGGGTATTCCCAACTCACAAAAACATAATCAGGGGAAAAAGCTTCCAAGGCTTTTTCTGTGGCACAGCCCTGCCAGACGTGACAACCAATTTCCCTGTAAGAGTCTGGGACAGCCACGGTTGGTAAATATGAAATTTTCGTATCAGCTGGAAGGGTTTCTATATAATCCCATGACAAACTCTTGGTAGACAAATCATCAAGTAACCACTTTTTGTATACAGCCGCTGCAGAATCAGAAATATTGTAAATAAAATGAGGCATGACCAAAATAATGCCCAAAAAAATCATTATCGGCTTTATTATATTCAAATACCGTCTCGCTAAATTTCTATAAATCAAATGAAACGCATAACCTACGTTCAATATATATACGGGATAAAGTGGATATAAGTATGTTATACTCACAAAAAGTCTTGCCTTATATACAAATAAAATTGTTAAAAACGAACTAACAGCAACGCTATAGATATATAAATTAATTCTATACTTACGTATATAAACTGGGAGTAGGAGGAGGGCTATATTAATTATTACAATAGGATTTGATATAATTTGAGTTGTCCACAATCCACTGACATCCTCAAAAGAAATTCGTGAACTACCCTGAAGCAATTTCCTTTGAAATTCTAAAAACATATCAGGTCTAGCAAATGCATACGGATGAATGATGAAAGCTGTCAGTAGTGATATCCCTGCAGTCATAAAAAATAACTTATAGAATAACTTTGATGACACGAAATCAAACAGATTGATATTTTTTATCTTTATAAAAAAATACGGAAAACAGAGAAGGGTAGCAAAACAGATAAAAAAATACGGCTGTTTTGAAAGCGAGGAAATAGAAAACGCTACAACGGCCCATTTGTAATTAACTAACATTTTTCGTTCATCACTGACAAACCGCCCCAGAAATAAAAGACCAATCAAATAAAATAGGGTCCCCGTGCTTTCAGGATGAATGGTCGTAAAATAATGTGCCGCCACTGGGTGCGACAAAAAAAACAATGTCAAAAAAAACGAAAGAACAGTACCAAACAGGCGCCTGCCTACAAAAAAGAAAACAAATGTTGAAGCCAAACCGATGACAAATAGGACCAATCGTATAATAATGTTAATGGCCACCGAATTGCTAAGACCAAATAATTTAAAAGGTGCCAAAACAAAAAAATTTATGGCCACATAAGACCACCCATAAAATTTAGTATGATAAGACCCTAGCATGTTATAATAATAAGGCTGGAACAAGTTATTTATGGCTTCAATAATGGAGCCTTCATCCACCCCCATAAACGCCACGTTTTTAACCTGTGTAAAAACACTTACCCCATACAATGCCAAATACACAAATAGAACAACACCAAGACACCACTTACTGTTAAGCCCTTTTTTATCACACATCAATGAGTCAGACACTATTACAGTCCTTTTACCATAATCTACCAAAAATAAAATTTAATATTTTTACTGGGATTAATAATTATTAACCCAGATAAAGTACACCAAACAACTTTATATTTCTATATGTTCAATAGCTTCAAGCACGTTCCCCCATTGAACATAAAAATCACCATGAATACCCATTGCCTTTCCACGAACAATATTACCAAAAACGTAGTTTACTCGACAATCAACAGAACTGGCCATATTTTGCCAGTACCAGTAAGGCATACTCTTATGCTTAGAAAACAAAATGACAATATGAGCCGATGGTTTACAAAAAAGAAGGTTGGCAAATGCCGCCCCGGTTGCCCCCACGACGATATCCACATGCGAAAAAAGTAAGACCTGTTCTCTGAAGGTCATTTTTTCAGGTTCCACCACTGAAAAACCCAATGCTACAAGCTTATCTTCTATCTCTTGCGCATTAACAACCAGGCGAGTACCTGAGTTTCTTCTTATAACTATTTTGGTGGGATAATCGTTCTTTATTGACTTAATTTCTGATTTAATTTTCGTCACAAGGGAAGTGATCGATGAAGGGCTAAAGACACCATGAGAGTGGTTTTTCCCTCTTTGTGTCCTCCAGTCAAAGGGAATATACCCCGTTGCCGATACTGCAAAAAGCCGGTCTACCCTCAAAGACAAACCGATAGAAAGTGTCACAACTCTTCGGTCAGGACCAACAATCGTGTACAGTGACTCCATTATATTTTCATGCATCCCAGCATTAACGACAATGGGAATATCACGAAAAGAGTCTTCAGAACAAAACAGATTTATCCGAGGCAAAACCTCGGTCATCCAATGGGAATAATTTCCAGCACACGCGTCTAAAAATGATGCCAGTAAGGGAAATGATTCGAAAACGTTTTCATTTTTCTTCAAACGAATACGGTTTCGCCTGGGAAAGATACATGCACGTCCATGCAACTCTTCCGAGGTGTAATCTTTTGAAAAATCGAATAAATCATGACAAAATACTTTATCATCGGAAACAATAAAATTTGTCCCGCCAGAAACCAGTGCATTGGAAAAAATGGTGAGAGATACCTCTGGAAAATAAGGGCGTTCGTTTGACGTCTCAACAATATGGCGTTCACTTACAGGGTATACGCATGGAGGAATTTGTCGTAACTTTTCCGGCTCAAAAAAATGTGTGACACTTTCGGGAGAATGGTCTAATTTTAAAGCGAACGGAACTATAGGGTATGGCTGTTCCAGTGAAATTTTCATGGCATACCGTAAATAAACAGGAAACAATTTACGCCATAGCCATTGCACCATCCCTTTTATAATCTGAAATCGCTTCAGGTATTTCAGATAAAAAATACCCAGGAGTGACTGCCTCATATATGAGATAATATCTTGACTCGAGACATTAGAATTTCGTTCAAAAGAATATATATTTAACCCAATTTTCATATTATCAACCATTGAACCATACAAAAAAAGATTGAGGCCACAGCTATCACCATATTAGCCTTTAAAGTATCAATTACCTTCCAAAGGCGGTACCGATCCAGATAAATATCGATCAATAATCTCCTCGGAATCGCCATCCGCCACAATACGACCATGATCAACCCATACAAATCGATTGCATAAGGTACGAATTAAATTGTGATCATGAGAAACCATTATCATGATTTCTGCCTTGTCGATCATATTAAGCATTCGATTCTTGGCCTTTTCAACAAAAGAGGCATCACCACCGGCAAATACTTCATCAAGAATAAGAATATCCGGCTCGGTGGCCGTTGCCAGCGAAAAGGCAAGGCGCATATACATACCTGTCGAATAGTATTTAACCGGTGTGTCGATAAATGCCTCAACTTCTGCAAATTCGATCACCTGCTCTTCTATAGCTTGTATCTGTTTCTTTTTTAGTCCAAGAATCGATCCATTCAGATAAATATTTTCACGACCGGTATACTCTGGATGAAATCCAGCACCGATCTCCAGCAGGGGTGCCACACGACCTTCGAGCTGTATACGTCCCATTGTAGGTGGATATATACCACAAAGAGCTTTAAGCAAGGTACTTTTCCCCGCACCATTATGACCGATAATACCCACCCTTTGACCGGGGCTTATCTCAAGAGATACATGCTTCAAAGCGGCAAAATCAGAATAAGCCGACCCATTTTTTGATTTGAATAAATTGGAAAAATAATCTTTAAGGGATGGCGATCTATCATGATAAATTCTAAAATTTACCATCAAATCTTCAATAAGTATTTTAGACATAAGTAATCAAAGCCTGAACACGATTTTTTTCTCATGGTAAAGAAAAAATGCCCATCCAATAGCGATGGACAACATTGACATTGCAGATGTATATATGATCACATCAATTCCCGGAAACTTTGCCAAATACAAAGGACACCGAAATAATTCAACATAGTATGTTAACGGATTAAGTTTAATAAGCCAGGCGACTTTACCTGCGATGGCATTGTTTTTATAGAATACAGGCGTCAAAAAAAACCACGCCTGCATCACGATTCCGATGACATGCTGAAGATCCCTAAAAAATACCGTAGAAACGGAGAGAATAAAGGCGATCCCAAGAGAAAAAAGAAACAGGAGAGCAAATGCAACAGGAATAAAAATTAAGGTCCAGGAGAGTTGACTACCAAGGGCAAGCATAATAAAAAATAATGCCACAAAGGACAACAAACTATCTATCAAAATCCCTATTGATGTACTTAACGGAAAAATAATCTTTGGAAGGTATATTTTCTTTATGAGCCCTTCATTATAAATAAAGGATGTCCCGGATTGAGTGACAATAGCACTGTAACAGTTCCATGGAATCATTCCAGAAAACAAAAAAATTGAGAATGTTTTGAGATCCTGTTTAAAAAGATTCGCAAAGACAATAGCCGTTACAGACATCATAAAAATAGGATTCATGAGGGTCCATAAATAGCCAAAAATAGTGCGCCGATACCTCAACACCAACTGCTGACGCACAAGTTGCCATAAAACATCCCGATAAAGAATAGTCTCTCTACAGGACTTTTTCGCATCCAAAGCCATTGTCATATATGCCCCACCAACGGCCGATGAGAAGAAGGCCCATGCATCAACCCAATCTCTTTGGTAACATACAACATGAGTTTGGCACCCATATTTTCAGGGCATTGTATTTTAAAAATTACGGTCATAATTTCCCACTCTCTATTAAATCTATACTATTGGGTGGCACTATCTATCAACTAAATTGAATAAAATCCCAATTTTTATTCAAAAAAATTCTCAAACTGTATATTACTATAGCTCCGCCCCTCCATTTACACTGGCTGATAAAAAAGTCTGTCATTTATCTATCGGACATACGTAAAGCCTACTTTAGACTAAAAAACGTCCTGAACGTACTTCTCTAAAATCTCAATGTCAACAATTATACCCAGGGACTATATAAGGTTAAAAAGGCCTGTTTCTTGTTCAGATAAAACCTGAACATATCTAAATTATTCAGACAAAATAGATATAAATCTATATGTTATCATCGATGAATTAAAGATATTATTTGAAGTGAGACAAGGTCATTCAGACACACCAATAGATCCTATTTTTATCCCGCCTTTCACACCCGATATCTGGATTAATGATATCGCCCCATGACGATTTTATTCGGAAACAGATTCAAAATATGCCATTTATTGTTTTGACATCCCTGGCCGCTTCCATTAAATCTATTGTTTTGTTGTAAACAAAGGTAGCCTATCTTCGATTCACCACCTTATATAAAGGCAACTTCTATCATGATCCTTACCATTAACCCAGATAACCCCCAGCCACGTAATATCTCACGCGTTGTCGAGTGCCTTAAAGGTGGCGGCATCATCGCCTATCCCACCGACACCCACTACGGAATCGGGTGTGATATCATGAACAAGAAGGCCATTGAAAAAATTTATCTTTTAAAGCAACGCGATAAGAAAGACCCTTTCAGTTTTCTCTGTTCCGACTTAAAAAACATCAGCGACTACGCCAAGGTCTCCAACTATGGTTACCGCACCTTAAAAAAACTACTGCCGGGGCCTTACACCTTCATCCTCGAAGGATCCAAGCTTGTCCCCAAGATCATGCTCACCAAACGAAAAACGGCGGGTATCCGAGTCCCGGATAACACCATCTGCCTGGATATTATTAAAGAGTTGGGCAACCCCATCCTCTCCACTTCCGCCGGACTTCCCCATGAGGATATCTTGAACAATGCCTGGATAATCGATGATACCTTCGGCCACATGGTGGATCTCGTCATCGATGGTGGTGATGTGCCAGAACTCTCCTCTAGCGTTATCTCCCTTCTGGATGATGACCCTGAAATTCTTCGAGAAGGGGCCGGTGATATATCCATGTTTTTATAAAAATAAAGGGATATTCGCCCCTCGAATCTGGAGGCTGGCTGCATAGACAACTGGACACTGTCTGGCAGGAGACAAGGCGTGTCCCGCCCATAAGCCGCCTCTCTTGTAATTATTTGAAGCGGACTTCTTTTATATTACTGCCCAGCCTTGTATAGAAAGGAAGCACTCACCTCAGGCTGGCGCATGACAGATGCCATACGGACAGCGGCACTGTCCATAAGGTAGTCCACCATATTTTTCTTCGGACGCGGTGCGTAGATGACTTCCGGGTTCTCTCCAATACCACCCAATTCAGCCGCCCAGTCGAGAGCATCTTCCATATTTCCCAAACGGTCCACTAAACCTGATGCGAGCCCCTCTTCGCCGGTATAAATTCGGCCATCGGCGAGTCGCGCCACCACGTCAATATCCATTTTTCTCGCGTTCGCCACATCTCTGACAAACTGGGAATGAAGGGACGATACCATAGCCTGAAGGTATTCGCGCTCTTTTTTACTCATCACCCGAGTCGGAGATCCGGCATCCTTCATCTCTCCACTCTTGAAGACCACGGGCTCTAGGCCAATCTTATCCAGAATCCGACGAAAATTCGTATACCCCATAATCACCCCAATGCTCCCGGTAATCGTCCCCGCATTGGCCACGATCCCTTGGGTAGCCGCGGCGGCATAATAGCCGCCCGATGCGGCGATACCGCCCATAGAGGTAATCACAGGCTTCACCTTACCTGTCTTCTTAAGGGCCCGGTAGATCTCCTGGGATGCCCCGACGCCACCCCCTGGAGAGTTCACACGAAAAACGATGGCTTTCACCTCGTCCCTCTCCCTGAAATACCTTAAGTCATCCAAGACCTGCCGAGAGTCGGTGATAACGCCGGTGAGTTCCACCACGCCGATCCCCTCTTCTATATGTGAAACTTCAGGCGCAAAGGCAAGCATCACCCCCGCCCCCATCACAACAAGGGTGCCGGACAAGATCCCCGTGAACATCAGAATAAAAAACAGTATCGGGTGACGTCTTGAAAACATCTCTACACCCCATTATCAGGGATTAAACATCGCATTTTTTAAAAAAAATGCCCCGAAAAGACGTGTGTCCTTTAACGGGGCATTTTTTTAACTCGTATCAAGCCCTCCGAAGAGAGCCTGTAGACAGATCACAAAGGATCAATCTATTCAGCAGCATCATCACCGCCGTTATCTTCACTCTTCAGCTGATCCGCCAGGTTTTCACGGAGGATTTCACCAAAGTCAGATGTAGGCGCCTTAGAGTTACTGATGTATTCGCTCAGAATCGCCTTATCGTCTTCCATTTCGAGACGCTTAATGGAGAGACCGATACGACGCTCGTCGCTGTTGATGTTCATCACCTTAGCGGTGAGTGACTCACCCACATTGTAGCTTCCAACGGGCGTTTTGATCTTCTCTTTGCTAATCTCAGAGACGTGAACCAAACCTTCGATTCCCTCTTCGAGTTCAACAAACACACCAAAATCGGTCACGTTTGTCACGGTACCATTGATCTCAGTGCCTACCGCGTAACGCTCGCCAACGCTTTTCCATGGATCTTCCTGGATCTGCTTGATGCCGAGGGAGAAACGCTCGCTCTGCTTGTCGATGTCAAGAACAACAGCCTGCACCACATCGCCCTTCTTATACACTTCAGAAGGATGTTTGATGCGCTTGGTCCAAGAGATATCGGAGATATGAACGAGACCGTCGATCTCGTCGTCAATACCGATAAAGAGACCAAAATCGGTGATGTTCTTGATCTTACCTTCGATAATGGTACCCACGGGGTACTTATCGCTGATCACTTCCCAGGGGTTCTCTGCAACCTGCTTCATACCCAAAGAGATACGACGGTTGTCGGGTTTGATATCGAGAACGATGGCCTCGATCTCTTCACCCACAGAGATAATCTTGGAAGGGTGCCTGATCTTTCGTGTCCAAGACATTTCAGATACGTGAACCAGACCTTCAATGCCCTCTTCGAGTTCGACGAAGACACCGTAATCGGTAAGGCTAACTACGCGACCACCCACTTTAGAACCCACAGGGTACTTCTTAGCTGCAGAAGCCCAAGGATCTTCAGAGAGCTGCTTCATACCCAGAGATACACGCTCCTTCTCAAGGTCGAATGAGAGAATCTTCACAGAGATGTTGTCGCCCACAGAGAAGAGTTCAGACGGATGCTTGACTCGACCCCAGGAGATATCGGTGATGTGAAGGAGACCATCCACGCCGCCGAGATCCACGAATACACCGTACTCAGTGATGTTTTTAACAACGCCATCCATGACCTTTCCTTCCTCGATGGTCTCGAGGGTTTTGGAACGGGTCTTCTCACGTTCTTCCTCAAGGATAACCCTGCGGGAGAGGACGATGTTGCTGCGTTTTCTGTTGTACTTGAGAACCTTGAAGGTATAGGACTTGCCCACCATCTCATCGAGATTTCGGATGGGGCGCAGGTCTGCCTGTGAACCGGGAAGGAAGGCCTGAAGACCCACGTCCACAGAGAAACCACCTTTAACACGGCTGACGATAACGCCTTCCACGGTGCCTTCTGCGTCGTAAATCTCTTTGATCTTCTCCCAAACCTTAATTTTGGCTGCTTTGTCTTTGGAGAGGACAACACGTTCTTCCTCTTCGTCCCAAAGTTCAACCATAACCTCCACTTCATCACCGATGGCAACGTTCACTTCACCGTTGTCATCTTTGAATTCGTGGATAGAGATAAGGCCTTCGGATTTGTATCCAACGTCCACCAGAACGTAATCTTTGTCTACGGCGATGATCTTACCAATTGCAAGTTCACCTTCGGAAAAAGATTTGAAGCTCTCCTCATAAAGTGTGAGAAAATCCCCGTAATTATCTTCCCCATCCATTGCAAGATTCTCGTCGATTGCATCGCCAAAAAGATCTGTTTTCACGTCCCTAATACCCTTGGTTTCATGTGCGTTAACTGACATTAATATGTAACCCCCTAAACAATATTTTACACCTCCACCGGTTATGAATGGGGGTGTAATCCGGGTAAACATACCAGCTGATTTAAAAAAATACAACGAAAGATTATGGCCTTATGGAGGTCACCACCGCCACCATCTTATCCACGACATCCTCGATCCCCATATGACTCGCATCCACATGGACGGCATCTTCCGCCGGCTTTAAGGGGGCCAGTTTTCGATTGCTATCGTTGGTATCACGAACCACAATATCTCGTCTCACCCGATCAAAATCGATATCGTCGCCCCGGGCCTTCAACTCAAGATACCGACGCTCCGCACGGATATCGGTATCCGCATCGAGAAAAAATTTCACATCCGCTTCGGGAAAAATCACGGTCCCCATATCTCTGCCTTCAAACACAACGGCCCGCTCTTCGCCAAGACGTCTTTGAAGCACCGTAAGAAATGAACGCACCGCCCCAAGGGCGGAGACCTTCGATGCACGCATGGAGATCTGTGAGGAACGAATCATATCGGAAATATCTCGATCGCCAGAAAAGAGCCTCAGGTCGTCCCCTTCTATGCGAAAACGCAGATCGATCGACTTGCATGCCAAGGCGATGGCGTCCTCATCATCGGCGGAAATACCTTGCCTTTGAGTCTCCAAGGCAATCCCTCGATAGAGAGCCCCAGTATCTATATAACGATACCCAATACGAGCGGCCAGCATCTTGCTGACCGTCGTCTTACCGGCCCCTGAAGGCCCATCAATAGTGATAACCAACTCTTTTTTAAGCATTTTCTTCCTAATATAAAGCCTGACCCAAGAGTAAATAAAGGCCGTGTCGGGAGACACGACCCCACTGGCACCCCTCCCGCAACAGGTCCCATCTTTTTTTAGTCCCGACAGACACCCGACTGCCGAGCTCTGCCACGCACCAACGGGTACTCACCGCAACGGCACGTCTATCCCTATATGCGAACAACTGAAAAATTTACAGCCCACATAGATACCAACACGGGCGGAAAGGGTCAATACCAGGGCCTCACCGGAAACTGGGAGACCACAATACGATTATCAACCTGATGGACCCCTTCGACACGCCGTACGATATTTTCAACGGAAATCTTCTCCCCTTCCGTGGGAAGGTAACCCGTTAGCATCACCTTACCGGTCTCACAGGGAGAGACCTTCACGGCATTAGACTCCCCCACCTCCATCATCAGCATCAGCTCCGCCCGCTTACAAATGGCCATCTGGCGAAACTCCCGCCTAATATCTGGTGTCACCGGGTGGAGGGCATTGACCTCCTCGGCGACCCCTTGGATAAGTTTTACGGCCATATCCGAGGAGACCACACGGGTGTTGAGGGTAAGATCATAGACATTGGAGTCGGTGATATGTCGATTGTGGAGATATTTGATAAAGGCGCTGCGCTCGCGATCCGACACCTTAATAATGTCACCGGCCACTCCGATATCGACCCCCTTAAACTCGGCATAATTGCGGATCCGGTCCTCCAGAGGGGAGACGATACGCACATTCAGAACGCAGGAGAGCCCCTCCAGGATAAACTGGCCACCCCGCCCGAGGATAACCACACGATCGACAGAGGCCGCCTCATACACCATGGCAGCGATAATATTCCCATAGACACAGTGGTTATGAAATAGCTTCTCAAAGAGGTTGGGAGGACTCTCATCGGCGAGAGAGGCCAGCTCTTTGGTAAAATGGCCATGGAACCCTTCGGCCTCATGGTGAAATCGCTCCTTGCCGTAGAGCTGATACCCACTCTCCTCGGCGAGCCGGGCGGCAATTTTGCCCCCATGGCTTCCCACCTGTCTCGATACGGTAATAACGGTCATGATACCTCCCTTGTAAAAGCCCCGATAAGATACGAAAACCCATCTGAGAACCCACCGGGACGCTCCCCGTTTCAATTCCACGGAATCTAAAGAAGAGACATAGAGCCATTTTTCCGGCTCCAGCCAAAGAGTCATACCCAGCCCCTCTTAGGAGCTTGCTTTTCGCATAAGAATGCGCCTACAGTAAACGCTAAAAAAATACCCAAATTGAGGTACTTCCATGGAAAATATTACTCAAAAAATAGTCATCAGGCAAGCAGATATCACGACCCTCGATGTGGACGTCATCGTAAACGCCGCCAGCACCTCACTCTTGGGCGGCGGCGGAGTGGATGGTGCCATTCACCGAGCGGCGGGCCCAGGGCTCATGGCCGAATGTGCATCCCTCGGGGGATGCCCCACCGGCGAGGCACGCATCACCTCCGGGTACAAGCTCACCGCCCGATACATCATTCACACAGTGGGGCCCGTCTATAGCCACGCCAAAAGCGATCCAGACCATCTGGCCCACTGCTATCGAAATAGCTTCGCCTTAGCCGCTGGGCACCACCTCGCCACCATCGCCTTTCCCGCCATCAGCTGCGGGGTCTATCGCTACCCCATCGAAGAGGCCTGCGCCATCGCCCTCGAGGAGACCCGCGTCGCCCTTCTCCGGTACCCGGAAATCCAACGGGTTATCTTCGCCCTCTTCTCAGATCGTCATGAAACAATTTACAAAAGAACACAGGCCACCCTGTAAGGATTCAACCCATACCTTTTCGGGTCAATGTGCATACAAAAAAGCCTCTGGCAGCCCTGCCAGGGGCCAACCTTTTGCCTGATTTGAAAGATCGGGCTTGCCAAACAGGCATCATTAATGTCTTTTCAATTCAATCAAAAAATCAAAGACATATGCGATTTGCCCCGAGGAACGAGGGGTGAAGCGCATATGCACCCTGCTTTACGGTGGCACACCTTGACACCGGAGGCCGTGCAGCGAAAGTATAGCCTCCGGCGGCCCTGCCGGGAGCCAACCTTTTACAAAAGGTTGCCAAACAGGTTTTTATAGTGACCGTAACGGACCAACGGTCCCTTACAGTCACACATGTGGGGTCCAGGGCCCTGTCCCTGGCCGCCGGAGGCTCAGTTTTTAAACCCGCGTTGACCATAGCCGGCTTTTTTTACCGTACCCCCTTCTCCCCGGGTCCGCAGCAGATACGGATAATCAAGCGATCGAGGAGCACCGTGGGATCTTCGGGACTGCTCTTCATGGTCCGATCGCAATCAGCCAGAAGCGCATGGACATCCACGAGCTCTGCCAGAGAGAACCGGGTGGCATTTTGAAGAAGAAGGAAGAGAGGATAGGGACTCCCCCCCCGATTCAGGAGAAGGTCACTCTTCTTCTTAGAGAGGGAGAGGCTCTCCTGCCACGACTCAACCCGTGCGGCCATGGCTTCATCGGCCGCCTTGATAATGGGCATTCCCCCACTGCGGAATTGATTGTAATCCCTTAAACTGCCCAGGGCCTGCCCGTCACGACTCTCAATAAAAGAGCGTGCCAGAATAAGCCGTCGCACCTGATTCACCAAGGCGGCCAGCACCTGCAAGGGGTGGGTCTCATTGCCAAGCAGGTTTCGCACACAGGCAAGGGCCGATGGTGCATTGCGCTCAGAGATCGCTCCCGTAAGCTCATAGATAGGATCCTGACGCGTCTTCCGGGTAATATGCCGGGCATCCTCAAAGGTGATGACCGGCTTTTCTCCCACAAAGGAGGCGAGTTTCTCCACATCCCCTGCAAGGGTTCTCAAATCAAAGCCAACCATATCGGTGATGTACTTAACGGCGCGGGGCTCCATTTTTTTTCCACACGTAGCGAGAACCCCTCTCACCGTCTCGTCAATGATCCGTGCCTGCTGCTCTTTATCGGCTTTTCGTTCACCCTTGGGAGCCGAGCAATCGACGACACTACCCGCCTCCTTAAACGCCTTAAAAAGGCTCTTGCGCTTATCGACCTGGTCTGTGGTAAGCACCAGGTGATGCCCTTTCGGAATACCCGAGCGAATCACCCGTTCCACCAGACTCAGATCATCCATGGCCTGGGGCACGCCAATATTATTCGCCTCCGCCCACGCTGTCACCTCACCCAACCATGACGGCACCTGACCATCATCGGCCAGCCCCTTGATCTTATCTCGCCCCTTGGGCATGGAGAGCTCTTTAAACCGGAGGTTGAGCTTAGAAAGAAGCTGGGCAAGGCGCCGGGCCGCCAGCATCATCTTGCCGTCCTCGAAGGCCTTGGCAATTTTGACCAGCTCCTTGGTCTCCCCTTTTTTTGCATAAAAAATATGGGAATCCCGAAGCACCACCACCTTACCGCTGGAGAAGAGAGAAAAGGTAGCGACCTGCTCCAAGGCATCTCCCAGCTCAGAGTCCCCTTCCACCACCACGCAGCAAGAGTCGGCAAGACCTGCGGGAAGCAAGGTTCCCACCAGGGTTTTCAAACTGCGATCCACGAGAAATTCTTCCCCGTAAATGAGCCAGACCGAGGGCAAGTCGCCCTGCCCCAGGCTCTTTGCCAGGGTGTTATAAACCAGCTCAGCCATGGGTCACCCCCCGGGCCGATCGCTTGGCCAGGATAAAAAGCATCGTCGCACCGGAGAGGCACAAGAGTACCCCCACCTGCTGAGCCGGGGAGAGCCCCAAGAGATAGTTGCCTCGCTCATCCCCCCTGGCAAACTCCAGTAAAAAACGGATCACGCCGTAGAGCACCACATATCCCCAGAATAGCTGGCCTTCAAACCGTTTCTTCTTGCGCACGGCCATAATCACACCAAACAAGGCCAGGTTGGCAAAGGCCTCATACAATTGCGAGGGATGAAGGGGAATATGAAGCGGCGCCAGGGAGTTGGGATCGGAAAAAGTCACCGCCCAGGGCAGATCACACACATTGCCATAGCAACAACCGGCGTTAAAACAGCCGATACGCCCCAGAAAATGACCAAAAGGCAGGGCCGGCGTTAAAATATCGATGCTCTTCCAAAAAGGCATCTCCCGCTTGCGCACACAGTAAAAGGCCGCCCCGAGACCACCGATAAACCCGCCATAAAAGACAAGCCCCCCCTCCCACACCTTAAAGACATCCAAGGGGTGAGAGAAAAACCAGGGCAGACTCACCAACACATAGAAGAGCCGCGCCCCGATAATACCCCAGATAAGAATATAGAAGATAAGATCGGCTATTTTCTCTTCATCCTCACCAAAGAGCCGGGCCTCACGCTTGGAGATAGAGATAGCGGCAAGAAATGCCAAGGCCATCATCAACCCATAGGTATGAACCACCACCGGGCCTATTTTAAAAAGTATTGGATGCATCAACCCTCCGCAGGCATGCGATCAAGAAGAATATGAAGGATAAGAATCCCCACCCCGACACAGATGGCACTATCGGCGATATTAAAGGCCGGCCAGTGCAATCCCCCCACGTGCCAGTCGATAAAATCCACCACATTGCCAAAACGAATCCGATCGATGAGATTACCCACCGCACCGCCAAACACCATGGCAAGACCCGAGGAAAGTGCCCGGTGGGTCTCTGGCACTGTATTGTAAACCCAGACAATAAAAAGAGAGGCCAGACCCGTCACAAAAAGAAAGAAGAACTCTCGGATGGCCTGACTCTGACCGGAGAGAAAGCCAAAGGCCCCACCGGGGTTTCTCACATGGACCATATCAAAAAACCCTTCCACCAGAGGAAAACCGGTGCCCAAGGGAATGAAATTCAACACCAGCTGCTTTGAGAGCTGGTCCAGAATCACAACCAGACCGGCCACCAGGATAAGCCGAGGCCACTTTTGTTTAAACCATCTCATCCCATCACCTTTATTATAAAAATTTAGGTCACTATTTAAGCCAAAGAAGAAGCCTCCGGCGGCAAGGTGTGCCACCTTGAAAGCGAGTAGCGTATGCGCTTTACCCCTCGTGCCTCAGGGCAAATCACATACACCTTTGATTCTTCGCTTAAATCCAAAGTGGTTTTTAAAATAGTTGTTTATCAACTTTTTCAAAAGGTTGCCTCCCAGCAGGGCTGCCAGAGGCGAAGCTTTCGCCGCACGGCCTTCTATGGTTAAAGTGACCAAGAAACATGCCTCCGGCGGCCAGGGAATTTTTTGCCTAAGCGGCTTTGCCGCCCCTGGACCCCACGTGTGTGACTGTAACGGACCGTTGGTCCGTTACAGTCACTATAAAAACCTGTTTGGCAACCTTTCCAAAAGGTTGGCTCCCGGCAGGGCCGCCGGAGGCTATACTTTCGCCGCACGGCCTCCTGCGGCGATGCATTCACCTGTAATCGATGGGCTCACAAATAAAAAAAGGCCGAAGCACGTTCTCATGCGCCCGGCCCTTTTTTATTTACGGTTTATACGGTTTAGGCTGTCTGGTCAAGGATCCCGCGACAACGCACGCACAAGGTAGGCCTTTCGCCATCCTCGCCCACGGTGGCGCTCCAGGTCCAGCATCGTCCGCATTTCTCACCGGGGGCTGAAGCCACCTCTACGGCGAGATCCGAGGTTTCAGAGCTCACAAAGGCACCATCGGGGGCATCACCCTCGACAAGGGTGAGGTCCGAGACAATAAGCACCTGTTTCAGATCGCAAGAGAAGCTCTGAAGAAACTCCAGGGTCTCTCCCTTGGCCGTGAGGGTCACGGCCGCATCGAGGTTCTGTCCGATAAGTTTTTCACTTCGGGCCTTTTCAAGGGCCTTGTTGATCTCATCGCGCAGGGTCACGAGGCGATCCCAACGTGCAGTAACCTCCTCATTTCTCCAAGAAGCCTGAACCTCGTTCACCGGCATCAGATGGACACTCTCTTTTTTGCCTTCGAAATCTGGCATGAAGCCCCAGATCTCCTCAGCAGTAAAGCAAAGAATGGGCGCCATCATACGCACAATGCCGTCCACAAGATCGAAGAGCACCGTCTGAATCCCGCGCCGTATCTGAGAATCCGCGCCTTCCACGTAGAGCGGATCTCGAACGATGTCGAAATAGAAGCTGGAGAGATCCACGGTGCAGAAGTTATTCAGCCCATGATAAATCGCGTGGAACTCGTACGATTTATAAGCCGCCTGAACCCGGTCACTCAGAGAGGCCAAACGGGCCAAAGTAAACCGGTCGATGTCCCTTAAGCTGTCGTAAGAGACCCGATCGGTATCGGGATTGAAATCTTCCAGGTTCCCCAGCATGTAGCGGCAGGAGTTACGGATCTTCCGGTACGAGTCGCTGAGCTGCTTGACGATGTTATCGGAGATACGCACATCATCGCGGTAATCCGTGGAGGAGACCCACAAACGAAGCACTTCTGCACCGTATTTGTTGATTATCTCTTTCGGAGCCACCACATTGCCCACAGACTTTGACATCTTATGGCCCTTGGAGTCCACGACAAACCCATGGGTAAGCACCGCTTTGTATGGCGCTTTTCCAGTTTTCCCTACGCTAGTGAGCAAGGAGCTGTGGAACCATCCGCGGTGCTGATCCGACCCTTCGAGATAGAGATCTGCAGGGCGCCTGAGCCCATCTCGATCGTTTAATACCGCAGAGTGGGTCACCCCGGAGTCGAACCAGACATCCAGGATATTGGTGTCTTTGGTGAAGGTGCCGTGGCCACACGTGGCGCATACCGACCCTTCGGGAAGCAGCTCAGCGGCCTCTTTTTCGAACCAGATATCGGCCCCGTGCTCCTTAAAGAGCTCGTAAATCTTATCGGTGGATGCATGGGTAACATGCACTTCACCGCACTTTTCGCAGTAGTACACGGGGATGGGCACACCCCAGCTGCGCTGACGGGAGAGGCACCAGTCCGGACGATTTTCAATCATCCCGTAGATGCGCTCACGGCCCCATGAAGGGATCCACTCCACCTTGTCTATCTCAACAAGAGCCTTTTCTCGCAGGTTGGTCTTGTCCATGGAGAGGAACCACTGGGGGGTGGCTCTGAAAATAACGGGCTTCTTGCAACGCCAGCAGTGAGGGTAGGAGTGGCTGATATCCTCGTGCTTTACAAGGGCACCGCAGGCATCCATCTTCTCCACGAGCTCTGCGTTGGCCTTGAAGATAAATTTCCCTTCTAATTCCTCGCCCGCCTCGATGGTGTAGCACCCGTTATTTCCCACAGGGGAGTAGGGCTCGAGGCCATACTTCAGACCGGTGATATAGTCATCGGCACCATGACCGGGAGCGGTATGCACACAGCCGGTACCGGCATCCAGGGTGACGTGATCCCCAAGGATGATCAGGGAGTCCTGGTCGAGAAAGGGGTGACGGCATTCTTTCTTTTCAAGGGCGATGCCCTCGGTCTCATAAATGATGGTGTAGGACTCTTTCCCGAAAGAGGCCATGAGCCCTTCCACAAGCTCCTTGGCCATCACCATCACCTCACCATCTGTCTCCACGAAGGCGTAGGTAAATTCTGCATGGAGACATACCGCCAGGTTGGCGGGAATCGTCCAGGGAGTGGTGGTCCAGATCACAAAGGAGACCGGTTTCCCGGCAAGAGACGGATCGATCTCAGCGGCATCCCCTTTAAAGGGAAATTTCACATAAACAGACGGTGAGGTGTGAGGCGCATGTTCGATCTCGGCCTCGGCAAGGGCCGTCTGGCAATTGCAGCACCAGTGAATGGGTTTTTTACCGATATACATATCACCATTGGCGGCAAACTCTCCGCACTCCTTGGCGATACGTGCCTCAAAGGGATAATTCATGGTGAGATAGGGCTCATCCCACTCCCCCATGACGCCAAACCGCTTAAACTCGTCACGCTGAATATTGACAAAATTCGTAGCGTATTCCCGGCACTTACGACGAATATCCGCCTTGGACATGGTCTTCTTCTTAGACCCCAGTTTTTTGTCCACATTGTGCTCAATGGGAAGACCGTGACAGTCCCAGCCCGGTACGTAGGGGACATCGAAACCATCCATCTGCTTGGAGCGGATAATAATATCTTTCAGGATCTTATTCAGGGCATGTCCGATATGAAGGTTGCCGTTGGCATACGGAGGACCGTCGTGCAGAATAAACTGTTCACGTCCCTTGGACTCTTCCCTGATTTTTGTATAGAGTCCGCTCTCCTCCCACGCCTTGAGCTGCTGAGGCTCTTTGGTCGGCAGGTTAGCCTTCATGGCGAACCGTGTCTGTGGCAGGTTCAGCGTTTTCTTGTAATCCATTATCTCCTCCAGCGTATAGATCTATCGTGGTCGTACCAGCGAAACTTGATCGTCTCGCAAAAAGTCGCCCAAGCGAGGTTCTCGTGCGGTCACTTTTTACGAACGCATCAACCATTGGTCTAAAATATAAAAAGTTGCATCATGGAACAAATCCAGGCCCGAGGCCCGACCCACACTCCCTTATAAAGGATAGGGTACCGCCAGTTGGCGAGGCGTTTTTAACGCCCCTTACCCCAGATGAGAGGCAACAAACAAAGTCCTTCGAAACTACTTTTCGAAGAACAGCACTTAAAAATAACCATCAACTCTATGGCATAGTCTCCACCAATGTCAATGGGATTGCCCCAGGTTTTCAGGCGACAGGCGTTGCGGTAATGAGAAACAGAGCGCGCTTCGAACCAGAAAAGGGGAGTTCATAGTGGACCACCTCCACGGTAAGTGCCGTCCCTTCCTTTAAAAGCGCCGCTTTACACGCGAGAAGTCTCTCCTGGTCCTCTTCAAACCCTTTGCCCTTCATGGCGATCATGAGACCCCCTGGCTTCAAAAAGGGAAGAGCCATGGGCACAAAGGTATCGATGGCCGAAAAAGCCCTGGAGGTCACCACATCGTACCCTTGCCCTCGCCCCGCTTCCAGGGCAAAGTCTTCGGCACGCACATGAACGGCCTCCAGCCCTTTAAGCTTCAAGCTCCGTGAGACATGCTTTAAAAAACTCACCTTTTTTCGCACCGCATCCACCAGGGTGACGGACAAGGTGTCGTCGGCAATGAGTGCAGGAATTCCAGGAAAGCCCCCGCCGCTGCCGATGTCCAGAAGCCGTGTACCATGGGGGATATATGGGGTCACCGCCAGGGCATCCACCATATGTTTCTCCGCCACCTCCATGGGATCGGTGATGGCCGTTAAGTTACACGTTCGGTTCCAGGTGAGAAGTTCCACGGCATAAGCGGCCAGGCGACTCGAGGCCTCCTCATTCAAGGTCACCCCCAGAGACGCGGCCCCTTTCACAACCCGGGCCACCCACCGCCCATCCATTCCACGCATATTTTCACTATTATTCATATTCATTACCCTTTGCTATTGATCGCCAGCACCCAATAAAGGCCCTGTTAAACCGATCGGGTCCTTTGATTTACAGTTGACAGGCCATGAGCCCCTGTTCTTATATGATCAAACGAAGAGGACACGAATGGGAGCCCTCTTCTTTGTAGGCTCCGTGACACCACATATCACCTAAAAGTTGTGCCCGAAGGGTGAGCCCATTGCGCATTTTAACCATAAGACAAAGCGGTGAATGCAACTTTTAGGTATCAGACGATTAAGGGCAGACACCATGACAGAGAATCCGAGAAATCCCCTCCTCACCGTCGACATCATCATCGAAACCATGGGGGGCATCGTGCTGATCCGGCGAAAAAATCCGCCCCACGGCTGGGCCCTTCCCGGAGGGTTTGTGGACTACGGAGAGTCGGTGGAAACGGCCGCCAGACGCGAGGCCGAAGAGGAGACAGGCCTTATCCTAAGCAATCTTCACCAGTTCCACACCTACTCCGACCCGGCACGGGACCCACGGCACCACACCGTCTCCGTGGTCTTCACCGCCTCGGCCAGTGCGACCCCCGTCGGGGCAGACGATGCCGCCGAAGCCGGTATCTTTACCGTGGACGATTTGCCCGCACCCATCGCCTTTGACCACGAAAAAATTTTATCGGATTACGCGACCTTTAAAGCAGGGAGAGCCCTAGCCAAGAGCGCCCCCCTTTAAAATCCCCCATCAAGGCATTCAAAGGCACACTCGCGCCGTAGGCGTGCGGTAAGAAAACGGCGGCCTCGGGTGTCCCTTTAGGAGACCAGGACACGCGTACCCGAAGGCCTTGGGGCACAATTGCGTCCGCCTTTTACCGAGTGCAGACCGGGCTTATTTTTAACTCTGGCCTTTCCCTCTCCCATCACCCCAAACACACCACCGGAGGTTACAATGAAAAAAGTAGGCGTTCTTCTCTCAGGATGCGGCAATTTAGACGGCTCTGAAATTCACGAATCGGTCCTCACCCTTCTCTACCTGAACCAGGCCGGAGCCGAGGCGGTCTGCATGGCCCCCGAGACCCTTCAAAGAGAAACCATCAATCACGCGAAAGGTGAGATCACCCAAGAGAGACGCCAGGTGCTTGCCGAAGCCGGACGCATCGCCCGGGGCAAGATCCAGCCCATCGCCGACATCAAGGTGGATGAGCTAGACGCCCTCATCATTCCCGGTGGGGCCGGTCCCGTGAAAAATCTCAGCAATTACGCGGCAAAAGGAGAGGCATGGGAGGTACACGAGGAGGTGGCCCAGCTGATTCGATCGTTTCACACCGCGAAAAAGCCCATCGGTGCCATCTGCATCGCCCCGGTAATCCTGGCCAAAGCCCTCTCCGAGCAAAACCCCCGGATCACCATCGGAGATGATATAAGCACCATCGCCCGCCTCACCGCCTGTGGCGCCACCCATGAGGCGCATCCCGTGGACGGAATCTGCATCGACACGGCCAACATGCTGGTCACCACCCCCGCCTACATGCTGGGCCCCGACATCAAAGATATCGCCCTGGGCATCGAAAAACTCGTCGGAGCCGTCTTAAAATTAACCCGCGGTTAGAGACTTTTTTTAATGACAGACAGATCGCGCCTGTCAAGCAAGCCTCGCTTGGCCCTGCCGGGGCCGTGCAGTGAACGCTTACCTCCGGTGGCCCTGCCGGGGGCCAACCTTTTACAAAAGGGTGCCAAACACGCTTTCATAGTGACCATGACGGGTCAAAGGCCCATCGTGGTCACTCACATAGGATCCTACAAAAAAATAAACACCTTAATTTCATAACAATACCGCTGTGATTTATCCCGAGGAATGAGGGGTCACTCGCTTTCGAGGTGGCTCACCTCGCCGCCGGAGGCCCATTTTTTAGTCACTTTCACCATAGAAGGCTCCCTTTTTAAACCCACGTTGACCATAGAGGGCTTTTTTCCCGAAACCCCGGCCGGTTTTCCATCAAAACTTCTCGTAATGCACCTTACTATAATCCAGATCGCTTTTCGGGTGGCCTTTTTTCTCTTCGGCGGGATAGCCGACACCGATAATGGAGGCGACCTCCATCCTGTCGGGAATACTCAGTATCTCCCGGGTAACATCGGTGGCCATCCCTTCCTGGCCATCGTCTCTCAAGCGAATCTGAGCCCAGCAACTCTTAAGCCCCAGGCTCTCGGCAGCCAGCTGGATATAGGTGGCCGCAATAGACGTGTCTTCCACCCAGACATCACACTGGGCGGGATCGGCCAGAATCACGATACCTAAGGGTGCCCCGGCCAGAAAACCTGCCCCGTGGGGCTTAACTTCCGAAAGGGCCGATAAGCATATCGGATCCCTCACCACGATGAATTGCCAGGGATTACGGCCCCGGGACGAGGGACTTCGAAGGGCAGCCTCCAAAAGAAGGGAGAGTACCTCTTCCTCCACAGGACGGGTATCAAAGACCCGAATGCTACGTCTTTCACGAATGAGTGCCATCAATAAAGAGTCCATCACACACCTCCCAGGTCAGACAAAAATGGGCGATGGAAAGCCGCTTCCATCGCCCTATTTTAGTGAACACGAATCAAAAAGAGGGGCCAATCTGGCCTAGCTCTTCTTGTTCATGGCCGCCTTCAACAACTCTCCCATGGTTCCCATGGATTTATCAGAGCTGCTCTTTGGTCCTTCGGCATACCCCTTCCAGTTTGAAGCGCCATCGGCGGCTTCGGTGGAGACCAGGGTAATGCGACGTTTCTCTTCGTCCACGGCATCCACGAGGAGCTCGATGCTCTCTCCGGGCTTCTTGGCGCCAAGAGCCGAGGCGTTGGCCGCCTCCGCCAGTTTGGACTTCGGCAGAAGAGCGGTCACACCGGGTTCGAGGGTGACGAAGATACCATAGCTCTCTTTCTTCTCCACAATGCCAACCACCTTGGAGCCCAGGGCATACTTCAAGGACGCCCCCTGCCAGGGATCACCGTGGGCATCACGGATGGAGAGGGAGAGGCGCTTCTTCTCCAGATCGATGGCCTTAACCACCACCTGGACCATCTCTCCGGGAGAGACGGCATCTTCGCACTTTAAAATACGCTTGGTGTAACTCATCTCGCTGATGTGAACCAGCCCCTCGGTACCGGGAGCCACCTCCACAAAAGCACCAAAGGGGGCAATACGCACAACCTTGCCACCGAATTGGTCTCCCACATGGATCGTCTCTCCCACCAATTCCCATGGGTCCTGAGACGCCTGCTTGACAGAGAGGGCAATGCGAAGGGGGTTCTTCCCCTCCAAAGTCTCTATCTTTAACACCTTAACGGGTATGGTATCCCCCACATTCACCGCCTCTTCACACGACTGGACACGGCTCCAGGAGAGCTCCGAGATATGAGCCATACCCTCCACGCCAGCATGAAGCTCCATAAAGGCACCATAGGGCATCAGTTTCACCACGGTGGCCTCTACGGTGTCCCCTTCGGAAAGGGTCTCCAAGAAGGTGGCACGAACCTCTTTCAGCGCCTCTTCGAGAAGTTTACGCCGAGAGATAACAATATTTTTCCCATTGCCCTCAATACGGGTCACAAGAAAGGTAAAACTTTTCCCCACATACTCCTCACCATTTTCAACAAAAACGGTGTCGATCTGGCTGACGGGACAAAAGGCCCGATTGCCCATGAGGGTCACAGAGAAACCACCCTTGACCTGTTCGTTCACCTTCCCTTCCACCGGAGTTTCGCTGGTGAAGGCATCAAAGAGCATCTCCTCACTTCCAGCTCCAGACATCTGTTTGGAGAGAACCACCTCGCTTTCATTGGCGCTAACCACATAAAGAGTCAGAGTATCACCCACGGCAACCGTCAGTTCTCCATCCTCATTGAGGAGCGCCATGCGGTCGACCACACCATCGCTCTTCGTTCCGGTGGAGACGTAGACACTGCTCTCTCCGATGGAGATGACTGTAGCCTCTATCTTGTTGCCACACTTCAACTCCTCACCCAATCCGTCGCCGTACGCTTCCAGCAACGCCTCAAAGCTCTCCTCTTCAGGAATGCCCATGTCACCCTTGTCGCTCATTATACTCTCCGACATGCCCCCAGTGGGGGGATCTGGTTCACCCGGTATCTGACTATCGATTACCTAAATTTTACGCCACAATTTTATGATGATAATGGCCCCTTAAAAAGGACGAAAGAGGGCCGTCAACAGCCCATCTATAAACTGTATTCGTAAAATACGCCACCTTTTTTCACACAACAGACATATAACTACTTGATATCAATATTAAAACCCACATAGAGATACCGATATCATCTCAAACACTCCATAAGGTTTCACCTTCCATAAATAGAAAATACCCAAAGGAATCAAAGGACTGTCATTTTTTTTATCAGAAGTTCCGTATCAAGACATCCATGGTGCGCTGTCGAAGCAGCGCCACCTCCCGGGAAGCGATCTCCTGCCCCCCTTGAGAGGATAAATCAATGACCGCCTGCCCTCTTTTTGTGATAAAGAGACGCACCGTTCGCTCCGGCAGCTTCCAGACCCTGGATACCGATACCCTCGAGGCCATTTCACCCGCCTGGGAGACGCCATACCGTAATGAGACCAAGCCATCTATTTTTTCGAGGGTATCCCCCTCCTTGAGAGGCAAGACGTAACGAGCCCCCACAAGTCGATCTTCATAGAAACGGTACATCAGGTGAGCGGGCCGCCTGAACAGAGCGACCCCATAGAGAATTTCATTCGGCCTCACTCGCTTGGGCGAACCCGTCTCCGATGCCATCACCTCATACCGATTCATACCCCAGCGCACATGCCTGAAATCGAGATCACCGGCAAAGGCCCCTGAAGAAGAGACGAGAAGAAGAAAAAGGGTCACTCTAAATACATACCATCTCATCGGCGTCGGTCCCCTTGCACACGAGGGCGTTACGAATGGATACTGAGAGTTCACAAATCTCTAGGGGCTTCATCAACAAAAGATCGATGCCCGCATCCGAGACCGCTCCCGCCGAGACACTATCGCTATAACCCGTGCAGATAATGACAGGTAAATCTGGGCGCATCGCCTTCACCCTGTGAGCGAAGGCAACCCCTGTCATCTTCGGCATGGTCAGATCCGTGACCACAAGATCGTAATCGGCAGGTGAGGCTGCAAAAATATCAAAGGCCTCATGGCTATCCGTGGCCGCCGTTACGGTGTACCCGAGACGCTCCAGCATCACCTTGCCCAGATCGGCCAGATCGGGTTCATCATCGACAAAGAGAATCCGCTCGTGACCCGTGGCCAACCCGTCCAGGGCCACTGACTCCTCTCCAGCCCGTCCGCTGCAGATAGGGAAGTAGAGATAAAAGGTGCTGCCCTCTCCCGATGCACTCTCCACACGCACAGCCCCTCCATGGGCCTTTAAGATGCCATGCACCACCGAAAGCCCCATACCGGTCCCCTGGCCCCGACCCTTGGTGGTAAAATAGGGGTCAAAAATACACTTCTTCACCTCAGAGTCCATACCACAGCCCGTATCAGTGACGGAGAGCATCATATAGGCACCGGGCTGAAGATCGATAAACCCTTGAGCTTCCAGCTCGTTAAAGGCGACCACATCCAGCAAAATTGAGAGGGTCCCCCCATCGGGCATGGCGTGGGAGGCGTTGGTGCACAGGTTCATGAGGATCTGATGAATCTGTGTGGCATCCGCCTCGATGGGAAACATCTTGGCCGTCATGGACTGCTTAATCTCGATGGTACTGGGGAGGCTCGCCCTTAAGAGTTCGAGAGATTCGCTGATAATTTGCTGCATGAAGACCGGTTTTTTCTCATGGCTCGACTGCCGGCTGAAGGAGAGAATATGACCCACAAGATTTCGCGCACGCTGGGCGGCCTTGTAGATCTGGTCGATGCTTTTCCGGGCCGGACTGATCTCATCGACATCGAACCGTGCCAGCTCAATATATCCCAAAATAGCGGCGAGGACATTGTTGAAATCATGGGCAATGCCCCCGGCAAGGGTTCCCAAGGCCTCCATCTTCTGGGCCTGACGGAGCTGAACTTCCAATGATTTACGTGAGGAGGTATCCCGGATCAGAGTCAGTTTTCGAAAGGGTGTACCGGAATAGTCCTTGAGGAGCCAGCTCCTCACCTGGACGGGCACCCGGCCGCCCCCTTTTCCGATATACTCTTTTTCGTAGTCCCCGGACTCTCCGCTATCGAAGAGGGCAGGCATCACCACGCGAGACTCCAGAAGACGCCACTTTTCAGGGGTCATCTGCTGCTCGAACATATCGCACACCTCGGAGACGGAGTAGCCAAGCATCTCCAGAAAGGCTGGATTGGCATCTTCAATACGCCCGGTGAGATCGGTACATAAGATACCGTCACGACTTGTCTTGAAGAGCTCTCTATAACGCGCGGAGTCATCAAAGGATTGTTCTGTCACACATACGGGGGAACCCATGGAGAGCCGCTGCTCCTCCCCTTTGATACCAGCTGATTCAAGAAGTTCTCTGGCACGGGCCCGAGTCTTTTTATCGCCGTTCACAACAAGAACCATTCGATCAGTGTCCCGGTTCAAGGCCACCCCCTTCTCTCTCTTTTTTAATTAAAGACATCCATACCAAAACAATGCACACATGATATCCTCAAAACCTCTTATCGGTACAACCCTTTATTCCCTTTAATTCGGGGCTTCACCCGCAACGCCCGAGAAAATGATACGGGAACGGGCCGTAGCAATCCTTACTAAGGTTCATCGATATCATCTGATTTTTCACCTCTTTTCATCCATCGCTTGTATCACAACGCTCCCTGTGGAGCCACCCCAATACACCGAAGGCCAGCCCCAAGGCTGCCACAGCCCCCCCTTGCAATTCACCAGCCTGTGTTTATGTTTGTGTGACCATGAGCCCATATAATGAAAATATACCCGACCCCAAAGAGATCGAAAAGGAGATCGGCAATTTCCTCAACCAAAAATTTGGTGGAAACGTCAAGATCATCTCTCCTTTCTCCATGCCCGAGCGGGAAAAAAAAGAGACCAAGAGCGTCAGGACCGAGAAGACGAGTTTTCACCTCAACTTCACCATGAAGCCCCAAGAGCTGGTCGCCTACCTGGACCAGTTCATCATCCGTCAGGAGAGGGCCAAAGCGATTCTGGCAACCAAAATCTGCACCCACTTTAACCGCATCCGCCACTTAGAAGAGGAGGGACGCACGAGCTCCGGGATCGTGGGAGGCATCAAGAACAACGTCTTGATGATCGGTCCCACTGGTGTTGGCAAAACCTATATGGTGAAGCTGATCGCCGATAAAATAGGGGTCCCCTTTGTCAAAGGCGACGCCACCAAATTTACAGAAGCGGGCTATGTGGGGGGCAACGTCGACGACCTCATCCGCGATCTGGTCCGGGAAGCCGATGATGATATCGAGCGTGCAGAGCACGGCATCGTCTATATCGACGAGGTGGATAAAATCGCCTCGGCCTCCAACGCCACAGGGGGCGACATCTCCCGAACCGGGGTCCAGAGAGCCCTTCTCAAACCCATGGAAGAGACCGATGTGGAGTTAAAGGTTCCCCACGATCCCGTCTCCATGCTCAAAGAGATGGAGCGCTATCAAAAAGGGGACTCCCAAGATAAACAGGTGGTCAACACAGGAAACATCCTCTTTATTATGAGCGGTGCCTTTGGGGGACTCTCTGATATTGTGGAGAAGCGAAACAAAAAAAAGACCATCGGATTCGGTTCCACCCTCCACGACCCCAGCGATAAAAATACCCCCCTAAAAGAGTTACGCACCGAAGATCTCGTGGAGTACGGTTTCGAATCAGAGTTTGTGGGACGCCTGCCCGTACGCACCACCCTTGAGCCTCTCTCAGAAGAGGATCTGTTTCAAATCCTAAAAAACCCCAATAACCCCGTGATCTTGAGCAAAAAGCTGGATTTTTCCTCCTACGGAATCACCCTTCGCTTCTCCGATGAGATGCTAAAAGAGATCGCACGGCGTGCACACCTTGAAAACACGGGGGCACGCGGACTGGTCAGCGCCATCGAAGAGATTCTCCTCCCCTTCGAGACACGCCTTCCTTCCCTCAACATCCAGGAGTTTCCCGCAACCATCGAGGCGGCAGACGATGCGGAAAAGACCCTGGCATCTATGTTGGATCCCGCCATGAAAGAGACCTGGGAAAAACGATTTCACCGCCTTGAAATGGATGAGACGGCCTACCTCTCCGCCTATATAAAAGATCACTGGCAGCAGCTGACCATCGGCCACCTACTGCCCCTGACCCCCTGGCGGGCCGACACGGCGGCAACCCTTTGTATCGGCAATAAAATTGCCACAAACAGAGCCATTGAGGTCCTTCATTTACATTACGAAAAAGTAAAAAAACTTGAGGTGAATTTTTTCTCGAAATTTGGTATGCATGTCTTGTTTGATGAAGAGGCGGTCGACTTCCTGATGGATCAGATCCTCACGGCAGGCGCCACCAGTGACGAAATGTTCGCCAAAATTGCCGAAGATTTCGAGCTGGGCCTCGCCCTTATTCGAGAAAAAACCGGAAAAACCCATTTCTTCATCACACGGGAGGCTCTTCTTGCGCCCGAACAATTCCTAAACGACCTCGTTAAAGAGGAGCTCGTAGGGAAAAATGACGCCATAAGACTCCCCGCCGACCAGCCCAAAGACTAACGAAACCAAAAAAAGGCCGATTTTATAGCCTATGGCTTCGACACTATCAAACGAGATAATGACAAAGGTCCCGATTGGGGACCTTTGTTGTCACAACCGGAGAATATACGTAGATGATCGGAATATCCAAACTCTACTGTGGAACCGTGGAACCCTCGGACGCCCTGCGTTACGGACGCCAGTCCGGAAGTCTTCCTTCCCACCTGCTTCAGTTCTCCAAGGACAAGAAGCCGGTGGTGGTCTGGAATTGTACCCGGGCCTGTAACCTAAAGTGCATCCACTGCTACGCCAAGGCCAAGGCCCGCTGCGAAGATAACGAGATGACCACCGAAGAGGGAAAAGCCCTTATCGACGATCTGGCCGCCTTCGGCGCCCCCGTCATCCTCTTCTCCGGCGGTGAGCCCCTCATGCGCAAAGATATGCCGGAACTGGCGGAATACGCCGTATCCAAGGGCATGCGTGCCGTCATCTCCACCAACGGTACCCTCATCACCCGTGAAGTGGCCCAGAACTTAAAGCGTATCGGCCTCTCCTACGTGGGGATCAGCATGGATGGCATGGAAGCGACCCATGACCACTTTCGCGGAGAGAAAGGCGCCTTCCAGGCCAGCCTCGAAGGGATCCGGCACTGCCAGGAGGCGGGCATCAAAGTGGGGCTCCGCTTCACCATGAACCGCATGAACGTCGATGATATCCCGGCAGTATTCAAGCTCCTCGAAGAGTATGACCTGCCCCGTATCTGCTTTTATCACCTCGTCTATGCAGGACGTGGGGCCCGGATCGGTGACGAAGTCCTCTCCCACGAGGAGACGCGACGGGCCGTGGACCTCATCGCCACGGAAGCCAAACGCCTCCACGACATAGGCAAGCCCAAGGAAGTCCTCACCGTGGACAACCACGCCGACGGCCCCTACATCTACCTGCGCATGCTCGAAGAGGACCCCGAGCGGGCCAAAGAGGTATTAGAGCTTCTGCAGATGAACGAGGGAAACAGCTCCGGTCACGGCATTGGCTGTGTCAGCTGGGACGGATCCGTCTACGCCGACCAGTTCTGGCGTCACCACAGCTTCGGCAACGTACGCCAGACACCCTTCTCTGAGATCTGGACCAAACCCGAAGACGAGCTCCTCCTCAAACTCAAGGAGAAGAAGAAACACGTCACCGGACGGTGCGCCAAATGCAAATGGCTCGATATCTGTGCCGGAAACTTTCGCGTACGCGCCGAGGCGGCTACCGGCGATGTCTGGGCGCCCGATCCCGAATGCTACCTCACCGATGAAGAGATCGGGCTGAACGAATAGCCCGGCCCTAAAGCTCAGGTGACAGGAGATATTTTTTTAAGGGGGGCGACGGCCATGCATAAGCCGCCGCCCCCTTTCTCCTCAACGCTTTAAAAATACCGATACGTCCCATATTCTTCAAGGAGTACCCGATGCTGTTTCCCCAATACCGAGGACGACGCATGCGCGCCTCTTCTGCCCTGCGTCGCATGGTCCGCGAGACCTCCCTTTCTGTAAACGACCTCATCCTTCCCCTCTTCGCCATCGGCGGTAAGGGAGTCAAAAATCCCATCTCCTCCATGCCGGGCCACTACCAGCTCTCCGTGGACAATATCGTTAAGGCGGCCAAAGAGGCATACGACTTAGGCATTCCCTCGATCATGCTCTTCGGACTTCCCGACAAGAAAGATGCCCTTGGCACCTCGGCCTATGCCAAAAATGGCATCGTGCAAAGGGCGGTGCGTGAGGTGAAGAACAAGGTCCCCGGCCTTGCCGTCATCACCGATGTATGCTTATGCCAGTACACCGACCACGGCCACTGTGGCATAGTAGAGAAGGGCAAAATCGACAACGATATGAGCTTAGATCTCCTCGCTCGCGTTGCCGTCTCCCACGCCAAGGCCGGTGCCGACATGGTGGCCCCATCGGATATGATGGATGGCCGAGTGGGTGAAATCCGTGAAGCCCTGGACCAGGAGGATCTCTCCGAAATCCCCATCATGAGCTATGCGGTAAAATACTGCTCCGCCTATTACGGTCCTTTTCGTGCCGCAGCCAACTCAGCTCCCCAGTTTGGTGATCGACGCACCTACCAGATGGATCCGGCCAACGTCCTCGAAGCCATTCGCGAGGCCACCATGGATGTCGAAGAGGGCGCCGACATCATCATGGTCAAACCGGCCCTCTCCTATCTCGATATTATCTCCAAGGTACGCGATGAGGTGGATCTTCCCATGGCCGCCTACAACGTCAGCGGCGAGTACGCCATGATCAAGGCGGCAGACCAGCTCGGCTGGATCGACGGCACCAAGGTGATGATGGAGACCCTAACCTCCATCAAACGCGCCGGCGCCGACATCATTCTCACCTACCACGCCCTAGAGGCGGCCCGGGAGCTTGCTGGGAAATAGCCGGTCACCT
Source organism: Desulfobacteraceae bacterium (assembly GCA_013619155.1). GTDB lineage: Bacteria > Desulfobacterota > Desulfobacteria > Desulfobacterales > Desulfolunaceae > Desulfoluna. The sequence continues at coordinate 39,080 of JABXKT010000002.1, forward strand.
TTAAAAAAATGGTGCCGGCGGTGAGGGGAGACGCCCCTCACCCCTAAAAAACAGATGAGATCGCCTTAGAGGGCGATCTCATCTGATGCAGCCTTCCAAGCGATGCCTTCCGCGACCTGTTGGCCAAACCCGCCTCGAGTAAATAAGGCCCACGTTTGCCCCCCAGCACGCCCACCTAAGGCATCAGACACATAAGGAAACGACGACAATGAACGAGCAGATAAAAGAAGGGGCCCCCCACGGTCACGGCGGCGGGCATGAAAAAAAAGAAGCCGAGTTGAGGCTGGTGGCCTGGGAGACGACCCGACGCTGCAACTTAAGCTGCAAACACTGCCGGGCGGCCGCCGAAAAGGGCCCCTACCCCGGCGAGCTCGATACCGACGCCGCCTTTAAGCTCCTCGATCAGATCGCCGAGGTGGGCAAACCCATCATCATCCTCACCGGTGGTGAGCCTCTCATGCGCGAAGATATCTTCGAGATTGCTGCCTACGGTCATAAACTCGGCATGCGCATGACCATGGCGCCCAACGGTACCCTAATGACGGCCGAAAACACCCAAAAAATGGTGGACTCCGGCATCATGCGTATCAGCCTTAGCCTAGACGGGGCCACCCGCGAATTCCACGACGACTTCAGGGGTGTCGAAGGGGCCTACGACGGTGTCATGCGGGCCGTAGAGCTGGCCAAGGCGGCGGGACTTGAGTTCCAGATCAACACCACCATCACCAAGGATAATCTGGCCCAGATTCCCGATATCCTCGCCAAGGCCGAGCAGATCGGCGCCGTGGCCCACCACATCTTTCTCCTCGTCCCCACGGGCCGGGGAAAATATATCTCCGACAGCGAGATCAACGCAACAGAGTACGAAGAGACCCTCAACTGGTTCTACGATCAGAGGGATAAGACCTCCCTTCAGCTCAAAGCCACCTGCGCTCCCCACTACTACCGCATCCTTCGCCAGCGAGCCAAAGCAGAAGGGAAAAAAGTCACCTTCAAGACCCACGGTCTGGACGCCGTCTCCCGTGGATGCTTAGGCGGTATCGGATTCTGCTTCATCTCCCATACAGGGACAGTACAGCCCTGCGGATTCCTCCACACCGACTGCGGCAACATCAAAGAGGACTCCTTTGCCACCGTATGGAGAGAGTCCACGATATTTAAAGAGCTTCGCGACTACGACCTCCTCGAAGGGAAATGCGGCCCCTGCGAATACAAACGTGTCTGCGGTGGATGCAGGGCCCGAGCCTTTGAGTCCACGGGCAACTACCTCGCCGAAGAGCCCCTCTGCAGCTACAAACCCCACAGCATGGGGTAAGCGCCCCGGCCGCCAAAACCTGCCTCGGTTGGCCCTGTCGGGAGCCAACCGTTTGCAAAAGGTTGCCAAACAGATTTTTAGTGTAACCCTGATGGGCCTTTGGCCCGTCAGGGTTACACACCTGGGGTCCAGGGGCCCTGTCCCTGGCCGCCGGAGGCTGGCTTTTACGGTCACTTTAACCATAGAAGGCCCATTTTTTTGGCCTCGGTGGCCATAGACGGCCTGTTTTTGAGGCATCTGAAATAGTTACAAAAAAAGCCCCCAGGCGATTTTCATCGCCTGAGGGCTTTTTTTATTGTTAAAAACCGGACTACCTGGTCACCCTTCGGGAAAACACGAGCCCCTCACCTTAAACGTCCTTAAATAGCGTTTAAGGTCAGGATCATGGGTTTATCCTCTTCCATCTCACCCCGAAAACGAATCGCTCCCGGTTTTCGGAAGGGGTCTGGGGCCGGTGAGGCCGCCATCCACTTTTCCCGCAAGGCCTTGACGATACGAAAGGCGTTGGAGTCAAGCTCGACGACGCTCTTTTCGAGCACCAGCTTCATCTTTCCGCCACGCTCTTCGAGATGCATCAAGGGGGCAATGGGAATCCCCAGGGGTTCCCACTCCTCAAAGCTCTTCTCCAGATTTCGGATCCCCACCATGTGCCCGGTACTGCCACCGGCAATCAGGCTGAAGGCGGTATGCCCCAGATTGTAGGTATAGGTGCAGTCAAACTTCGTGGGATCGGAACCCCGGCCGTCATAGCCATAAAAATGGGTTTGAACCTTAAAGTCAGGCACCGATTTATTAAAAATCTTCACCACCGAGAGCGGTACCGGCTCCTCTTCATCGAGGAGTCCCGCCTTTATCAGACCCTGCTTTAAGGTCTTCTGGGAGATCAGCTCCTCGCGAACGAGGAGATAGCGCCCCACCCCATAGTTACGGAAGAGCACCGGCCCGTAGAGCTCTGGATTGAGACCCGCCCGGATAAAGGCCTTGGCATAATAGTTCTCCTCAATGCCCAGCTTATAGCGCCCCTTCTCCTTGAGAATAGAGAGATAATCCATGACAAGCCCCAAGATCACCCGATCGGTCTCCACCTGGGAGAACTGAAAATTGCCATGACTGTCCCTCTCGATGAGGAGCCCCTCCTGGAAAAATTCGGGGATATCGTTGAAGAGTTCATCATCCCTGGCGTTCCAAATGGTCTCGGGACCCATCTTACGAATACCCCGCACCAGACGCCGCAGATACTCCAGCTTATCTTCCAGGCTCGGAAAATCGGTATGAAACGAGGTGTCATGCACATCATTGTACTCAGAAATAATGGTGTTGAGTTTGATAATAAAGACCTGGACCTCGTTGACAAACTCCAGAATCCCTTCCGGAATTACCACCATCCCGTAGTTTTTTCCCACGGCGGCACGCCTGACGATGGCATCGCACACCACCCGGGAGAGGTGACGCAAGGTGATGCCATAGGCCGTATAGTCCACCACGCCCTCGGCCGCGGCCTTCTCCACACGATCTTCATCCACATAATTGGCCAAATCTTCACCGATGAGCGTCAAGTTGGCATGGGTCTGAAGGGAGACCTCCAGGGCCAGGTGGCTGGCCACACGACCCATCACCTTGCAGATATGCCAATATTTCACATCGGAACTGCCATCGGTACAGAGATCCCCCACGTTCCTGGCAAAGGAGCGGGCGGCACTGTGAAAACCAAAAGAGATGGCACACAGACTCTTGCCATCGGCGTCTTTGACTTGAATATCCCCATCGATGGTCTTGGGCACGCCGATGACCTGAATGCCCTCCTCTTTCATGGACTCTGCCATGAAGGCGGCATTGGTGTTGGAATCATCGCCCCCCACCACCACCAGGGCATTTAACCCCAGTTTTTTACAGGTCTCGATGGAGAGACGCATCTTGTTGGCGCTATCGATCTTTGTACGACCCGTCTTGATCATACAAAAGCCACCCAGGTTACGGTAGCGATTCACGATCTCATCGCTAAGCTCCCAGGCGTTTCCCTCGATGATGCCATCCTGACCGAGGAGAAAACCATAGACCCGGTTCTCAGGGTTTGCCTTCTTCGCCGCATCGTAGAGCCCGGCGATAACATTATGCCCACCGGGTGCGGGCCCTCCGGAGAAGGCTATACCGATGGCCCGGCAACGGTGATACCCATTCGCCTCTGATGAGGGGGCACTCACCACCTTCTCCACCTTATTTTCCATGAGATGGGGCAATTGCTCCCGTGCCGCTCCATCGATATCAAATCGGTACTGATTCTGGGATTCCAGGGCCGTGGGCCCGTTTTGAAAAACCTCACACAAGGGGGGGGTGTAGGCTCTTCTCTCCATGGCATCCAGACTGTCATCTTCAATGATCTTCTGAACCGAATCGTGTGAAAGGAGTTCAGAAAGGCTCACCTGGCGTTTTTCCGACATGCTTGTCTCCATATGGTCAGATTGCCGTTTCGTTTAATAATGAAAAATAGCCGCCCACATCTGGATCCATTCATCGCCCATTAAAAAATGGGCTAAAGACGGTGCACTATCTTAAAAAATAGCCATAAAAAGATCCACCCGGGCATAGTAAAAAAAGGGACGACTACTGTGGCAATCACCCCTTTCGACCTCACACAAAAAAGCCCCATACATCCTGCGAAGAGTATGGGCCCAAATGATCGTAGCCAGAACAAGGGCCTGGCCACCCTTTAGTAATCATTGCTATAGCAGACAGTTAAAAGGTGATGCAAGAACCAATCCATAATAAATGTTCCCTCATTTCACTCCCCTTCCCACGACAAGGGATAAATCATCGTGCGGATTCAGGTATTTCCGCTATCTTTACATCCCACCGGTGGAGTGATATGTGATAGCCCACGACATCACGACAGGCCTTCGGCCCATCGTCTTTGCTGCGGCCAGTGCCGTTCAATCCACCACCCTATATCGGACACATCACCATCAATGAAGCTCAAAAAACTCGAGATCACCGGGTTCAAATCGTTTATGGGAAAAACACGCATTCTATTCCCTCCCGGTACCACGGGCATGGTGGGCCCCAATGGATGCGGCAAAAGCAACGTGGTGGATGCCTTAAAATGGGTCATGGGCGAACAAAATGTCCGAAAACTTCGGGGAAAAACCTCTGAGGACATCATCTTTGCAGGGTCCACCGGCTCCCCCCCGATGAACATGGCCGAGGTCTCCTTGACCATCGACAATGAGGATGCATCCATTGTCGGACCCTTCAATGAGTGCAGTGAAATTACCGTCACCCGTCGCATATTTCGTTCTGGAGAGAGCCACACCCTCATCAATCGCCAGCCCGCTCGCCTCAAAGATATCCAAACCCTCTTTCTGGGAAGTGGCACAGGTAAAAATGCCTTCGCCGTCATCCAGCAGGGAAACATCGGTGCCCTCACCGAGGCAAGCCCGGAAGAGCGCCGTGTCTTCATTGAAGAGGCCGCCGATGTTACGAAGTACAAGGCCCAAAAACGAGAGACTGAATCCAAGATCAAGGCCACCCGAGAAAATTTAGAGCGCATCGGGGACATCGTCATGGAACTGGAGCGCCAACTCGAGGTCTTAAATACCCAGGCCCAAAAGGCGATTTTATTCAAAAGCCTTCAAAAAGATATCCGAGACATCGATATCACCCTCTCCGGTGCCGAGTACCAACGCCTGGCCAAAAAAGTGAATGATCTGACCGCCTCCACAAAACACCTCACCCACCAGTGCGAGGCTGACACATCCCGACGTGAGGCGATCTCGAGTGCCCTTAAACGACTCACACTCCACATCCAAACCACCAACGATGCCATCGAGGCCCACCACCAGAAAATCTTTGAATTAAAGCGAGGTGCCGACCGCCATGAGGGGACCATCGCCCACCTCAAGGAGAAGAGCCGAACCCTTACCCATGAGGTAGACGAGGATACCCGCCACTTAGAAGAGGCCCTGGCAAAAAACCAGGAGTTAAGCGATGAAATAAGGACCATCCAAAGCGCCCACACAGGCATCAACCAGGCGGTCACCGCATTAGAGACAAAGAGGAAAGCGGCCGAAAACCAGCGCAATGCCTGCCAGAAAGAGCTCTTTCATCTTGAAAAAAAGAGCCAGGACGAGGCGACCCGTCACCGGGATCTCCTAGACCGGAAGGCCATCATACACCGCCATCTCTCCAGCGCAGAGCGACTCTTCGAAGACACCACCCGTAAACTTAAAATGCGTGATGAAGAGCTGGCAAGGGCCCATGCCCTGCTGACCGCCGCACACGAGAAAAAAAACGGCCTCGACGAAGAGAGTATCGCCATGGAAGGGGCGTTAGAGGGGCTTAAAACCACCCAGAAGAGCCTCCACGACACCATAGAGACCATGGGGACAGAGGGCGCACATTTAAGAGAGACCCTTAAAGAGAGAGAGATCGAAGAGGGCCGGATCCGATCTGCCCTAGAGACCATCGAACGCATGCTTCATAGCGGCGAAGGGTATGGGGATGGGGTAAAAGAGGGGATGAAGTGCTTAAACGCCTTGGGTGCCTCCCAACCAGAGGTGGTGGCGAATCTCATCCGGGTGGAAAAAGAGTATGAAACGGCGGTAGAGACCGCCCTGGGTGAGATTCTCACCCACATCGTTGTCCACACCCCAGATATCGCTCTGCGTGGGGGACAGGCCATGCTGAGACCGGATGCCCCCCGCTGCGGATTTTTCGCCCCGGGATTGAACCCCCTCGCCCCCTTTAGCGGAGCGCCCCTGACCGGATGCCGCCCTCTCACCGATTTTATAGAGCTCGATGACCGGCTGACCGCCCCCTTCCCGGCTCTTCTCTCCCGCCTGTTTGTCACCCAGGATCTCGCCACGGCCCTTACAGCCAAGGGAGAAACCACACAGATGGTGGCCATTGCCACCTTAGATGGCTGCCTGGTGGATTTTTCTGGTGCCGTGGTGGCGGGAAAAAACGGGGCCTCCGCCTCCCTTCTCAAAAGGCGGCGCGAGATAGAGGAGACAGAGAAAAAAAGGGCCCTTATAACGGCCGAAATTAAAGCACTCACCGCACGCCAGCAGACGCACCAAGGGGAGATCACGACCAAACGTGAGGCCCTGCGACACGGCGAAGACCAACTCAAGGAGCGACGTAATCATCACGCCATAAACGAGCGCGCCCGACTCCTCACAGGGGAGGAGGTCAAGCAAAGGCAACGAGATCTCAGCCGTATGACTCAGGAGACGGAGACGCTGGATGAGGATCTATCGGAACTTGACATCGAAATAGAGGCCCACCGTAAAAAACAGATCACCATCGAAGCGGAGATCAAAAGACATCTCACCGGAGAGGAGATTGCCGGGGAGACACTCATCCAAGCACGCACCACCCTCTCCCAGATCGAAACGGCCATCACAAAAATTAATCTCGACCTCGTCCGGGAAGAGTCCAAAGATGAGAACCACCAAAACACCGTCTCCCGACTCACCGGATTTCTTACAGATAGCCAGACACGCATTAAACGCCTGAGCGAGGGGATCAGTAAAAAAACGGGGGAATCTCGTGCCGCCTCAAAGCAGGCCGAAGAGATGGAGAAGGGTCTCGTAGGGGCCTTTCTCGCCCTCGAAACCGCTGAAGGGGCCCTGGCCGTTACACGAAGCCATCTCTCCCGTTTCGAATCGGATCGGGATGAGAAAGAGAGGGTAAGAAAAGAGCTCTCCGCCACCCATGGCCAGCGCCTGGAGAGCTTGCGAAAAGAGGAGGTAGCCCTGGCCGGTTTTCTCACACGGGCCGAGGAGCTTAAAACCCGGACCTTAGAGCAGTACCAAACCCCCATCGAGGCGCTCATGGATAATTTTGAGACACAGATTCATGAGGTCCTGGACGGCAAGACCGACAAAGAGAGCCTCAGCCATGAACTGAAGAGCCTCAAGCGCAAAATAAATCGCATGGGTGATATCAACACGGCCGCCGTGAGCCAGTGTGAAGAGATGAAAAAACGCCACGGTTTTCTCTCCGAGCAGCAGAGCGACCTCACCGCCTCCCTGAAGGACCTTGAGGCGATCATCGAAAAAATCAATCGCATCACCCAGAAACGATTTATCGATACCTTCCACCGCATCAACGAAAAACTCGCCGAGATCTTTCCTCGGCTCTTCGAAGGGGGGACGGCACGTCTTATACTCACCGACCAGAAAAATCCCTTGGAGACGGGTGTGGAGTTAATGATTCAACCCCCGGGTAAAAAGTCCGCCCGCCTCTCCCTCCTCTCAGGCGGAGAAAAGGCCTTGTCCGCCATCGCCTTTGTCTTCTCCATTTTTCTCTTAAAGCCCTCCTCTTTTTGCGTGATGGATGAGATCGATGCCCCCTTAGACGATGCCAACGTCTTGCGGTTCAACAACCTTCTCACCATCATTGCCGAGAACTCCCAGACCCTTGTCATCACCCACAACAAGATCACCATGGAGCACGCCGATGTCCTCATCGGTGTCACCATGGAGAAGAAGGGCGTCTCCAAGGTGGTCACCGTCAACTTAACGGGTCGGGGAATCCCCTCGGAAACCTCAGAGATAGAATCGGCATAAGCAACCAAATAATATAAGAGTTTCTTCAGGACGCTTATAAAAAGGGGCCGGGTTCAAATCAGGGTAACACTTCAAATCAAAAAAAAGCCTCCGGCGGCCAGGGAATAAATCCCCTGGACCCCAGGTTTGTGACGGTGACGGGCCTTTGGCCCGTCACCGTCACTATAAAAACCTGTTTGGAAACCTTTTCAAAAGGTTGGCCCCCGGCAGGGCCGCCAGAGGCGCAAGCTGAATAGTTATAGTGATACCCTATTTTAGGCTATTTTGAACCAAGCCTAAAAAGGCCTCGCCTTACGGTCTGTTTACTTTAGATGAGGTATCGGCCCTGGGGAGGGCCCCGAAAAGCTTTTTTACCGAAGGGATGCCAGGGACCGACCATAGCAGACTGCCTGCGCGGTTTACAACAGAGACGCCCCCTGCTACATTACGCCAATTTATGTTATTAATTATCCGCATCAGAACTATTTAGGACACTTAAATATGGATTTTAACACGCTTCTTCAAAAACTTACCCACGCCCTTATCCCGGTCAAAGCCATCCTCGAAGACCTCGCCGAACGTGCGGCCACCGCCCTGCCCGCCCTTGCCCCTTACAAGGGGATCCTCTGGTGGATGATCCCTGCCACAGCGGTGATTCTCATTCTCCTTCTGCTGGTCATCTCCGCAGCCCTTAAAACCCCAAAAGTACCGATGAAAGAGGGGGAGACCGACCGCGAGCTCTCCACCCCTACCCAAACGCCCCCCATCTTAACATCGACAGCGGCCGACCCCGGGGTCTTAAACAGCCTGAAGAGCGGCCTCTCCAAAACCCGCACCGCCCTCTCCTCGGGTGTGGATGCCCTATTTAAAGGGGGACAGACCTTAGACGATGATCTCTTAGAAGAGTTAGAAGAGCTCCTCATCACCTCGGACATAGGGGTCCGCACCACCATGGAGATTATCGAAACCCTGTCGGAAAAAGCCTCGGAGATATCCACCTCCGCCGAGCTCAAAACGGCCCTTAAGGCGCTTTTACTGGAACGAATCTCCTTCGATGTTCCAAATAAAATCACCATGAAGAAACCCCATGTCATGATGGTCATCGGCGTTAACGGCGTGGGAAAAACCACCACCATCGGCAAATTGGCCACCCGCTTCGTCCGCGAGGGGAAAAAAGTGATCATCGTGGCCGGTGACACCTTCCGTGCCGCCGCCTCCGAGCAGCTCACCATCTGGGCCGAACGCTCCGGAGCGGAGATCGTGCGCCATAAAGACAACTCCGACCCCGCGGCAGTCGCCTTCGACGGCGTACAGGCCGCCGTGGCACGGGATGCCGATATCGTCATCATCGACACCGCAGGCCGTCTCCACACCAAGAAAAACCTCATGGAAGAGCTCAAAAAAATCAGACGCAGCGTCAGTAATATCATTGCCGACGCCCCCCACGAGACCCTCATGGTGGTCGATGCCACCACAGGCCAGAATGCCCTCACCCAGGCCCAGCTCTTCCACGAGGCGGTGGGCATCGATAGCCTGGTCCTGACAAAGCTGGACGGCACCGCCAAAGGCGGCATTGTCATCGGCATCACCAGCACCCTGGGGGTGCCTCTCACCTATATCGGTGTCGGCGAACAGGCCGACGATCTGCGCCCCTTCGATGCCGAAGAGTTTGCCGACGCCCTGCTTTAAAAAACCACACCACCCCTTATGACGTAAAAACCCCCGGATGCCACGGCATCCGGGGGTTTTTTTATGGGCATCTTATGGTTAAAGTGACCATAAAATGGGCCTCCGGCGGCCAGGAGATAAATCCCCTGGACCCCAGGTTCGTAAATGTGCCGAACCTTTGGTCCGGCACGTTTACGGTTAAAAAAACGTTTCCGGCGCTTTTTGAAAAAAATGCCGGAGGTCGTGCGGTGAAAGCGTACCTCCGGTGGCCCTGCCGGGGGCCAACCTTTTGGAAAGGTTGCCAAACAGCTATCATCAAATCACTTCAATTTAACCGAAGAGTCAAAAACGGATGTGATTTGCCCCGAGGAGCGGGGTAAAGCGCATCCGTAACCTGCTTTCGAGGTGGCACACCTCGCCGCCGGAGGCCTTCTTTTTTGGTCATGTTGCCCATAGGAGGCTTTTTTCCCCAGCAGACGAAATCGCTCGCTACTCTTTGCCAAATAGCTCCTTCGCCTTATAGGAACTGCGAACGAAGGGACCGCTGGCCACATCGGCAAAGCCCATGGCCAGGGCGCGCTCTTTCCAGGCATCGAAGGCCTTAGGCGTGACATAACTCTCCACGGGAAGATGAGCCGTGGATGGCTGGAGGTACTGCCCCAGGGTGAGGAGGGTGCAACCCGCATCCAAAAGGTCGGCCAGGGTGGCCTCCACCTCCGCATCGTCCTCCCCCAAGCCCAGCATCAACCCCGACTTTATGGGCATCTCCGGGGCCATTCTCTTAACATACCGAAACAGGTCCAAAGAGCGCTGATAGATGGCCTGGGGTCGCACCCTTCCGTAGAGGCGGGGCACCGTCTCAATATTGTGATTCAACACATCGGGGGCCGCATCGATAATGGTCTGGATATCCCTCTCCTCTCCTTTGAGATCGGAGATGAGCACCTCTACGTAGACCCCTTTCATGGCACTTCGCAGGGCAGCGATGGTCGCTGCAAAATGAGACGCCCCGCCATCTTTAAGATCGTCCCGGGTCACCGAGGTCACCACCACGTAGGAGAGATCGAGGGCCTTTGCCGCCTCAGCCACACGCCGGGGCTCTTCCGGGTCGGGGGGCGACGGTTTCCCGGTGTGAACGGCACAAAATCGGCATCCCCGCGTACAAGTCTCCCCCAGGATCATGAAAGTAGCCGTACGATTAGAAAAACACTCCCACTGGTTGGGGCATTTCGCCTCCTGACATACCGTATGCAGGGAGGCGTCCCCAATAAGCCGCCTCACCTTCTCATACTGGGGCGAGGTGGGCAGACTGCGCCGAAGCCAAACTGGCTTTCTCATGCGCTGGTGCCGCTTCACTGCCGCCTCGTGCAAGGTCTTATCCATCCTCTCCCCCTTTGGTAAAAAATACCGTCCATGGTGATTAAAGTGCGTGAGAACAATAAATCATAATAGTTACCGTTTTTATAACTATTCAGCTCAAAAAGAAGCCTCCGGCGGCAAGGTGTACCACCTTGAAAGCAGATTACGGACGCGCTTTGCCCCTCGTCCCTCGGGTCAAATCACATCCGCATTTGGTTCGAGGGAGATCCGAGATATGTCTTAAGAGCTGTTTGCCAAACCATGCGTTATAAAATCATGACAAAAGTGTGGCCCCCGGCAGGGCCGCCGAAGGTATAGCTGAATAGTTAGCGTTTTTTTACCAAATACCACACATAGAAGGCCGTTTCTAAAATCACAAAATCATCTCATTTTTTTTAAACACGCATCATCTTCCTCACCGATCAAGGCCTCCCGCGTCACCGAGGTGAGGCCCTCTTCGAAAAGCGTTTCAAAGGCCTCCCTCATCATGGCCCGGGCCCTCTCCATGGAGACCATTTCGCCCAGCTCTCTGCGGACCGTGGTCATGGGAATCGTCAGGCCACAGGGGTTGATCCAGGAGAAATAGATTAAGTCCGGGTTCACATTTAAAGCCAAGCCGTGAAAAGAGACCCCTTCGGTAATCCGAATGCCCACACTTCCGATCTTGGCCGCTCCCACCCAAGCGCCCCGATTCAAGGCGTCTCCTCGGGCAGCAACGCCCAGAGACGAGAGGGTCTTCACCATCACCCCTTCTAAAAAACCCACAAAATCGGACACGCCCATACGGGCCTGCTCCAAATGAACGATGGGGTAGGCCACCAGCTGACCGGGGCCGTGCCAGGTGATATTGCCCCCCCGCTCCGTTTCCACCACGTGGATCCCCTTCTCGGCCAGGAAGGCCTCCGAGACGTTGAGATTCTCTCGCCCGCCGCGTTTCCCGAGGGTGTAGACCGGTGGATGCTCCACCAGAATCACCACATCCCTAGCTAAGCGCCCCGAGACACGCTCTGCCACCAGCATCTTCTGCAGACGGTGCACCTCTTCATAGGGCGTCAAGGGCAACTCAAGGAGCAAGCCTTTCATCACTTCGCCTCCGGGAGCCATACCAGACCAGCGCTCCTATAAACGCTGACCCAATATGGTGAAATAATTTTCGTTGCACGCAGGATGTCGCCTACCTTGTCAAACTCTTCAAAAGCTGAGCCTCCGGCGGCCAGGGGATAAATCCCCTGGACCCCAGGTTAGTGACTATGACGGGCCTTTGGCCCGTCATAGTCACTATAAAAACCTATTTATCAAACCCAGCTCATAAAAATTGGCAAAAGTTTGGATCCCGGCAGGATCGCCGGAGGCATCTTTAACCTGGCTGCCTCCGACACAAAGGTTCAGCAAAACCCAAACCGACAGGCGCCCTTTCTTACCCGGATAGACAGGGCTTGCGGGCGGCAGAGGTCTCATCCAGGCGCCGCACCTTGCTCCGGGTGGGGGCATTTTTCAAGAGCTCGGGGGACTCCTTGGCCTCCACGGCGATGGCCTTCAGGGTATCGATGAAATTATCGATATCCTCTTTGGTCTCCGTCTCCGTGGGCTCGATCATGAGGGCCCCGGGCACCACCAGGGGGAAATAGATGGTGGGGGGATGAAAGCCATAATCGATAAGGCGCTTGGCCATGTCCAGGGTGCTAACGCCGTAGGGTTCCTGCTTCGCATCGGAGAAGACACACTCGTGCATACAGGTGTGATCATAGGCGAGGTGAAAGGTCTCCTTGAGGCGCTCTTTGATATAGTTGGCATTTAAAACGGCGTGGGCACTGGCCTCTTTGAGCCCTTCCCCCCCCATGGAGAGGATATAGCTGTAGGCCCGCACCATGATCCCGAAGTGGCCATAAAACGTCATCATACGGCCGATGGAGTCGGGATAATCAGTCACCAGATGATAGTGGTCCTTCAACTTCTCCACCCGAGGTACGGGAAGAAAGGGGGTAAGGGTTCGGGTCACGGCTACGGGACCCGAACCGGGGCCGCCGCCACCATGGGGCGTGGCAAAGGTCTTGTGAAGGTTAAAGTGCATGACATCGACCCCGATATCCGCCATCTTCACATAGCCCATGATGGCGTTGAGATTGGCGCCATCTCCGTAAACCAGCCCCCCCTTCCCATGGACGACCTCACAGATCTCACGGATATTCTTCTCAAAGAGACCCAAGGTGTTCGGATTGGTCACCATAATCCCTGCCGTCTCTTCATCCATGAGCGCGCGGACATCCTCCACCCGCATGATTCCATCCTCGTTCACCGGCACGGCCACTGGCATATAACCGCAGAGGGCCCCGCTGGCTGGGTTGGTGCCATGGGCGGTATCGGGCACCAAGATCTTGGTGCGAATCTCTCCCCGCTTCTTATGATAGGCGTTGATCATGAGAATACCGGCCAGTTCACCATGGGCACCGGCCGCAGGTTGAAGGGTCACCGCGTCCATACCGGTGAGCTCTTTCAAGAAATGCTCCAGATCAAACATCAACTTTAAAGCGCCCTGGTTGCGCACTTCGGGAAGCAAGGGGTGAACATCGGAAAAACCCGGAAGACTCGCCTGGCGTTCGTTCACCTTGGGGTTGTACTTCATGGTGCACGAGCCCAAGGGGTACATGCCCGTATCCACGCCAAAGTTCCAGGTAGACAGACGTGTATAGTGGCGCACCACCTCCACCTCAGAGAGGTCGGGGAAATTGGGTCCATCGCCGGCAAACTCTGCGTCAAAAGCCACTTCATCCACGTCACACTCGGGCAGTGAGAAACCACACCGCCCTTTTTTCCCTTTTTCCCAGAGGAGAGGCTCGTTTAAAATGAGTCCGGAATCGCCTTGTCTGTAACCACTCATGCCGTCACCTCCTTGACCAGCTGGTCCATATCGATCTTCGAGAGCGTCTCCGTCACACAGAGGAGATAGTGTCCGGCAAGCTCTGGATAAAAACGGCCCAAGGGGAGACCGGCAACGATCATCCTGGAGAGAAGCCGATCGTACGTTTTCTCAAATCCTTCGGGAAATTTTACCACAAACTCATTGAAGGTGGCTGAGGCAAAGGTAATCTTCACTCCAGCATCCATTAATTTGCGTTTCAGGTACTCGGCCTTGTTATGGTTTATTTGGGCCAGACGTTTAAAACCGGTACCGCCCAGGGATGCCATGTACATGGCTGCATTCAAGGCACACAAACCGTTATTGGAGCAGATGTTGGAGGTGGCCTTCTCCCGTCGGATATGCTGCTCCCGGGCAGCGAGGGTCAGGACAAATCCCCGCTTGCCATCGAGATCCGTGGTGGTTCCCACCAGACGACCGGGGAGTTGACGCATGAGGGCCTTACTGCTTGCCAAAAGACCCAGTCCCGGCCCACCAAAGGCCTTGGGTATGCCCAGACTCTGACCGTCACCGGCCACAATATCCACCCCCTGGCTTCCCGGATTTTTCACGAGACCCCAGGCGATACTCTCGGTAAAGGAGGCAATCATCAGCCCTTTTTTCGCGTGAATCACCTGGGCAAAGGATGCCAGATCCTCCACCACCCCAAAGAAGTTAGGAGACTGCACCGCCACGGCGGCGACATCATCCATGGCCCCTACGGCCGCAAGATCGGTGCGGCCATCCTCTCCATAAGGAACCTCCACCACCTCGATGCCGGCAGGCCCCAGGTAGGTCCGGATCACCTCCCTATGAAAGGGGTGACACAAAGAGGAGACGGCCACCCGCTTCTTCTTGGTTTTTCGTACAGCCATGAGAAGGGCTTCAGAGAGAGCCGTGGCCCCATCGTAATGAGAGGCCGTGGCCACATCCATACCGAGGAGACGGGTCACCATCGTCTGAAATTCGTAGATCCCCTGGAGGGTGCCCTGGCTAATTTCGGGTTGATAAGGGGTGTAGGCCGTGGAGAATTCAGAACGGGAGAGGAGATAAGGCACCGATGAGGGAATATAGTGGTTGTAACTCCCCGCCCCAATAAACACCCGGTACTCGCTTGAGGGCGCCATGGTAGCGGCCAGGGCATCCATGTGGGCATTTAAATCCCATTCACTCATGGCCCGTGGTAAATTAAGGGGTTCTTTACTCCGACATGATTCGGGGATCGCCTCAAAAAGTGCGTCCACCGTTTTAACGCCGATGACCTCAAGCATCTCCTTGATGTCTTCCGGGGTGTGTGGCAAATAACGCATCTTCGTTGTCCTCCTAAGATGTAGTCACTCCAAGAGATGAGGGGACTCATGAGAGCACCCCCGCATCTTCTTAGAGTTAAACCGATCTCCACACGGGACAAACCCGCCCTGGAAACCGTGGTACACAAGGCCCAAAAGAGGGGGGCCGATCAACCATCGAGGGACTCTAAATAAGAGGATTTATCCAGCATCTCACCCAACTCCGAAAGATCCGTGGGCTTAATGCGGATCAGCCACCCCTTATCGTACGGATCGGTATTGACCAGGTCCGGCGCCTCTTCTAAGGCATCGTTTACAGCCACCACCTCCCCTCCCATGGGGAGATACAACTCAGAGACCGCCTTCACCGACTCCACCGTGCCAAACTCATCGCCCTTGTCAAAATGATCCCCGATGGCCGGCAACTCCACAAAGACAATGTCTCCCAACTGATCCTGGGCATAATCCGCAAGACCGATGACCACCTCCTCCCCATCCAATCGTGCCCACTCATGATCCGTGGCATACTTGACATCTTCCGGTAAAACGAGTTGGCTAATCTCTTTCATGGATTCTCTCCTTTGCAAAGGTTGCTCTCGATACAAGAGTGAAATACGGTTTCATTATCTCATCCGACTTAAAAAAAAGGCCTTGCGGAGGCCCTGCCGGGGGCCAAACTTTTAAAAAGTTTGGCAAACAGGTTTGGTGAATGTATTCAAGCATAATACCACATCAAAAGTGGGTGTGATTTGCACCGATAAGCCAGGGGTAAAACGCATTCGATAACTGCTTTCAAGGTGTGTTTGCCTAACGTGGCTTCGCCACTTTAACCATAGAAGGCAATGCGATTAAAGCCTGCCTCCGGCGAGTCTTTTTCTGAAGAAAACACCGCAAATTTTTTTGACGGTGATCATGACGGGCCAAAGGCCCGTCATGATCACAAACCTGGGGTCCAGGGGATTTATTCCCTGGCCGCCGGAGGCTGGGCTTTTCGCGCCCCCGTTGACCACAGAAGGCCCAGCCGAACAGTTACGACGATTTTTTGTCACACGTAGTCGATGGCACCACCATTTTTTTCATGGGGCGCCGGGAGGTCCGTCCGGGGCGAATATCCGATACGATCTCTACGGGAATCTTTCTCTTGCCATCGGTAAGGATCACCGACTCACCCGCTCCCATGGGCACCGTCAGTCGCAAGAAACCACAGGAGAGGCCCCTCACCTTGGCGCCTTCGGGCAGACCGGGGGGGACAGAGGAGACAATACGACCCTCATGACGCCCCAGTGCCACATCCGTGGTGCAGGTGAGAATGATGCCGATGGTCTCTCCCCTATCATTTAAGACACCACTGCCCTCCCCGGCATTAATTTTTCGGGGATCGAATCCGGCAAAGGGAACGGTGTAGAACACCTCGGGGGGATTTTCCAAGGCATCGGCCCCATGGAATCGTTTGGTAAAACCACTCTTATCCGCATTCCATGGCAGGGTGAAATCCCAGGGGTGATTCATGAAGACCCACCCGCCGATATCCTGATGGGACAGAGGCAGTACCGCCCCGGCACGCAAGGAGTCTCGGGAGGCAAGACCGCAGGCACAGAGCCCTGAGACCGCCCCCGCTTCGAGCAAGGCCGTCCAGATCGCCTCGGTCTTATCCGGGGCGACAAAAATTTCGAAACCGAATTCACCGGTGTATCCGGTACGGGATAGGAGGATGGAGGTACCATCCTTAAGCAAAACCTCCCCGCCATGGGGAGAGCGGGCATCGAAATGGCCTTTAAAGGAGAAGTAGGGCATCGTGGAGAAGACGGCTTCGGGATCTTTTAAGAGGGCGCTCACAATTTTTGCCGCACAGGGCCCTTGAATGTCGATCTTCCCCAGGCTATCGGTAAGATCGGTAACAATGCTTAAGCATCCATCCGAATGTCGCTCCAGCTCCTGGGTGATGGTAGATCCCATACCGGCATTCACACAGATCATGTAATGGTCGGCCGCCATCATATAGACCAGGGCATCATCGATCACATGCCCCTTCTCGTTTAAAAAGGCACCATAAACAGCCCGGCCGGCAATGATGGGTCCCGGATCTTTTCCTATACAGCGGGCCAGATCTTTAGAGAAACACTCCTGAAGCAGGGCAAGGGCCCCGGGGCCATCCACGAGGATCACGGCCATATGACTGGTATCGAAGAGACCGGCCGCCGTGAGCACGGCCATATGCTCATGACGGGTCCCGCCACCATACCAGAGAGGCATCTCATATCCGCCGAAATCGGCCATATTGGCACCATTTTTTTGATGCCACGCGTGTAGGGGAGTTTTTTTTACATGGGGATCCATATGCGTTTCCTTGTCCACTTGTTTGATGGTCATGACACGAATTGATATTCCAAGGGAGAGAGTGCAGCACAGGAGTCGATTGAAGCGTTCATGCAGGAGAGAGGTGTTGAAAAAAACAGATAAAACGAGAGAAGAGAGCGAAGAAATAGCAGAACTATTCAAATATTTCTGACAAAACCTCTCCTTTGTTAAAAACCAGCCACGCCCACCTGCCAGAGGCTGACGTTTGGTTTAAGGCGTGGGAATGTGGAAGGCGAACCACTGTCGCCTTCCATATAACCTAAAAGTTGCAAGCGTCCTTTGGCCGGATATACAAAGCGGTGAATGCAACTTTTAGGTATAAAATAAACGGGCGCATCGTGGGGCAGGCCGGATCAAAGGGCCGAGTTAGCGCCTCCCAACGCGGCCGCCTCATCTTTAATGATCTAAAGCAGATAGGGCACTTTCAAGTTGTACCCCTTATATACCACAAAAGTCTCCACAGATTGGATATCCTTTACCTTGGAGAGCTCTTCGGTGTAGAATTCAAGGAGTCCATACCCCTCCTTGAAGAGGACCTGAACAATCATATCGTAGCGGCCTGTCACCACACTGACCGAGACCACACCCTTGAGACGACTGATCTCCTCCCCCTTGTCCACCAGGTTGACGTGACAGATGTTCATTCCCACAATGACGACCCGATGCCCCTGCAGGGACTCTGGATCGACCAAACCCGTCACAGCCAAAACGCCCTCATCTTGAAGGCGACGAACTCTGGCCCGCACTGTGTTCTCAGTGATAGAGAGTTCCTCAGCGATCTTTTTAAAAGATCGCCTCCCATCCCTCAAAAGTTTCATGATGGCAATATGGGTGTCGTCAATATTCATAGACTCTCTCTTGTCCCCTGAGTTCTTCTCTGCTACAGTAAACATAAAATTTTCTCTTTCTGTCAATAATTATTTTAAAAATTCATGTTTCCATCAATTTTATTACTGGTTTTTCATATTTCACACAAAAAACCTACTATACCGTTTATACCAAAGGCAAATGGGGATCGAACCGTACCCAAGGGCCCCCCATCGTTTCCCTTCAAAAGCCCACATGGGATCATCCCCACCGGTTTTCTCACAAAAGAAAAATAAATCCCTTTTAAAAAAAACCGTTTAAGGAGAAGACGCATGGCCATGAAAATCACCATTATTGGAGCCGGACCTGGCGGATATACCGCAGGCCTCAAAGCCGCATCTCTGGGCGCCGATGTGACCATTGTGGAAAAAGAGGGGGCCGGTGGTACCTGCCTAAACTGGGGCTGTATCCCCTCAAAAATCATGAAAAATAGCGCGGATCTCATGGAAAAAATGGCCCATGCTGAAACGTTCGGACTCTCGGTGGCGGGAGATATCATCGTGGACATGAAAAAAATCATGGAACGAAAGCGCTCTATCATCACTGCTCAGCAAAAGGGCATCGAAGCCCTATTAAAAAAAGCCGGCATCACCTATCTCCTTGGAACGGCCAGAATCACAGGTAAAGGGAGCCTTTGTGTCACCAGCGGAGACGGTGAAACCACCCACATCTCTTGGGACAATCTTATCATTGCCACGGGTACTGTGCCAATGGCCTTGTCTCAATTTCCCATGGATGGCACACGAATTGTCTCAAGTGATGAGGTGCTGAGCCTCACCGAGGTCCCCGAAAGTATCGCCATTGTTGGCGGAGGCGTTATCGGGTGCGAATTTGCCTTTATCTTAAATGCCTTGGGATCCCAGGTCACCCTCATCGAGGGGATGGATCGCATCCTCCCCTTGGACTCCGTGGAGGAGGAGTGTTCCAAGATCTTGACGCGCGAGATGAAAAAAAAGAAAATCAAGGTGCTCACCCAATGTACGGTAACATCCGTTGAGACGACAGAAACCTGCGCCCACCTCACCATCGGGCCCTCTCCCTTTGCCAAAGACCCAAAGGCCAAAGGGAAAAAGGAGACCTCCCAGACGGTGACCATGGTGGCCTTCTGCATCGGGCGCAGCCCCAACTCCGCCGATATTGGCCTCGAACATACCCAGGTCACCTGCGATGAGAGGGGCTGGATAGTGGTCGATGATACGATGCAGACCAGCGATCCAGCCATCTATGCCATCGGAGACATCACAGGACCCAACCACATCATGCTCGCCCACGTCGCCACCACCGAGGGGATGGTGGCTGTTGAAAATATCATGGGCGGATCCCGCACAATGGACTATAGTGCCGTGCCTTCCGGCATATTCACCATGCCCGAGGTGGCCTGCACGGGCCTTACCGAAAAGCAGGCGACAAAAAAAGGGCTGGACGTCCGCACCGACACGGTCCTCTTCCGGACCATCGGCAAAGCCCAGGTCCTTGGAGAGATTGCTGGTCAAGCGTCCATCGTCTCGGAGAGAGAGTCCGGTCGCGTGGTGGGGGTGCACATTATAGGCCCCCACGCCACAGACCTCATTGCCGAAGGAACCCTTGCCGTGGCCCAGGGACTCACCGTCACGAATCTTGCTGAGACCATCCACGCCCATCCCACCCTGGCCGAAGTGATCATGGAGAGCGCCATGAAGGCAACGGGCCATGCCCTTCATGGATAAAGGGCCATAAAGGGAGGCTCCCAGGAGTCTCCCACCCAAGCTTAATCCCTTGCAGCGCCAGATGGCTATGGTATAGTATGGGCGTGAATACTTAAATGTATTAAACCCTTAAGATCCAAAACCACACCATCGCTTAGGGTACACCCATCCATCTCCCAGGCGATTCGGACGACCAGAATCAGAGCATATGGCATCAAAATGGAACGGATTCGGTCCGCCAGATCCATTTCATGCCAGTCGAGAACCCCTGTTTACCTGACCCCACCCCGGACCGGCACCCTATATCAATCCCAAGGCCCGGATGGACCCATCCGTCACATCCCCGCCACACACCCGGCCGGTTACCCCTGGCCCATGGAGGTCTCAGATATGATCGTAGGCATCTTAAAAGAGATAAAATCAGAGGAAAATCGTGTATCCATGACCCCTTCTGGCGTCGAGGTGATGATCAACAACGGCCATACCCTGCTCGTGGAAAAAGATGCCGGCATTGGAAGCGGCTTCTCCAATGCGATGTATATCGAAGCCGGCGCAGAGATTCTCCCCACCCCGGCCGATGTTTTCGGACGGTCCGATATGGTCATGCACGTCAAAGAGCCTCAACCGTCCGAGTATGCCATGGTAAAAAAGGACCAAATCGTCTTCACCTATCTGCATTTTGCCGCCGATGAGAGCCTCACCCGTGAATTCTTGAAAACCGACTCCATCGCCATTGCCTATGAGACCATAGAGGACAAACACGGGGGACTCCCCCTTCTCACCCCCATGAGTGAGGTGGCCGGACGCATGTCCATCCAGGAAGCGGCCAAATACTTAGAACGGATACATGGTGGCCGGGGCATCCTCCTCGGAGGCGTCACCGGCGTCCCTCCAGCAACGGTGGTGGTTATCGGCGGTGGTGTTGTCGGCACCAACGCGGCTCAGATGGCCTGCGGACTCGGTGCCAAAGTCTATCTTCTGGACATGAACCTGGACCGCCTGCGCTACCTCTCGGAGGTCATGCCCAAAAATTGCTTCCCCATGATGAGTTCCCCGGCCACGGTGCGGCAACTGGTCCAGGAGGCCGATGTCGTGGTGGGGGCCGTGCTCATACCCGGAGCCAAGGCCCCCAAACTCATCACACGCGAGATGCTGGGTACCATGAAACCAGGGGCGGTCATCGTGGACGTGGCCATCGACCAGGGCGGTTGCTTCGAAACCTCCAAGCCCACCACCCACGGAGATCCCATCTATGTGGTGGATGGCATCATTCACTATTGCGTGGCAAACATGCCCGGAGCCGTCCCCATCACCAGCACCATTGCCCTCACCAACGCCACCCTCCCCTATGCCGTCTCCATTGCCAACAAGGGGTGGAAACAGGCGTGCAGAGACGATAAAGGCATCAAACTGGGGCTCAACATGGCCCATGGCAAAATAACCTACAAAGGGGTCTCTGAGGCCTTTGGCCTTGATTACACACCGGCCGACGCCCTCCTCTCTTAGACGCATCCACCCAAAGAGACACGGCCAACCATTGATGGGGAAAGGCCAGTAAATGAACCCCGCCTATCTGGATCTACACCAAAAAAAATAATCATATGGCACAGGGAATATGGGGCCTGTGCCATCCCCCTCTTCCTACTTTTAAAAATGGCACCAACCCATAACGCCCAAGAAAATTTATCTCACCTACAGCATCCCAAAGTAACCCTACCACACCGAGCAATACACTCAAATTTAAAGGAGGATATTGATTAATCATTCAAATGATGCTCTACTAATTTTCAATTTCAAATAGAACATCCCCATCAAACCACGTTTTCTTGTTCCCATTAGGATATAGCTTATACATTTATTCCATCCGCTTAACTTATCTCTTTTTAGACAGGACGTTAAGAACCCACGCACGGAAAGATAATAGCTTACTTGTCTCTTTAAAGGGTTGTGAACGTACCTCGGTTAACGCATGCTATACATCTTGAGTGTAAGGCACCACTCATAGCAGATATGTAACACCACATAACCATTGGAGGCGTTTTTATGGAGAGCTTTATTCAGTTACTGGATAAAATTGACAGTATCATCTGGGGAGCCCCCCTTCTTGTGCTTCTTGTGGGCACTGGCCTATGGCTGACCCTGTCCTTAAAGGGAATCCAGTTCACCACACTGCTTCACTCCCTTTATCTGGCACTGATCAAACGCAAAGAGGAGGGAGATGCTGGAGAGGGTGATATCACCCACTTCCAAGCCCTTATGACCGCTCTATCTGCCACAGTGGGGACCGGAAATATCGCCGGCGTGGCCACGGCCATCGCCATCGGTGGACCCGGAGCCATGTTCTGGATGTGGGTCACCGGCCTGGTGGGGATGGCCACCAAGTATGCCGAGGCCGTTCTGGCCGTTAAATATCGAGAAAAAGATGAGAATGGGAACATGTGCGGTGGCCCCATGTACTACATCACCAACGGCCTCGGATGGAAATGGATGGGCACCATGTTTGCCATCTTCGCAGCCGTTGCCGCCTTTGGTATCGGCAACATGGTGCAGTCCAACTCCGTTGCCGATGCGGTTCACGCCACCTTCAACATCCCCGTGGGCATCACCGGCCTCATCCTCATGTTCTTTGTGGGCCTGGTCATCGTCGGTGGCATCAAGAGCATCGGCAAGGTCACCAGTGTGCTGGTACCCATCATGATCGTCTTCTACATCCTCGGAGCCTTGATTATCCTTATCATGCATGCTGGAGCCATCCCGGCGGCCATGAAACTCATCATCACCCAGGCCTTCAACCCCACAGCCGCCACCGGTGGCTTTGCCGGCGCCGGCATCATGCTTGCCGTACGCATGGGTGTCGCACGCGGGGTCTTCTCCAATGAGTCCGGCCTGGGCAGTGCCCCCATCGCAGCGGCGGCCGCTCAGACCAAACACCCGGTCACCCAGGCCCTGGTCTCCATGACCCAGACCTTTATCGACACCCTCGTCGTCTGTTCCATGACCGGCCTGGTGCTCATCATCACCGGAGCGTGGACGAGCGGTAAAAATGGCGCCGAACTCACCACCTTCGCCTTTCAAAGCGCCATTCCCGGAGGGGCCCTTATCGTCACCATCGGGCTCATTCTCTTCGCCTACTCCACCATCCTCGGCTGGTGCTATTACGGAGAGAAATCCATTGAGTACCTCCTGGGTGAAAAAGCAATTCTGCCCTACCGTATTCTCTTCGTCATCTTCGTGGGTGTGGGAGCCACACTCAAGCTCAACCTGGTATGGACCATGGCCGATATCTTCAACGGCCTCATGGCATTCCCCAACCTCGTCGCCCTACTGGCACTGACCCCTGTCATCGTGAGCGAAACAAAAGATTACTTTGAGAATCATTATAAAAAATAGGGTGCCCGCTCTTTTGAGTGACCGCACCCCCATATAGGCCGTCACCTTTAAAAAAACCCGTCCCTATGCAATTTAAGGACGGGTTTTCTCTTTCAAGAGTACAAAAAAAAGGGCCTCTTTTTTAAGCCGCTTCATTTTATATTATTTTTTCACGACGTTCGATCGGGAATAAGAGAGCAGACCCGCAAATGCGAGGCGCAGACGTGGGCGAAACCCCACCATACAAGAGATACGCAGCCAGGATAAGGGATTAATTAGAGCGAAAAGAGATGTGTATGGAAGGGATAAAAGGGATATAACAGACGATCTATACCCCCAAGGGAAGCGAGACGATCTCTCCAAAGAGAGAGAGGATGCTCCCCTCAGCCGCGAAGATACCCACCTTATGATATCCGCGAGGGCAACAGGGCATCTTTATAAAAATAGCATCCAACAATAGATGGAATACTAAACAGGCTTTCTGATAAGACGAGAAAAGGAGCGCTCCACCACCTCCAGACCGCTTTGAATATTATTTTTCAAAACGATACGGATCTGCTCCTCGTCCTTGGCCTTGATGGCATCTAAGATCTGACCATGCTCAAAGGAGAACTTATAACAATCGGTGACCTCCTGGCGGTAGAGATTAAGAAACGTCTCCACAGATTCAATGAGCTTATTCACGATGGCACACAGATGGGGGAGCTTGGAGGCCTGGTAGATAATCTTGTGAAACTCTCGATCCAGGGTATAAAAATCGGCATCCACACTGCCCATACGGCTATGGAGTGCCTCTAACTGAGCGATCTGATCTGGAGTAATAATATTCATGGCCTCAACGGCCAATTGTGCCTCCAAATCAACACGAATACCAAAAATAATGGCAATCTCCTTCCGAGAGGGAGGCGTGGCGACCATAGCCCCTTTATAGGGAATATTTTTCACCAAACCGGAACGGTCAAGACGCATGAGAGCCTCTCGAATGGGCCCTCTACCGATCCCCAATTCCGTTTCAAGGTCCGCCAACACGAGCCGGGTACCGGGCAACTTCACGCCGGTAAGAATCATATCACGAATCTTTTCATAAGCCACAAGGGACTTCATGGAAGATACATTGTTATCCACGGTTTTTCTCCTACCCGCCAAAAGCGTCATACATTCGTAAAAAAAAATTAATACCCAAAATACCTCGCAATACGATTGCGCCCACGGCTTGGAAGATCCTGGTACTTTTTGATAAACAAAAAAATTATATATGCTGCACATTCATAAGAAAATTTTAAATAGGCGGCTCAAATAAAATCCAATTTTATCTCAACCCACCTTTTTTACTATCCCTTATTTATTTTGTACAGCACACTTTGTCAAGACGCAGATGTCTCGGTATGGGGCATTTTCCCGTCCCTGGCCACCGCCACAATTTCACGCGCCAAAACGTCTGCAGCATCCACACTGGAAATGGGCAAATCTTGACCAATAATCCCCAACTCCGTGCATCCAAGAATACCGATTTCGGCCCCCTTGCCGGCAAGGTGGACACAGATCTCAGAAAAATCACGCCGCACAGCATCCCCTGTCTCACCGGCCTTGACGCGACAAATAACCCCCAGGAGCTTATCCTGTACTGGAGCATCCGGATAGACCACCGACACACCCCGAGCGGCAAAGCGCGTCTCATATAACTTGGTCATCAATACGGCGGTGGAGGCGAGGACCCCCGCCTGCTTGATACCGGGATTCTGGGAGACCACGGTCTCCACCACCAGGTCCACAAGATGAACCACAGGAATCGTCACGGCATCGGCCACATTATAATAGTAGTGATGGGCCGTATTGCATGGAATCACCAGGAAATCAGCACCCCAGGTCTCCAGTCGTTTTCCCATGTCTGCCATACAGGGACCGGGGTCTTCCCCGTCACCATCGATGATGGCCTTCATACGGGAGGGGACCTTCGGGTTGTTATCCACAATACAGCGCAGGTGATCGACATCATCTAAGGCGGGGGTGAGGGCAATGATTCTTTTCATAAGATCCACCGTGGCTTCTGGCCCCATGCCCCCCAGAATCCCCGGTATTTTTTCTGCCATAGTACACTGATTTGTCTTTTCCATCGTCATCTCCCACAGTCAAAAACCATGTATCAATTCGGTATACCCGGGTGTGCCTGCACACCAGAGCCACCCCAATGACAGGGTATCAAAATGTCGACATAACACATTTAGGCCCCGCCATGCATCCCCAAAAAATGGCCCCGTCAATTTTCCGTCCCGGCCCCGAGACACGTTCCGAAAACATAAAATGCCGGAGCAGCACACAGCCACCCCGGCAAAAAAACACAACTACGCGCTATTTAAAGCACGAGACACTCTCTACCTATGCACGAAAGGTGTCCAGGTATGCGTAGAGTGCGGGGGATCCACCAGTATGGAGGAAGAGAACGTTGGAACCTTTAGCGAAAACACCCTTGCGAACGAGGTCGATGAGACCTGCAGCCACCTTACCGGTGTAAACGGGGTCGAGAAGGATCGCCTCTTCGCCAGCGAAGAGCTTCACGGCCTCAACCATGGCATCGGAGGGTACAGAGTAACCGGGACCAACATATTCGTCGTAGCATACCACGTCTTCACGTGCCACGCCGCCCTTCACATCGAGGAGCTCGGCAGTTTTCTCGGCCAGAGCGTATACAGACTCTTCCTGGGGTCCCTTGGGACGGGATACGTTGACACCAGAGACAGGAATACCTGCGTTGGTACCAGTCATACCCACAACCATACCCGCATGGGTACCGGCGGAACCAGAAGGAACAATCACGTGATCGATGGCAAGGCCCATGGTGTTGAGCTGGTCCATCATCTCTTCGGCACATGCGGCATAACCCAAGGCGCCGATGGGGTTAGAGGCACCACCGGGAACGATGTAGGGCTTCTTGCCAGCTGCTTTGAGCTCAGCAAGGGTCTTCTCCATCTCAGCCATCATGTCGGAACCGGCCTCAACAACACGCTTGGTCTTCACGCCAAGGAGTTCGAAGAGGAAGTTGTTTCCGCTGGCGTCTTCTTTATAGGAACCTTTCACACGCTCTTCGAGAACGAGGTGGCACTCGAGGCCTTCTTTGGCTGCCCAGGAAGCGGTCAAACGGCAGTGGTTGGACTGGATAGCACCACAGGTGATGATGGTGTCGGCACCTTTCTCCATGGCATCTGCGATGCAGAAATCAAGCTTACGGGTCTTGTTACCACCGGATGTACCGGGAAGCAGGTCATCACGCTTAATGAAAAGGTTCACTTCACCGCCGAGGGCTTTGCTCAGATTTTTCATAGGTTCAATGGGAGTCTGACCCTGGAGGTAACCACGACGGGGAAATTTTGTGAAGTTCATTTTCGTTAAATCCTTACTGATTTAAGTAATATGTATGTATCGGATCTATGTGAAGGTCCGGCAATGGGGCGATGGTGACACCACCATTACCCCAGTATAACCATCTTAAAGTGCAATCACGGCTTCCACTTCAATATCGGCGCCCAGGGGCAGTGCGGCCACCTGAAAGGCGCTGCGTGCGGGGAAGGGCTCCGGGAAGTATTCGGCATAAACGGCATTTACCGCCTGGAAATCGGCAATATCGGCCAGATAAACAGTGGTCTTTACGGCCTTGGCAAGGGAGGTACCCGCCTCTTTGGCGATGGCAGCCAGGTTTTTAAACGAGGCGTGGGCACGCTCGGAAATGGGGCCTTCAGGCATCTTTCCCGTGGCCGGATCGATGGGAAGCTGACCAGAGGTAAAGAGAAGTCCGCCGGCAACTACAGCCTGAGAATAGGGGCCAACTGCTGCCGGAGCGTTGTCCGTATGAATCGCTTTTTTACTCATGGGTGTACTCCATGTGAAACGTTATTTATAAGCGCCGATGAATCGGCGCGTCTCATCTCAATTTAAAAAACCGGCTCTATTAGAAGCCCATGAACCGGGGCAGCCACATCACGA
Source organism: Desulfobacteraceae bacterium (assembly GCA_013619155.1). Taxonomy (GTDB): domain Bacteria; phylum Desulfobacterota; class Desulfobacteria; order Desulfobacterales; family Desulfolunaceae; genus Desulfoluna. Next base: position 66,409 of record JABXKT010000002.1, read on the forward strand.
TGCTGGGGCAATAGGCCATCAGGAAAATCATACCGATGGTGATGCCACAGAAGGGAAGCGCCTTCAGCGATATCTCCTCGAGGGAGACCCCGCCAATACCTGAGGCGATGAACATATTCTCACCGAGGGGCGGAGTGGAGAAACCAACACCGCAGCAGCAGACCAGTACCATACCGAAGTGGATCGGATCCACGCCAAGGCTGGTCATGATGGGAAGAAGGACAGGAGTCACCAGCATGATGATAGCCAGGGTCTCCATGAACATTCCCATAAAGAGGAGAAAGATAATGACAAGGGCCCAGATCAAATGCACATCACTGGTCAGACTCAAGAGCTGTGCGGCAATCATATCGGGAATACGGTACTGAACCAGAAGACGACCGAAAGCATAAGCGGTAAACAAAATGACCAGAACACGACCGGTGAGCCAGCTGGTGGTCTCCAGGGAGTCCATGAGCCCTTTAAGGGTCAACTCTTTATAGATAAAGATCCCCACGAAAAGCGTGTAGAAAATCGCCACAATAGCCGACTCGGTGGGGGTAAAGAGACCGGAATAGATACCGCCCAAGATAACCACAGGGGCCATAATGGACCAGAAGCCCTCTTTCATGGTGACGGCAACGTGCTTGGCGGAGAGACTGGGCATGCCCTTGCCGTACCCTTTACCACGACAGCGAATCAGGTGAACGATAATCAAGCCCAAACCAATGAGAAGACCGGGAACGACACCCGCCATAAACATCTCGGTAATGGACTCCTGGGCGGTGACGCCGTAAATTACCATGGGGATACTGGGGGGAATAATAATTCCCACACCACCGGATGCGGCGGTGGCAGCCGATGCATAGCCGGGATCATACCCGCGCTTGATCATGGCCGGGATCATCAGCATGCCCACGGCCGCCGTAGTCGCAGGGCCGGAACCGGAGATGGCACCAAAGAAGATACACGCAAGAGTTGTGGAGATGGCAAGCCCACTATCTAAGGAGCCCACCATGGACTCGGCCACCTTTACCAAACGTCTTGAAATACCGGCGCTCTCCATGAGGGCACCAGAGAGTACAAAGGCGGGAAGGGCCATGATGGGAAACTGGTTGACCGACGAAAAGGCGACCTGCACGAGGGTCGAGAGGTCCTGCCCCACGGTAAAAAAAGCCGCCATGGCAGCAACGCCAAGGGAGACCGTGATGGGGGCTCCCATAAAGAGCAGCAATGCAAAAGAGAGAAATAAAACACCTGCAGCCGACATGTTCACTACCTCCTAAGATTGTTCCGTTTCATTAATCATTTTGGCTGTTTCTTCAAAATCGACGGAATCCACATCTTTGATCTCAATCTTAAAAAGATATTTCATAATATCGACCTGGATAATACGAAGGGTCATTAATCCAAAGCTGATGGGAAAAATCCAGTAGACATACGCCATAGACCATTCCAGGGCCGGAGACATAAAGGGAAACTCGGTAAGGTCCTGAATTACCTCGATACTCTTTACAATCATCACCACGTTGAATCCTATCCAGATAACATCGGTGATGATCATGGCGACGTCCTCAACCACCTTCGGGAAGAGTTTAAACTGAAGCATCACACGGTTGTGAGCGGCCAGTCGGGAAGCGTAAGCCGCCCCAAAGAAAACGAACCAGACAAAGGCGAATCGAGATATCTCTTCACTCCACGGAATTACATAGTTAAAACAAACTCGAAGAGCAATCTGGAGAAATAGAATGATAACGAAAAAGCTAAGCAATATCTGGCAAACATAGCTCTCAAAGTTATCAAGCACTTTTAGCAAACGCTTCACAAACATGGGGTATAGTCTCCTCACCCGGTGGCTGGGTGTGTGGCGAAGAGCGATTATAGCCTAACCGCCCCTCGCCGCACTTTTTAATCAACGACTACTTCTTTCCAAGGGCCTTAAGGACCATATCGATATTCTTTTTTCCACCGATAAAGTCATAGTATTCAGGCCATACTTTTTCCATGGCCAATTTTTTCCACTCTGCTTCATCGTCAAGAGTGCTGACCTCGACACCGTCTTTGATCATGCCTTCTTTGGCATTCTGTGCTTCCAGAATCTGGTAGGCGATCCAGTACTGCTGGGTCTCCAGAGCGGCACGCTGCAGGATCTCCTTGGTACGGTCATCCCATTTTTTCCAGGAACGCTCACCCACAATCATGGGCTGCAGAGAGTACTGGTAATGAACTTCAGTCAGGTAATCCTGAACTTCCGCAAACTTGGAGGTATAGTTAACGATATAAGGGTTGTCCTGACCATCAACCACACCCTGCTGCAGGGCAGTAAAGGTTTCAGACCAAGCCATGGGAACGGGGTTGGCTCCCCAGGACTTATATGTTGCCATGAGAATTTTGTTCTGGGGGATACGAATTTTCATACCCTTGATATCTGCAAGGCTCTTCACGGGACGCTTAGAGTTGGTCATGAAACGAAAGCTGGAGTAACCCCAGTGAAGAATACGAAAGCCACCTTTTTTGATACAGAGTTCATTCCAGTAAGAACCAAGCCCACCTGTGGTGGCCTTGATCGCGTCGTAATGATTTTCAATCAGGTAAGGCATCGTCAGGGTACCGAGCTCTTTTACGAAAGGAACGGCATTACCAATCCCAACGTAGCAGAGATCCAGGGTTCCACGACGGGCATTCTGGAGCATCTCGGTTTCCGTTCCAAGCTGACCACCGGGGAACAGCTGCACTTCGATATCCCCGTTGGATTCTGACTCAACGAGTTCCTTGAAAAAACGGGCACCGTAACCCTGATCCGAATCGGGAGCATCCCCCATACCCACACGAATAATCTGCTTGGCGGATGCACTCTGAACGGTCATCACCATAGCAAGAACTACAATGGCGGTAATACAAAGTTTCTTGAACATCACTTCCTCCTAACTTCGTTGTTTCAAAGGTTCCATCGTCTTCACCTCAGGCCCGGAGTCCAAATTACACGTGTTAAATGTAGACATTTAACATGCACAGAACCATCCAGAACCTATACTCAGTGAAGAAAATGGGCCCCCCGTTTCCAGGGGACTTATTCCATGCGGGCCACCCCCACATACAAACCATGACATGCTGAACTCAACAGGTGATCGCCATACCACCGGGGCCTTTTTGTACGGTTGGGCTCATGATGTGGTGAATCATGCACCCTCCCCTAAAAAAACCCGGCGTAAATCAAAACATTCTCACGCCACTTGCCCGACTCACCTTACGACGACAAGCCGTTAGCTTTTTTCATGCCGCCTCTCATCCTGCATTCAGAGAGAGACATCATTTGATGTTGCCGCACGAATGCTATCTTCAATGGGTATACACGACCCATTATAAAGATTGCAGCCTCACTTCTGCTGAGGGGCTCTGAAGATGCCTGTGGAAACCGCACCGTTCAGCTTTTCAAAACAACCATCCCCCGAATCAGCATGTAAAAAACAAAATCAGTCATCGTGATCCCATGAGGGGATTCCGCCATCAATATATTCAATCAGTAAAACAAAAGGGGAACAGGAGGGGCGAAGGGGGAAGCCCCTCACTGTCCTTTGCGGCTAATTTAGGAGAAAACCTCTTCTGCAACATCCCGAAGAATCTCTACAATTACCCGACAATCATCCAAAGCAAAGGTCAGGGGAACCCGCATATCGCACATCACAGAGAGGATACGATTGGTCTCTTTGAGTTCCGGAAGATTGCCGAAGTATTGCCAGCTTGAATAGGCGCTGGTAAATCCCACGGGCTCGGCATCTCCAAACCACTTGAGTTCCACCCCACGATCAAGGGCTTCGGCAAGAAACTTACGGATGGTGGCCTCATCCTGTCCGGTAAGGGAGAACTGGATGGAGCTTCCCACAAACACCTCTTTTTCCGGGCGCTTGGGGCAGGTGACCCCGGGAATCGTATTGAATCCCTCTTCGAGGACATGGTAGCGATCATTCCAGCGCACGCACTGGTTATCCAGGTTCCGGAGCTGAAATCTCAGCATGGATGCACGAAGATTGTCCATACGGCTGGAGTAGTTGGGGGTAAATTTCTTGATATCTTCAAACACCTCCATCCCAGGACGAGAGGTATGGCGTTCGTAGAGCATATAGGAGCCAGAGTGAATGATGGCGCGGGCTATCACTTCCGGATCATCGGTGGTTAGAAGCCCACCTTCACCAGAGTTCATGTGCTTGTAAGTCTGGGTACTAAAGCATGCCACGTTCCCAAAAGAGCCCGATTTCTTACCATCCCAGGTGGCGCCCATGGTGTGTGCACAATCTTCGATGAGGGTCAGTCCATGATTCTTACAGATCTCCATGAGGCGATCCATATCGGTGAGATGGCCACGCATATGAGAGATCAGGAACCACTTCACATCGGGGTCGGCGGCCTTCTTCTCGAGGTCCACCAGATCGATGGTGTAATCATCGGTGATCTCCACCAGAATAATCTCGGCACCGGCGTTATGGATGGCACCGGGCACTGGAGCCAAGGTATAGGCGTTGCACAGAATTTTGTCACCAGGCGCCACGCCCACACTCTTAAGGGCTAAGAACATGGCCATGCCACATGAGGCACAGGAGAGGCAATATTTTGCACCCATGTAAGAGGCAAATTCCTCTTCCAAAAGGGCCGCTTCACCCTTCTCACCGGGTCCCACATTGTACCGATGAAGTTTCCCACTCCGCATGATCTCTATCGCGCGCTCAATGGCTGCTTCGCTGATGGGTTCCTGCTGGGTAAAATCCTTATCAAACCGCTTAATAGATTTGCCTGCCATGCGTCCTCCTCATATGTCTTGAATCGAAGGAGGGCAAGAAATATAGGTTCCTGCCCTCCCCTTGTATCATTCCTTGTCAGCCTTAGAACTTAATACTTGGTCTGGTTGTAGACTTCGAAATCCCAGGCTTCGTTGGGGTAGAACTTACGCAGACGCCAGTCACAGGCGCGGGCGTGACCTTCCATGCCCTCCACGCGGGAGAGACGGGATGCGGCGCCACTCACCACCTTGTTGGCTTCGGGAGCGATCTCCTGGTAGGTCATGATCTTCAGAAACTTGTGCACGTTCAGGCCGCCAGAGGTGTAGCCGGCTTTCTTGGTAGGCAGGATGTGGTTGGTACCGGAGCACTTATCACCCTGGGGAACGGTGCTGCCCTCACCAAGGAAGAGAGATCCGTAATTGGAGAGATTTTTTGTCCACCAGTCAAGATCTTCAGCCATGACCTGAACGTGCTCGGAGG